>JANMSE010000201.1:0-13098 GCA_031389045.1 Deltaproteobacteria bacterium | reverse complement strand
ATATCTGGGCGACCTTCCAAGATGATCCCCTGGGCCCGGCCACCTGGAAGTTCTTCGGCGAACACAACTATATGTGGGCATCGGACTTTCCCCACGCCGACTCGACGTTTCCCAAGTCACTCCAGGTGATCGACCACAATTTCGCGGGCATCCCGGCGAACATCACCCGCAACATCGTGTTCGAGAACGCGAAACGGCTGTACAACATCGACATCAACGCAAGCGTGTGACACGCAAGCGTGTGACACGCAACCGCGTAACCCGACCCCCGTAACCCGTAACCAAAAAGAAGGAGGACCCCATGGCCGCACAGAATACCGAGACCGCACTACAAGAAGTCATTGACCGCGAGGCGATTCGCAATCTTCCCCTGCGCTATTGTCACTGCGTGTGGCAAAAAGACCTGGATGGCTATGCGAACCTGTTCACTGAAGATGGCTCATTCGCCACCAATGATCCCAGCCTGCCGAAGGCCCAGGGACGCGGGGCGCTCCGTTCCATGATTAGTGGTCAGTTAGACGCCTCGAAGCCGCGTCCGTTCATTCACAACCACGTCATCGAACTACAGGGGCCGAACCAGGCCAAAGGCACCTGTTATGTGGAAGTGCGCTTGATGCGTGACGGCAAAAAGCACCTCATGTCGGGCTGGTATAATGATGAGTACGCCAAGGTCGGTGGCGAGTGGAAGTTCAAGTCACGCCAGATCACCGTAGATTCATTTGCTCCGACGAGCGAGAGCTAGACCAAACGGAAGCGTGCGCGTCATACCAAGTCAGTATGTACGCGCACCAATCCCCTCTCCGATTCCTCGATTCTCCGTTTCTCCGATTCCCTCTCCAGCGGGGACCGATTCACGACAACAACCGAACAAGGAGACCCCACGTATGCCACAGATGCGAGAAATTGCCTCGGGACTGAAATTCCCCGAAGGCCCAATAGCGATGAACGATGGCAGTGTCCTGCTCGTGGAGATCGCGCGCGGCACACTGACCCGCGTGCGCCCCAATGGTGCCAAGGAAGTCGTCGCCGAAACCGGCGGGGGCCCCAATGGTGCCGCCTTTGGACCGGACGGGAAAGTCTATATCTGTAACAACGGCGGACTGAGACTCGCGCCGGACGGCAGCCCAACCGAAGGCGTACCCGACAACTATACCGGCGGCTGTATTCAACGGGTCGATATCGACAGCGGCAAAGTCGAAGTCCTCTATACCGAATGCAACGGCCGTCGCCTGCGCGGCCCCAATGATCTGGTCTTCGATGCCAGCGGCGGGTTCTGGTTCACCGACTTTGGCAAGGTCCAAGAGCACCAAAAGGACCGCACGGCGATCTACTACGCCAAGACCGATGGCTCGTCGGTTCGGGAGATGATCGCGCCCATTGATGGCCCCAACGGCATTGGCCTCGCGCCGGGCGATAAGAAACTGTATGTCGCCCAGACGTTCGAGGGGAGGGTCTGGCAGTGGGACATCCCCAGCCCAGGCGAATTGACTCGCACCCAAGGTGCCGGTGGCGCACTCCTCGCCGGTCCCGGTGGCGGCACGCTGCTGACTGGACTCCCCGGCTACCAACTCCTCGACTCAATGGCGGTCGATAGCGCCGGGAACGTCTGCGTAGCGACATTGATTAACGGCGGGATTTCGGTCATCGCACCAAACAGCGGCGCGGTCGAGTTTATTCCGACGGGTGATCCGCTCACGACGAACCTCTGTTTCGGCGGCCCTGATATGAAAACGGCCTACATCACGCTCACCAGCACCGGGAAGCTGGTGGCGATGGATTGGCCACGGCCAGGCCTCAAGCTGCATTACGCGCGCTAGCACCCCCAGCACAATCACAAGGAGAACTTCTCTATGCCAAGTCTCGACAAAGGGTACGTGTCCGCCGATGGCCATGTCGTGGAGCCCGGCGATTTGTGGACCACCCGCATCGATCGACAGTTTCGTGACCGCGCCCCGCGCGTCGAATCGCGCGCGAACGGGGACTACTATCTGATTGACGGCTTCGCGCCGATTCCCGTCGGCCTCGAAGGGGTCGCGCTTGATGACAAGATCAATAGCACCATCAAATCCGCCGAGGGCTATCGCCACGCCAACACGCGCCGTGGGGCTTGGGAACCCTCCGCGCGGCTGGTTGACCAGGACACCGACCATGTACGGGCGGAAGTGATTTATCCTGGACTCGGCTTGTTCATTTCCTCGGCTCCAGATGCGGCGTATGTGCGCGCGTGTCTGCGGGCCTATAACGAATGGCTCGGTGAGTTCTGCGCCGCGTCGCCGCAGCGACTGTTAGGCGCGGCCTTAGTGCCGATGCGCGGCCCTATCGAATGGGCCCTTGAAGAAGTCGAGCGCACCGCCAAGCTGGGACTGCGCTCGATCATGATTCCCACCGAGGTCGCGGACCGCTCGTATGGTGAGCCAGAGTACGCGCGGCTGTGGGAGACCGCCCAGGACTTGGGCATGATCGTCACGCTTCATGTCGGCACCGATGAACCTTTCATGCGCAAAGTCGGTCGGCTCGGCATGGGCAAGAGTTATGTCGATAGCAAAGTATGTTCGATGCAACGGGCGATGGCGGATCTGATCTGGGGTGCCGTGCCGCAACGCTATCCCAAGCTGCGCTTTGTCTTGGTGGAAGGCGGCATCGGCTGGATCGCCTCGTTGCTGCGCACGATGGACCATTGGTGGGAAGATCATCACCACTGGATGGAACCCAAAGTCGTCGAACCGCCGAGTTTCTATTTCAAGCGTCAGTTCTGGGCGACGTTCGAGGATGACCGCGCGGGCGTGCTCACACGGGAATTGATCGGCGTCGATCGCTTGATGTGGGGGTCGGACTATCCGCATACCGAGGGGACGTTTCCCCACTCGCGCGAGCAAGTCGCCAAGGATTTCGCGGGAATCCCAGAAGCGGAAGTTTACCAGATGGTCGCGGGAAACGCGGCGCGGCTCTATGAATTAAGCGCATAAGAGAAAAAAAAGCGTTCAGCGGTCAGCCGTCAGCTTTCAGCAAAGACAAAGAGTACGCACCTTGAGCTCTCTAGCTGATGTTAACGATTAAGCAAAATTTTCCGTGTAGCCGTGTCTGGCTGACGACTGAAAGCTGATAGCTGAACGCTTACTAAGAAAGGAGCACACCAATTATGGTCAAGTACACCATTCTCGCCACACGGAAAGCTGGACTCATATGGGAAGAATATGACGCCTACTGGAAGAATCACCACGGGACGGTGGTCAAAAGCGTGCCAGAGTTCATTCGCCACGTCAGGAAGTATGTGCAAGGTCACCTGGTGAAGGGCGCGATGCCACTCGGAGCCGCGGGCGCGTATGACGGCATCGCGGAGTTATGGTTCGACAGCGTGGAAGAGTTAGAGACCGCCTTCAAGGAACCACGCTACCTGGCAATCATCCGCCCGGACGAACTGAAATTCGTCGATTTGGAGAAGTGCCTGTCATTCATTACTGAAGAACTCCAGATCGTGTAACGCGCGGGTAAGCGTTCAGCTATCAGCTTTCAGTCGTCAGCCAGAAAGGAAAACACAAGATTTCCCAGGATGCACCCTCTTTGTTTTTGCTGAAAGCTGACGGCTGACCGCTGAACGCTTACCGCGGCAGAAGGGAGAAACCATGCCAAAAATCACCGCCAACAACTGCGAAATGTTTTACGAGATCGACGATTTCACCGACCCGTGGGTCAAAGACAAGGACACCGTGTGGTTACAGCACGGCGTCGGGCGCAGCACCAAGTTCTGGTATCACTGGGTGCCCGCCCTGGCGCGAGACTATCGCGTCTTGCGCCGTGACATGCGTGGACATGGCCAGTCCAGCGATCCGGGGCCGGACCACAAATGGTCCATCGACGAACTGGTCAACGACATGCGCGCCTTCATGGACGCCATCGGCCTGGAGAAAGTCCATTACATCGGCGAGTCCATCGGCGGTATTCTGGGGGTCGTGTTCGCGTCGCGCTGGCCGGAGCGGCTGAAGAGCCTGACTATTTGCAACTCACCGACGACGATTCGTCCGGCGGGGACACAAGCCTTGTCGGGCACACACGGCAACGTCAACAAAGCCCTGGCCACGGACGGCTCCAAAGGCTGGGGGCGCATCCTGATCGAGCAGCGGATCATTAGCGGAAAAAATCCCCAGCATATTGAGTGGGTCCTGAATGAATGGGGAAAGACGCCAACCCACGTCTTGCAGGGCATCGCGCGCACGCTGGACGGTGCCGACACCGCACCGATCTTGCCACAGATCAAAGTCCCCACCCTGATACTCGCGCCGTCCCGCAGTCCGATTACTCCGCTCAGCGATCAACTCTCGATGCGGACGTTGATCCCCAATTCGCGGCTGACCGTGGTCGAGGGGCCGGGACATGAAATCTATGTGGATGAACCGGAGGAGTGCATCGGGGCGTATCAGAAGTTTTTGCGCTTGTTGGGATAACTGCAGGAGAACCTGAGGCGCAGCAGCCCGCAACGCATTGTGCCCACCTATACGGGCAGTCGCCAAGGAAGGAAAACTCGGCAATGCATATGACCGCGCTCTGGAAGCTGTTGACTGATACGTTCACTGAGTGGAACGAGGACAAACCATTCCAATTAGCCGCCGCCTTGTCCTACTATACGCTGTTTTCTCTCGCTCCCCTGCTGATCATTACCCTTGCGGTTGCGGGGCTGTTCTTTGGGCGTGATGCCACCCAGCACCAAATCACAAGTACCATGCAAGGACTGGTGGGACCGCAAGGGGCCGAGGCGATTCAGGGGATGATCCAGAACGCCAGTACACCAAGCTCCGGCATCCTGGCCACCATCATCGGCGTCGTAACCTTGTTGATTGGGGCTGGAGGAGTTGTGGGCCAACTCCAAGATTCCCTGAACACGATCTGGGGGGTCGCACCGAAATCAGGCCTCGGCCTCATGGGACTGATACGGGCCCGTTTCTTGTCCTTCGCGCTAGTGCTTGGCCTTGGCTTTTTGCTCGTGGTCTCGCTGGTGGTGAGCACGGCGCTCACCGCCGTGCTGCAGGTCGTCGGGGGAGCCTCCGCAGGAGAATCTGTCGTGTGGCAGGGCATAGATCTGCTGGTGTCCTTTGGCTTCCTGACGCTGCTGTTTACGCTGATCTACAAGATTCTGCCGGACGTGCATATGGTCTGGAAAGACGTCTGGATTGGCGCCTCCATCACGGCGGTGCTGTTTACCCTGGGGAAATTTCTCATCGGGCTCTATATAGGACAGAGCGGGGTGAGCTCGGCGTATGGAGCGGCTGGCTCGCTCATCGTCGTCTTAGTATGGGTGTATTATTCCGCCTTGATTGTCTTGTTCGGGGCGGAGTTCACGCAGGTGTATGCAAATACGTATGGCGCGGGAGTCACACCGGATGAATATGTAACGGCAGTGTCGAAAGACAAGCAGGCACCGGCGAAGGAGGAACAGCACGCCAAAGATACAGCAACCCCGCATTAGGAAGTATGCGACGCGAGCGACTGTCGAGCAGTAGGGAGAGCTATTCATCAAACCACCGACTGGAGGAGAAAGGAAACCACCAATGGCAAAAGTACAAGTCACCTCACATATTGAAGCTATCGAATTATTCCTTGAGACGGCCGATCCGTCCGAAGTCCAAACCCGACTCCACCATGAGGTGTTTGTCACGCCCCTGGAGGTCGCCGTTGGGTAGGCTACGAGTCTTGAGGGAAACCTCAGTGTCAGTCAGACCAATGCGAGCCATCCACGCAATGATTGCTCAAGTTGTCGAACGTCGTTGATAATCAGTTGCCCCAAGAGCTTCAGAATCAACGTCGAGTGAACAGAGTAAATCCCACGTTTCACCGTCGTTGGCACGTTCAGTCCACAAGCTGCCCAATCAGCCAGCATAAACTCTCCGGGAAGAAGACCCGTCGTCTTACTCGTCAACGGCACCAGAAAACAATCCTGAGAAACATGTGGAGCGCTTACTACGACCGCCGGTCGCACCTTCGCCCCTGATAGATTCGAGAAAGGATACCGAACCAGGACAATGTCATTTTTCGAGTAGTTCGGCATACACCTCGTCCTCGGCGTTATCCCAGACAGCATCCAGGGACATCCGCGTGGCGCCTTGCCAGAACCGCGCTTCCTCATCATCAGGAAGAAGCGTGACTAACACCTGAGCCCCTTCAGGCAGATTAATATGTTCGAGCGGTTCGATTTTGCCGTCGCGGATCACTGCCCAGACCGTATTGAGCATGGACTCACCTCCACAAAAGAAAGCGACCTTCAGCACATGCGCGTTATCTCACCAGAGGAGAAGAGCAAGTGCAATGCGCGAAAGATGAAAGGATCTCTCGATCCCCCTCACCCTAACCCTCTCCCAGCCAGGAGAGGGAACTCGGAACTCGGAACTCGCTCAAGGTTGCGCCCCGCGGAACAACTTGCTAGAGCACGACCGTCATCACACACCAACCATTGCAAGGGGAGGCATTTATGATCGTACCAGTACGAAAAAAATACAAAGTCGTCACCGAAAAGAATGTGCCGATGAAAACACGCGACGGCGTCACGCTCCATGCCGACGTGATCCACCCGGATGGCGAGGGGCGCTTTCCGGTCCTGCTGAGTCGCACGCCCTACAGCAAGCGCGGGCTCGACGATCCCAATGGCCCTAATCATCTCTACGCCCGCCATGGCTACATCTCGGTCATTCAGGACTGTCGCGGTCGGTTCGAGTCCGAGGGTGACTACGACACCATCTTTCAAGAAGTCGCGGACGGCTACGATGCCGTCGAGTGGGCCGCGCGGTTGCCGTGGTCCAATGGCCGCGTCGGCACCACGGGTCAGTCCTATCTCGGCCTCACGCAATACATGATCGCCTGCAACGATCCCATGCCGCCGTCACTGCAAGCGATGGCCCCGGTCTCGGCGTCGTCCGATTATCACGCGAGTTGGATTTACCACACCGGCGGAGTGTCGCTGTGGGGCTGGATGGCTCCGTATGCCATCTTCAAGGGTCTCAATACCCTCAAGCGACAAGGGCGCACCGATCTGATGGAGAAGATGAAAGAGTATGTCGAAGGCGGTGAGTTTCCGATCCCGCGCACTACCCGCTTCGGGTTGAACGCGTTCACGCCGCTGACGGACAAGTGGTATCGCCACCTGCCGATCAAGGACTGGGGCGAGCTGCTCAAGGAGACCGCGCCCTATTTCGCGGAACACATCCGGCAGGCCGACGACGGCCCCTACTGGCACCGCGCCAATGTGAACCGGCACGCCGCCAGTGTCCGCGTGCCGATGCTGCACGTCACCTCGTGGTATGACATCTTCGCCGAAGGGGGCATGAGCGCGTACCAGAGCATCAAGGCCAACAGCCGCTTCGCCCAGGCGCGCAACGGTCAACGCCTCATCATCGGCCCGTGGGGACATCTGTTGCCCTATACCGTGCCCAGCGCGCGTGGCACCGGGGATATTGATTTTGGTGATACGGCGCTGATTGACCTGACGGAAACCCAGCTCCGGTGGTTCGATTATTGGCTCAAGGATGTCAAGAACGGCATCATGGACGAGCCGCCAGTGACGATTTTCACCTTAGGTGAGAATCGCTGGCAGACGCTGTCCGACTGGCCACCACCCGCGATGCGACAGATCCGTTATTTCTTGCACAGCCAGAACGGAGCCAATTCCCTACACGGTGATGGCAGGCTCTCGACCGTGCCGCCGAGCACCCAACGCGCGGACACCTACGTGTACGATCCCAATGATCCGGTGCCGTCGCTGGGCGGCAACAATCTCACTATCGCTATTGGCGTGCAGGATCAGCGACCGGTGGAAGAGCGTAACGATGTGCTGGTCTATACCTCGGCCCCACTGGAGCAGCCGCTGGAGATCACCGGCCCGGTGACGGTCGCGCTGTGGGCCTCGTCCTCGGCGGTGGACACGGACTTCACGGCCAAGCTCGTCGATGTGCATCCCAACGGGTACGCGCAAAATCTGCTTGATGGCATTCTGCGCGCGCGGTATCGGGAGTCGGAGAGCGCGCCCACACTCATGGAGGCGAAAAAGCCCTATCTGTTCACCATTGATCTGTGGGCGACGAGCAATGTGTTCCTGCCGGGCCACTGCATCCGGCTGGAAATCAGCTCCAGCAACTTTCCGCGCTTCGACCGCAACCTCAACACCGGCGAACGTTTTGGCGAAGGCAGCAAAGGAATGCCCGCGCAGCAGACCGTGTTTCATCAAGATGACATGGCGTCGTATGTGCTCTTGCCGATTATTCCGCGATAGCGGTAAATGAGGCGACACGAAACACGCGCACGGGAACTGATGCCGTGCGACAAAGGAGCAATGAACATGGGATTCAACACTTTCGAAGAGGTCGAACAGATTCAGCAACTCAAGGCCCGCTACTTTCGGCTCATGGACCAGAAACGGTGGGACGAGTGGCGCGAGGTGTTTACGGAAGATGTGACGGCAGTCTATCACGGCGTCCCTGGCAGCAGTCGGAGCGACGACCTCACGCAACTGAAATGTAACGGACGCGCGAACCTGGTGGCGACAGTCAGCGGGTTCCTGTCCAAGGGCATCTCGGTCCATCATGGCCACATGCCGGAGATCGCGGTGACGAGTCCGACCACCGCGCGCGGGATATGGGCGATGGTCGATTATCTGCGCATGCCCCAGTTCATCTTGAAGGGCTACGGCCACTATGAAGAAGACTATGTCAAAGAGAACGGCACGTGGAAGATCAAGACGATTCTCTTGACCCGTTTACATTGTGATGTGACGTGGGCGGATTGAACAAGGACAAACAGATGACACGCGGAAACATTACCGCTATAAACGGTCGCGAGGAAACTTCACAGACTGTCATGCAGGGAGATCGGCTATGAGCAAGAACAACGACACGAGCAATTTGGAACCGCTCCGGCTGTGGCGCGAGTGGTTCCAGAAGTCAGAGAAGTCCTGGAATGAGGCGGTCACGAACCTGCTGGGGGATGACCGTGTCGCCAAAAGCACGGGAAAGTACCTGCAAGAGGGGCTCCACGCCCAACGCATGTTCACTGACGCGATGGCCAAGTATCTCGCGAACCTGAACTTGCCCTCGCGTGTTGATATCCTTGCGCTGAGCGACCGCGTGGGCAAAGTCGAAGATGTCCTGGCTGGGCTGCAGGTCGAAATTCACCAACTGCGTCGTACGCTAGCCGAGCGGGGGCTGGCGAGCAGCGAGGAGAGTCCTCCGCTGCGCCCAAAGCGCACGAGAAGGCCATCCAAGCAGGAGTAGCGTATGCAACAAGAGCAACACCTATCGAAGGAAGAGATCGCGTCGCAGGCGCGGGCCACGGTCGAGCGGGCAATTCAACGCCATATTCCTGGCCTCAGGTTACCCGACGATCTGACTGGTGAGCTCGGGGCAACACCTAAAGATGTCATCTATGCACAGGGCACCCTGAAGCTGTATCGCTATCGCCCTCTCTGTGACGAGATTTACCGTATCCCCATCGTCCTCGTCATGTCCCTTGTGAGTCGCGCCTATATTCTGGATCTAACCAAGGGGCAAAGCCTCGTCGAGTTTTTGTTGCAGCAAGGGTACGACGTGTACCTGATTGACTGGGGAGTTCCGCGCGCCGAGCATGCAACCTTGCGCCTCGAAGACTACGTCCTGGATTTCATTCCGACCTGCGTGCGTAAAGTCACGGAAGAGGCTGGAGAACCGGATGTCTCGATTGTCGGGTACTGCATGGGTGGACAATTAGCGATGATGTATGCGGCCCTCCATCCTGACGGCCCACTGAAAAATCTGGTGTGCTTCACTACCCCAATTAACGCCGATGGCATGCCGCTGTATCGAACGTGGACCGATCCCGCCCACTTCGACCTTGACCAACTCATTACCACCCTCGGCAATCTCCCCCCCGAGTTGCTCGAAGCGTCGTTCGACATGCTGCGCCCGTTTCAGAAGACGGCGGGCCAGTTGAAGCTTCTCGATAACGTCCACGACGACGCGTTTGTGAAGGCGCATCTGCGGTTCGAGCGCTGGGCAGCGGACCAGATTCCTTTTGCCGGGGAAACCGCACGGCAATTCATCACCGCATTCCTGCGCGAGAATAAGCTGGTGCGAAACGAATTCGAGTTGGGCGGACGACGGGTAGACTTCGGGCAAATCCGCGTCCCCTTTCTGCACGTGGCTGCCGAGCATGACCATATCGTACCGACGGCAGCCTCGCGCGATTTGATTGGGTTAGTCGGCAGCGAGGATAAAAACGAAATCGTGCTCAAAGGCGGACATGTGAGCCTGGTGGCTGGAGCCAATGCCGTCAAACGGCTGTGGCCCCAGCTTGACACGTGGCTGTCGAAACGCTCCCTCTAAGGACTTTTTGTGATTACCACACAGGAGGATATTGTGGAAGGCTTTCCGAAAACCCTCGACATCAAAGGCACGAACGTCACCGTACGCATGATGGCCAGCGCGGATGGCCCCCATCTGCTTGACTTTGCGCGGCAGTTGCCCACGCACGATCTTCTCTTCTTACGGCGCGACATCACGCGGCAACCCGCGATCGATCGCTGGGTGCGGAATATCGAGGAGGGCACGATGCACACCGTGCTCGCCGAGGACAAAACGGGAGTCTTGGGGTACAGCAGCTTGTATCGCAACGACTTCGACTGGTCACGGCACGTCGCGGAACTACGTGTCCTCATTGCTCCGCGTGCCCGCAAACTGGGGCTGGGCCGTCTCCTCACCCGCGAGGCGTTCAATATCGCGCTGGCGCTCGACATCCAGAAAGTTGTCGCGCGGATGACGCTTGATCAGACGGGCGCGCGGGCGGTTTTCGAGGAACTGGGTTTTCGCCCCGAAGCGGTCCTCCGGGACGAAGTCAAAGACCGCGCGGGCAAGACTCACGATCTCCTGCTGATGGCGAATGATGTCGTCACGTTTCTCGCCCGCCGCGACAACTACGGGCTGACCCAACAACAGTGAGTGAAATCTCACACTTGCGGAATCCGCAAGTGATTCTTCACCCACCCCGCACCCTATCGCAGTGAGGGGTTGGAGGAGGAGTTCGTTGTCTATGAACGGAACGTGGCCGTCTCTTTGCCGCTGACATTCACAAAGGAGGGGGAGGACCAGACACTTCACCTCACTGTTCGCTATCAGGCGTGCAGCGAGGAGGGCTGCTTTCCCCCCCAGTCCGTGCTACAGCCCGCAGAATCGGCGTATGTCGGAAAAGCTATGCGAATGTGTTGGGGCTGATGGGGGGTGGACGCTATGAAGTCCTCATGGAAGAACAACCGCCCTTCTTCTTTATCGGCTATACGCACGCGTATCAGTGGACATATAAGGGTGAACAAACCCTGCTCATGCCAGGTTTTCTCCGTGCGGAACACCTGACATTTGGTGGAAAAAACAACTGGTATCCAAACGCGGCATGGGAACTGCGGCGAGTAGTTGTTCTGGAAGCCGTGCCCAAGGCATCCCACCCCTACGGAAAACGGACCTTTTATTTAGATGCTCAGACCTATGCGCCTCTCTGCGTCTTGAGTTACACGCCCCAAGGCGAGTTCATGCGCCTTGGCCTCATCATCCATGGACATCCGGATTTTGTGCCGGGTGCGCGCGGTACGTCCATACCCGTTCCCATGGGGGCGACCTGGGTGACTCCGGGCCGGGATCGTGCCTCTCAATTCATTGCTCTACGACCAACCTTTAAGAAAGATGACTCACCGCGACGGTATGAGATGATGGAGTTATTGCGCAGGGGCAAATAGAGACCGTTGCGCATGGACAAGAACAACGCGGCGGCTGACTGCTCACAGCGTATGGTCCTACGCTCGTCAACGTTATCGTGAAGGAGGGATGGATGATTGTTCTTTACACCACCGAGCGAGAATATCCGTATGTCGTCTTGCGCTCAACCAACTTAAAATGAGCGAACCATGAGTTTTCAAGCATCGCTGTTAGCAATCAAACACATGACTCCCGAGGAACTCCAAAACCGCCTCTTATTCCGTGACGGGATGATGCTGATCATCGACAAACCGGCCGGGATTCCCGTGCATGCGGGGCCGAGGGGCGGGCCTAATCTAGAGATGTATTTCGCTGCGCTGCGGTTTGGCTTGCCGCACCTGCCTGCGCTTGCCCACCGGCTCGACCGCGATACCAGCGGCTGCCTGGTGCTGGGCAGGCACCATAAGGCACTGAGCAAGCTGGGCAAGCTGTTTACTGCGAGGCGTATCGAGAAAATCTACTGGGCGATTGTTGCGGGAGAACCGCCTGAAGAACAGGGGACTATTGACCTCCCGCTTAAGAAGATTATCAACCAGGGCGGCTGGAAGATGATGACGGCACCCGATGGCCAGCCTGCCGTGACGGAGTACCGCACGCTGGGAGCGGCGGAGGGGATCGCCTGGTTGGAGTTAAAACCAAAATCGGGTCGTACGCACCAGATTCGGGTGCATTGCGCATCGCTGGGATGCCCCGTACTAGGCGATCCGGTTTACGGCAACGACACACAACCGGTCATGCCGTTGCATCTGCATGCACGTGCCATCACCGTGCCGCTCTACGCTAATAAGCCACCCGTTACCGCCGAGGCACCGCCACCCAAACACATGTTGGCGGCGCTTGGAAAGTGCGGATATAAGAACTCTGTTTGTACCCCTTCAGCGCTCAACAGATAGGGCGTGGGGCGTCACCGCCGTGGGCAGAAGACACCCGCAGTGAGGAGTCACACTATTAAATACGAATATCAGGTGATTCGATTAAGCCCAATCAAGGAGGACGCAACATGACTACGTATCATTGTGCAGCCCGCGCTGCTTAGCCCATCCCCCAACTGCAGCAACTCATCGGTCATCGTGGCAAAGGTGCCGATCTCTTTGCGCCCCTTAGTGACCAGGCACGCCACCACTGTCTTGGCGTGCACGTCCAATCCACAACAGCTCTCATAGACCACTTCCATCGCCAGCTCCTTTCGGTCCTGGCGGGAGAACCGCGCATCTTCAAGACTCTGCTCTGCGTGCTCACCGCTGGGGTGGCAACATGGTAGGGTGCCGGAAAACGGTCCTCGGGTCCGGCTGATAGACGGGCTGTTAGCACCAAGGGCTCTCGACCTCTGTCTCACCAGAAC
>JANMSE010000198.1:0-10474 GCA_031389045.1 Deltaproteobacteria bacterium | reverse complement strand
ACGTGAAAGAGCGTGACTTGCGCCCCGGCATCTTCGGCGTACATCGCGGCGAACTCCACCGCGAGTTGCGAGTACGCGTCACCCGCTGTTGGCACGAGGATGCGCTCGTAGCGCGGCTTCTCATCGCGGGCTTTGATAATCGCCACATGGGTTGGTGGGTCCGTGAGCACGGCTTCGAGGAAAGTCCCCCCCAGGGGATGTTGATAGCCAGAGGCGCCCAGAAAGATGAGATCGTAGCCGCGCTGGGCTTCCTTGAGGATCACGGCTGAAAGTGGCGCGCCATTCATGGCGACGGTGCGCTTCTCCAACGCCACGCCGCAATCACGCGCGACTTGTTGGAGTGGGAGAAACGGGTCATCTGGCATTGTTCCTTGGGTACGCCACCAGCGGGTCCACGACCGACCGGAATTCACCGACGCGGAATCGGAGTGGATAAATAACGCGGTAATGACGGCGTCGTCATGGGTAACCAATGGAGCGGCCATGCGGAGCGCCGTCACGGCGTTCGGGCCACCCGCCGTGGGCAGCAGGACTCGCAACGTTCGCTTGTCGAAGATAGTCCGTTGCGTGGTGAGATTCAGGCGTTCCTGTTCCTCGCTTGAGGGGGGAATATGACTCAAGGACCACTTCAGCAGGGGCGGGGCCATGAGGGAGGTGACGATCGCCATCAACACCAAACTGCTGTAGACCTCGGAACTCAAGATGCCAGAGGTTAACCCGACGAGCGCGATAATCAGTTCCATCCCTCCACGGGCGTTCATGCCAATACCGATGGAAACCGCCTCCCACCAACTTAACCGGCCGAGCAGACCGCCAAGGGTGCAGCCAATCAGCTTCCCCGCACAGGCAGTGACGAGGACGAGGACCACCAACGTGGGGTGCTGGAGTTGCGTGAGGTCCACGCGCAGACCAACGAACGCGAAAAAGACAGGAGTAAAGACGCCGTGCACCACGCCCACCAGTTTCTCCAGCGCGTTGGCGCGCACGCGTGGTGATTGCGCGAACAGCACCCCAGCGACAAAGGCCCCGAAGACGGCATGAATGCCAATCGCCTCGGTGATGGCCGCGCAGATCAGGGTCACGACCAAGATGGCCGTGATATGCGCTTCCTCGACCTGCACGTGTTCATCGACCCAACGCAGCATGCGTCGGACCAAGCGCACGCCAACCACCAAGGCAAAACCAACGAAGAGGACCGTGCTCGCCACGCCCTGAACGACCGCGGTCACATCGAGTGTTCCTTTCGCCATCACGCCCATGAGCATCGAGAGGATCGTCCAGCCCGCGATGTCATCCACGATCGCCGCGGCCATGACGATGGCCCCGATATTCCGTTTCAAGATCCCGAGATCGAGCAGGATTTTAGCGATCACTGGGACCGCGGAGATTGCCATCGCCGTCCCTAAAAAAAGTTCAAAGATGAGGCGTTGCGCGGGATTGGCGAGCAGGTGATCGGGAATTGTCGTTGCTAAAAGATAGCCGAGCGCGAAGGGAATAATGATGCCGAAGAGTGACGCGAGCGCGGCTGGCCGTCCGAGTCTTCTGAGGAGCGCGAGATCGGTTTCCAACCCAGTAAAGAGCAAGAGGAAGAGCATCCCCAACCAGGAAATCAGTTCCAAGAGGTGAAATTGCTGGACATCCGGCGGGAACAGCGCGGCGGAGCCCGCCGGGAAAAGCCACCCGAGTAGGGAGGGACCGAGGATAATGCCAGCGAGCAGTTCGCCAAAAACTGGCGGCTGGCCGTAGCGTTTCATCAGCTCGCCCAACAGCCGTGCGCTGGTCAGTAGGAGGGCGAATTGAATGATGAAAAGAAAAAGCTGGTGTCCGGCGATAGGAGGGATCATTGCGATGGTAAGGATTTCTTCGGCAACGTTCGTCGTTCTTTGCCGCGCTTATAGCAGGGTTGGGTGTGGACCAACAGTCCACGTGTCCACGTGTCCACGTGGTAGCTTTTGAGAAGAGGTTGGAAGAAGGAGTATGGTGGCGTCGTCGAGGAGCCCATGAAAACGGGCCATCCTCAACTGATTCTTGGAGAGAGCGCGAACGTCATGCGTAAACAAAAACCTCGCTCGCTGTCTCACGCTAGTCGAAAAAAGAGGAAGTCGCTCACAAGGAGGACAACAATAGCAGCAAAAGAACGTAGTGCTTTGACCGCGGCAGAAGACCTCAATGGGGAGGTGTCGAGGGCAAAATCAGTGCCCCGCAACTGCTGACGAGTGAATTAGGAGCGGGAGGAGTCAACACGCTCGACAAGGTTCGGGATATTCTTTTTGGTGGTCAAGCTCGTGAAATTGAAAGACATTTTGCTCGCATGGAGGATCGTCTCGCGAGGACCATCGCTGAACTGCGCGAGGATCTGAAGAAAGGACTCGATACCCTCGAAACCTACGCCAAGAAGGAAGTTGACGCGCTCCACGAACGGATACGCGCGGAGGCCGCGGAGCGTGAGGCCGCGGTCAAAACTCTGAGCCGAGACTTTCAGACCGCCAGCGAAATGGCGACTCAGCAGGTGCGGCAGCTTGAGGAACAAACTGATACGCGGATTCGCGCGGAGGCCGCGGAGCGTGGCGTCGCGGTCAAGGTGGTGAGCCAGGACCTCCAGACGGCCAGCGAAATGGCGACTCAGAAAGTGCGGCAGCTTGAGGAACAAACCAGCAAACAGTTGCGCGCGGAAGCCACGGAGCGTGGGGCTGCCGTCAAAGTGTTGAGTCAGGATATCCAGACCGCGAGCGCGATGGCGACCCAGAAAGTGCAACAGCTTGACGAGCAGACGAATAAGCAGTTCCGAGAAGTCCGGACGCAACTGCTCGAACAAGCAAGAACCCAGAGTGAGGACTTGCGACAGAAGTATATGGACCTCACCTCCGCCCTCGAAAATGCCATGCAAGAGCTTCGTTCCAATAAGACCGATCGCGCTGGTCTTGCCGCCCTTTTTACCGAGGCCGCTGTCCGGCTGCAAAACGAATTCCAGCTTCCTGGGAATGAATAACCACATCAGTAAGGTGTCGTCCGTTCCCGTGATCGTTAACGGTATTACTTGTCAGGGGTACTTGTGAACCAACCGAGCGGGACTCCCACGAGTGGGGCTCCCACGAGTGGGGCTCCCACGGAGTCCCCTCCTCCTCGTCCTGCTGCCGCCGTGAAGAATGGTTATGATGAGTTCGGCGAGCTCCGCTCGCTGCTCGTTGGACCAGAGCAGTCGCAACTCGCCAAGCTGCGAGCGCGCTTAGACGACCCCCAGCGCTTTGCTGAAGAGATCGGTGCTATCCTCCCGGATGCCATCTCCTTGCGGACCGCGAAAGACCACCAACTCACCAAAGCGTTGACCCCGACTGTTGAAGCCGCGATCTCCGCATCGGTGAAAAAAGACCCCCGTCCATTGGTTGATGCGATCACGCCGGTCATTGGACCGGCGATTCGTAAGGCCATTGCTCAGGCGTTCAGTGAGCTGACGCAGAGCATCAATCAGACCATGGAGCGCAGTTTTTCCAAGGAAGGGCTCGCCTGGCGCGTGGAAGCGTGGCGGACTGGGAAACCATTCTCGGAAGTCGTGCTGACGCATACGCTCCTGTATCGAGTGGAGCAGGTCTTTCTGATTCATCATAAGACGGGACTGCTCTTGCAACATGTGGTTGGTGGCGCAGGGGCCGTGCAAGATGCCGACATGGTCTCGAGCATGCTGACGGCGATCCGCGATTTTGTCCAGGATTCCTTCGGTACTCGAAGTGAAGAAGTCCTCGACAATTTCCAAGTCGGTGAATTAACCGTGATGGTCGAGCAAGGTCCTCTCGCTCTCCTGGCGGTGGTCGTTCGGGGCGCGGCGCCGAAAGATTTGCGGGTCGTTTTTCAGGAGTCGATAGAACAAATCCATGTCGAACATGCTCAATCCCTTGATGCCTTTGCTGGGGATGCGGCCTCTTTTGAGAAAACGCGGCTCTATCTGGAAGATTGTTTACGCACCCAAACGGGTTCCCCTTCAGGTCAGCACGACGCGAAGAAGGTTGCTCCACTGACGATGATCGGCGGAGTTGTTGTTGTCCTGTTGCTCGTCTGGATGGGGGTATCCACACGAAACCGCTGGCGGTGGGAAGCCTACCTGGATCGCCTCAGGGCCGAGCCGGGGATTATCGTGGTATCGACCGACACGGAAGATGGGCAATATGTCATTCGCGGGTTGCGGGACCCGCTTGCCGCCGATCCCATCGTGCTTCTCCGGGCAACCCCTATTCCGCCGGAGCAGGTTGTTGGGCAATGGGAGCCGTACCAATCGCTCGCTCCGTCCTTCGTGCTTGCCCGCGCCAAGGCGTTGCTGAGGCCACCGACGGAAGTCACACTGCGGTTCGCTGATGGGGTGTTGTTCGCTGCTGGAATAGCCCCAGCGCAGTGGATCGCGGATACGCGAAAACTCGCGGGCGCGATTCCTGGGGTGACGACACTCAACGATCAGGAACTCATTGATGCCGACGCGCGGGCACGCGCGCTCAAGCTGAAGGAGTTGCAAGCCGCCAAAGCGACGATTGAACAGGTGACGTTGTATTTCACGCTGGCGTCGAGTGAGCTGGTCGCCGAGCAAGACCAGATGCTGACGCGGCTCACTACGTCATTGCGGACGCTATTTGCCGCCGCGCGGTTTGTCGGCTATGAGGTCGAGGTTGATGTCGTGGGACATACAGACGGGACGGGAATCCCGCGGAAGAATGTCGTGCTCAGTCAACAACGGGCGGCGCGGATCATCGTGGAATTGGCAAGGCGGGGACTCCCGGCGGAGCAACGTGCCGTATTACAATACCGCGCGGGTGGACTGCGCCGCGAAGAGAGTGCAGAGCAAGACCTAGAGGCGAATCGGAGTGTCACGTTTGAGGTCAGGGTGGATGACCGCCAGAAATAACTAGGGTAAGGCTGTTAAGGAATGATCCAGAAAAAAATCTGCCTGCTCGGGGCGTTCGCCGTTGGGAAGACGAATCTGGTCTCACGCTTCGTGAAAAGTATCTTTTCGGAGAAATATTTGACGACGGTCGGCGTCAAAATCGAGAAGAAACTACTGACCGTTGGAGACCAAGGCGTGTCCTTGATGTTATGGGACCTCGCGGGCGAAGACGAGTTTCTCCAGGTGCGGATGTCCTACGTGCGCGGATCGTCTGGATACTTTTTGGTCGCTGACGGTACACGACGCAATACCCTGGATACCATGCTGTCATTACAACAACGCGTGGAAGAAACGATTGGGCGTGTCCCCTTTATCGTGCTGTTGAATAAAATTGACCTGAAAGAACAGTGGGAGATTGATGACGCGGCCATCAATGAACTCACGCAAAAAGGCTGGCCCGTCATTCTCACGAGTGCCAGAACGGGAGCGGGTGTGGACGACGCTTTTTTGGCGCTGACCAAGAGTATGTTGGAATCGTAAATGTCTAGAGAAGATTCCCTCGCCACGATTATCAATGCCTTGGACGTGGTGTTGCTTGAACGTCGTGCCCCTGGCGTCTTTGTCCTGATCGGACAGGTGCCGGGCTGGTTTGTGCGCCTCTATCCCGATGTGACGGTAGACCAAGAAATCCGCCTAGCGGAGGTCTCGCCGTTTTTGGCGAACTTCTTGATCGACGCGGAGAGTTTCTGGGAAAAACCCGAACCTGGGCGATTGTTGTCGGGGCCCTGGAGCGAAACCGCGCTGAGTGGCGAAGAGTGCTTTTTGGAAGCCTCCGCGATCAACACCGACGGCCTCAAGGTGATGGCGCTTGAGTATCAGCGCGCCTCGCTTGAACAAATGCGCACGATCATTCAGGCCGCCCGCGAACGGAATCTCGATCATCGTCGGGTCCTGCAAGAAATGCAGAAAAAGGAGATATTGCTCTACTGCATTATTCACGATCTCGTTCAACCCCTCACGGGGTTGAAGGGATGTCTCATCTTGTTAGGAGAGGAACAGTTGTCCGCCAAGGGCAGGCGACTCGTCGATCTTGGGATTCAAGAAGCGATCAAACAAGAACGGTTGATTCAGAATGTGTTACATACCTTCGCCGCCGACGTGGAGTCGCAAGCGGAGGTGGTCGCGATTCCCGCGGAACTCCCCAATATCGCCACGGCCGCGCACGCGGTGGTCACGAGCCTGACCCCGGCTTTTACCGTGAGCCGGGTAGCCCTGCGCCTTGACCCGGAGGCGGATTGGACGAAAGAGTGGCGAGTGGTTGGGGAAAAATCGCGGCTGGAGCGGGTGCTGATGAATCTCGTGGAGAATGCCCTGCGCCACAGTCCGCGCGGGTCCACTGTCACGATCGGGGTCCGCGAGGAACAGGGCGGAGTCTTAACGACGATTGATGATGAGGGGCCTGGTGTTCCCGAAGAGATTGCCGAGCATCTGTTTCGGAAATTTGTCCAAGGGAACCACGAGCCGGGGAGAGTCGGCTTGGGGCTCTATTTTTGTCGCATCACCATTGAGCGATGGGGAGGAGAGATCGGCTACGTGCCGCGAGCAGGCCGAGGAGCGCGCTTTTGGTTTCGGCTCCCTCGTCCGCTAGTCATGTAACCCATCATAGATCGTGGCGAGCTGTTGATGAATGTCGCGGAACACATCCAAGAGTCTGGGGTCGAAATGATGTGGCAGAGTCCGCCCGTCGCCGTTCGTAATAATGTCATACGTCCGTTCGTGGGTGAAGGCTGGTTTATAGGGGCGAGGGCTCCGTAACGCGTCATACTGGTCGGCGATCATAATAATGCGGCCGGGGAGGGGAATGGTTTCCCCTTTGAGTCCTTGGGGATACCCGCTGCCGTCCCAGCGTTCGTGGTGGGACAGCGCGATTTTTCCAGCGGTTTCCAAGAGTGGCGAAGGGGTTCCTTTCAGCAGGCTGGCGCCCAAGGCTGGATGTTTCTTCATCTCTACCCATTCTTCGGAAGACAATGGCCCTTTCTTGAGGAGAATGGCATCGGGGATGCCGATTTTTCCGACATCGTGCATGGGCGCGGCTAAAGAGATCATTTGCGCCTGCGCTTCACCGAGACCCAGGTGCAGCGCGATCGTCTTGGCGTAATAGCTCAGACGTTCGATATGGGAGGCGCTTTCGTCATCTTTATAGCGCATGGCGCGATTGAGCCGGAGCAGACTGGTGTAATGAGCTTGCTCGAGCTCGTTACTTTTTCTTTTCTCCGCGTCGTAGGCGACTTTGAGGTCTCGGGCAAAGGCTTGCAGTTGCTGATTCGTGGCCTGCAACTGCTGGCTCCGTTCCCGTTCTCGTTCCCACGAAAGGCGGAGATCCGAGGCGTATTTTTCTAACTGAGCTGTCATTTGGACGAGCTGTTGCTGGAGATCATTGACCTGCGAGGCAAGAAATTCTGGAGGAGTTTCGCGTTCCATGTCGGTGTCTATCCGTGGGATCGCCTCTGTTTATACGGCTGAGGGAGCTGGACTCAAAGCGGTTGGCAATTCAATAATGAACGAGGCTCCTTGCCCGAGGCCTGGACTTTCCGCTCGTATCGTTCCCCCGTAGGTTTCCACAATGGCACTCGCGAGCGCGAGGCTCAAGCCCGTGCCCCGAGAATGGTGGAGCAGGTTGGTCGTTGTAAAGGGACGAAATATCTCCCGTGCCAACTCTGGCGGAAACCCTTCTCCGCGATCGGTGATAGTCAACGTGGCTTGTTGTGGAGATTGGGCGAGAGTGAGCTGGATGGCTTTCTCCTCCGCGGAGAACTTCACGGCATTCTCCAGCACCATTTTGACGACACGGCCTATCTGCTGATGGGTTCCGTGCACGAGACCCGGGGCGTCGGCGGGTGGGAGGTGGAGCGTGACGTTCGCGTCGGTTAATTCCGGCATGGCTGCGAGGGTGCGCTTCACGACCTGGGTGAGATCGGTCGTGCCCGTAGGGTCGGCTGGGTTCAATGCGAACCAGGTGAAATACTCTATGCCGCGTTCGACAAACTCGTTCAGGCGTCCGTAGCCGCGCCGAATGATGCCCAGGACTTCCGCCTGTTCTTTCGGGTCACTATGGGGTTCGAAAATATCCACGGCACTAAAAGCGTTGAGCGGAGTGCGTAATTCATGAGAGATGAAAGAGAGGAAGTCGGTCTTGAGCTGGTCGAGGATGTGGAGTCGAGCATTCGCTTCGGCTAATTCTTGCGCCTTCTGGCGTTCGGCATCGACGATGCGCTTCAAGTCACGGGCGTATAGGGCTAATTGAGAACTCGGGGTATTGAGCTGTTGTTGGACTTCCGCGGTGACCTCCGGCAGGTCAAAGGGGAAGTCGCCCTCGGACATCTCGTTGCTCGTGTGAGGCGTTCGCGGATGCCAGATTGCGTGAATTTGCTGCAACAGTTCGAGTGGACTAAACGGTTTGACCAGGTAGGCTTTGACGCCAGCGGCGCGGCCTTGTGCTTTGTCGGTATCTTGCCCCTTGGCCGTTAACATGATGATCGGAATAGTGGCCGTTCGTGGGTCTTGGCGTAAACTCTGCGTGACCTCAATCCCGGTTAATCCAGGCATCATCCAATCCAATATCAACAGATCGGGTTTGTCACTCCTGACCAGATCCAGAGCGGTGAGCCCGTCCGCTGCCTCTAAAATGCGATAATCCGGGTCGTCCAATGTAATCCGTGCCAGCATCCGTAGGCTCGACTCATCGTCAGCAATGAGAATTGTTTTCATGGTCTTTCTCTTATGAACCCCAAATTGTCGCTACCCGGTCCGAAGCGTGATTGCCTCAGCGTATCCCCTTTTTCGTTTATCGGCGATCAAGGAGGACATCGGCATAATTGTCCTATTCTTGAGGCGGCCTCCTTTTGTTGCACGGCGCTAACTGAATGTCACTGCCCACACCGCCAAGTCCTGCAAAGCGCGTTCAGCCAACGCGGCTTTCTTGTCCCGCCCACGCAACCGCCCAGGCAGCGGCGGAAACAACCCATAATTGGTGTTCATCGGCTGAAAATTACGGCGTTCGTCGTTCGTCACGTAGGCGATCATTGAGCCCAATGACGTGGTGGGCGGCGCGATGAACAATGGTGCATCAATCACAAGCCGACCGGCATTCAATCCCGCCAGCAATCCAGCGGCGGCGGATTCCAAGTATCCTTCGACGCCAATCATCTGACCAGCGAAGAACAGGTCATCACGCTGCTTGAATTGCAGCGTGGGGCGCAGCAGGCGTGGCGAGTCAATAAACGTATTCCGATGCAAACTGCCCAAGCGGACAAACTCGGCATGCTCCAATCCGGGGATCATGCGGAAGATACGCCGTTGTTCGGGGTAGGTCATTTTGGTCTGGAAGCCGACCATGTTCCACAAGGTGCCCGCGCGGTCATCTTGGCGTAATTGCACGACCGCATACGGACGCGCGCCGGTTCGCGGATCAACCAGTCCCACGGGTTTGAGCGGACCAAAGGCGAGCGTGTCCTTGCCGCGCCGCGCCATTTCCTCGATTGGCAGACAGCCCTCGAAATAGATGGCGCGCTCGAAGTCCTTCTCTGGCATCTTCTCCGCCGCGAGAATGGCCTCGACGAATTGGTAGTATTGCTCGCGACTCAGCGGACAATTGAGGTAGTCACTGCCGTGGTCGTAGCGTGACGCGCGAAAGGCGATGTCGGTAGTGATGGATTCCGTGGTGATGACGGGCGCGATGGCATCATAAAAATAGAGATACTCGCTGCCAAACAACTGGCGCAATTGTTCCGAGAGCGCGGGTGAGGTAAGCGGACCACTGGCAACGATGGTCGGGCCAACAGGGAGCGTTTGGATCTCCTCGCGCCGAATCTCAACCAGCGGATGGGTGCTCAGTGCCTGGGTGACGTAATCCGAAAAGATCTGGCGATCCACGGCCAGTGCGCTCCCGGCTGGGACCTGGGCCGCATCGGCCGCGGTCATAATAAGTGACCCCAGGCGGCGCATTTCCTCCTTGAGGAGGCCGATGGCGGTTTCAAGCGACGCGCTCCGCAGGGAATTCGAGCAGACGAGTTCAGCGAACCCATCGGTATGATGGGCTTCAGTCGCACGAGTCGGGCGCATCTCGTGGAGACGCACGGACACGCCGTGTTGAGCGAGTTGCCACGCGGCTTCGCTGCCAGCGAGGCCCGCGCCGATGACGGTGACACAGTCCATTGAGTCTTTGAGTTTAGGAGTCCATTGAGTCTTTGAGTCTGTAGACCAAATAGACTCCCAGACTCCTAGAGACTGTTTTCATCCCGCTTCCGCCAACGGCTCCATTTCCACCGCGGCTTGGTAATCGCACTCCTCACGGATACAGCGGCGCGTGGTCCCCGCCTTCTTGCTGGTCTTCTCGACAATGAACGGAGCCTGACACTGTGGACATGGTTCCGCGATCGGACGGTCCCACAGCGCGAACGTGCACTTGGGGTACGCGCTGCAACTGTAGAAAATCTTGCCGCGTTTGTTCGAGCGCTTTTGTTGGATGTCGCCCGTGTTACACTCTGGACATTGCACACCCAGTGACACCGGTGCCGCCTTGCCCGTCTTCTTGATGTTCTTGCATTC
>JANMSE010000536.1:0-4233 GCA_031389045.1 Deltaproteobacteria bacterium | reverse complement strand
CGGAGTGGGAAAGAGGGTGAGGAGTTTTGTAGTGGGAAGAAGAGACGCAACAATTACGTACTCGGCTACCGAGGGAAAGTTACGTATATCCCGACAAAGCTGTGTGTCTATCTCTACAATTTTGGGTATGAATGCGAAACTGGTCACCGACGAATAGGCATTGTTTTCTTTTTTGCAGCACGTTCTACGGAGACGGAGCGCACTCAACAGCATGATACTGACGATTCAGTATTTCTCATCGGTGTTCGCCCGCCAAAGCGCAGTCCAACCACCGCCTACGCTATGTCTTATAGCGGTTTTCCTATCAGTGCGTCCTGGGAGCGTAGGCGTCTCGTCTGTCCACACCGCCGAGCAAAGCCGGTAAGCCGATACCGGCGGGCGCAGTGCCAAGCACCCCCACCGCCCGGCGCTCAAGCACCGGGCTACGCCATCACGCCCCATGAATGGGGCTTCAGCAGAAGCCGGATTTATCCGGCGCCGTCGCGGAGCCCGGCGATTGAGCGCCGGGCGGTGGGGCATTCAGCACTACGCTCGCGATAGGGAAACACCGGCACTCCCAGGACTGATCGCATACAACTGAAAACCGCTATAAAATAATCGCTTCCCGCCTTCCGAGCCGTCATCAGGGAATTGCTTCCCCGATGGTAGCCATACCACGCTCAGGCATTTTTGCTTCGTGATGACTGACTCTTCTGCGCTTTCCCGATTTTCCGCGTTGCCTTTCCTTTCGTGGTAGCTTTGGAAGCGGCGGCTGGATCGTGCACAGTGGCGTCCTGCCGAGATTGCGCAAACTTCTGGGTCTCTATTTCTTGTACGATGTCTTCACCCTGTCGAGTGCGTCCCGCCGTCTTGTAATGATCAGGATTGACGTTGCTCTTTTTACTCATAGGATACTCCTTGTTCATAAGCGATAACGTAAACGCGCGCCGACGCCACCGATTTCCGCGAGTAAGGCCGCGTTTTCAATAAAGGTAACCTGTGCGCTGATCTGTCGTGCTCGTGTGACGAGTTCGTCGGCAACGATCACCGCAGGTGAGGTCGTGCTGCTGTTGGCCTCGCCCTCCGGTGCGCGAGCCGCCAGCAGAGCGTCTACCTCTTCCTCTTCGGCATGCAAATTTTCCACGGTGGCACTGATGACCAATTCGTCCACTTGCCCGTTGGCCAGCGCAGCTAACGTGTCATGTGCACCGACGACAGCGAGCCCGCCGGAACGAAACTCATCAAGGAGCCGCCCGACCTTCTCCTCATCATCCTTCGCATCCTGCTCGCGCAGCGCTACCAGAGCAGCCTGCACGACTTCGTGCTCTGGGGTGGTCATGTCCAAGCGGAGGACATCGATCACTTTATCGAGCAGCTGCGGCGGCATTTGCTCGCGCAGCACTGGTATGATCACTTCATCACCTGCGAGTATAATGCGCTCAATCTTGTCCTGCTGGACTACGCGGCTCAACGCTTCAACGACTTCCTTGGCATGGTGGAGATGGTAATTTTCAACGTGCCGCTGGTAGCGTGCTTGTGACCATCCACCCGCTGCGGTACGACTGACTTTGGTGTTGCGTATTTGCTCTGTGTTAAGCCGCTCGCCGGTGCCAAAGACGAAGAGACGGGCGGCATTGGTATCAGCCAGTAGCACAGCATAGCGCTGATATTGATCAAGCAGCCGGGCAAGGGGATAGAGATGAGGCTGGTGATCCACATACAGCTGATGCTCGGTGATAGGTACCTCTAGTTGGACGGCCTCGAAGAACTCTTCAGCTCCAGCACAGGCAAAAATAGCGAGCCCGTTCGTCGACGGTTGCACTTCATCGTGTAAATACTTTTTGATGCGCTCGGCGTCGCGATCAAAGCTCTCGCGAGCGGGTGAGCGTAGCTGGTACGTTTTGGCGCGAGCGGACAACTCTTTCCGGACGAAGGAGGCGAAAGAATCGCGTCCATGCTGATCGGCTTGTGCATTCAGATACAGACTGAGAACAGGCAACTCGATTGGTGTGAAGGCAGCGAGCCGGTCGAGTAACTGATTCAGTGACATAGAAGAACTCCTCTCATTGAGCAAGATTCATCAGGTGAGCCGACGTACCCAGTAGGGCTACTCGGACCGGTTCGCTCCCGTCCTCATATCGCCAAGTTGGACGCTGGGAGATGAAGGGAAGAGCCATGATTGTAGTAAATGATACTTCTTGTGACTTTTGGTAAGCCGGGACACCGATAGTGATTGCATCTTGCGGTATGTTGAGACGCAAGGTCCCGTGCAGCCAGTCCCAGATGGTGAGCCCGCTCGACCAGTTCGAGTCGGTCTCCGCGCGCACGGTAGAGTGATGAATGCCATGCATACGCGGGGTGACAAGGATATGATTCAGCCAGCGCTCGCTCCTCAGGGAAAGCCGAACGTTGGAGTGGTGAAAGAGAATGTTGAGCAGCAAGCCGACCTGCCACGCTGAGAGCGCAAGCGGTGAGACGCCGATGAGGATTACTTGTCCGGCCCTCCATACAACCGAGATGGCCAGCTCTCCAGCGTGGAAGCGCAGCGCGGTCGAGGCATCAAGGTCGAGGTCAACATGGTGGACGAGATGAAAGCGCCAGAGCCAGGGCACGCGATGGGTCAGCACGTGCCAGAGGTAGAGTGTGTAATCAAGCAAGAAGAAGGCGAGGGTAGTCTCAAGCCAGAGAGGCAGGTTGCCCCGCTGGAGTAGTCCCCAACCTCGCGACGTTACCAACATACTGAGCGGGATAATGAGAGGAAACTCGACGATGCGGAGTGTCAGTGCGCTGAGGGCCCCGGTCGTGAGATTCCGCATGTTACGCGTGAACTTGGGCTCAACGACCCGCCGTAACGGGCGGTGATTTTCCCACCACAGCAAAATTCCAAACGTAGCGCCGATCAGTGGAGCACTGATCCAGAAAGGAAGGGTTACCGACTTGGTCATGGGGGGTCACCTCGTTGTTCGGCTCATGGCAATTGCACGGCCAGCAGCAGAGTGCCATCGAAGTAGAGACACAGACGTTGCAGCTTTGAATGCGGGCACGGCTGAAGACGTTCCCTAAATCCTCCAGGTCGATCTCCCAAGCTTGAGGAAGTCGATCAGCCATGCGAAACATCAACATGCGGGATTTAGAATCGACACCGGGACAGTTATATTGGCGTCGATCAGAGCCAGAGATAAGGAGAACCCGCAAAGGGCGTTCTGGGGTCGGCAGATTACCGTTGGTGTCGTTTGGCTTCATAACAGTTAGAGAAATAGGATGGCTGTTTCTTTTCCTAAGGGACCACAGCAATATAAAGTGCGTGCACCGTGCTGCTGAGAATAAGTCGTCAAAGTTCTCCTTGCACATTTTACGCCAACCCTAGTACATCCAGGACGTAACTGATGACCTCGCTGTATGTCCCAGAGGGGTCCGCTGATGAGCGTGCCGTTAGTCTCTCAGACTTTAAGGGATGGACGCATCAGTTTCCCAGTTGCTCAAAGGCTGCTGAAAAGCCAAGGGGAGAATCATGAATAGACGCGAGGCAACATCAACAGTCCGCGATGGGCTACGCGTTGATTACCGCTGTGTGCGCTCGGTTGTTCTCGATGGCGAGAAGTTCTCTCAGGTGAGGGGGCTCAGGAGATACGTGGCATAACCGCACCGTCCCACAGCTGGGTAAGAAACTCCTGCCACGGCAGAACTTCGATCCCGTCCTCTGTGCGCCGCGCTCATGCACGATCTTAATGATACGCACGCCTCCGGTTTCCACCCGGCGTTTCTGAACATCAAGTACTTCCTCGACGACGGGGATCACGCCAATATCGTCAGACGGAGGATTGGCTTGGCTCATGTTGCTCTTTCCTCTCTTGAGATCCTATTTGAGTAAATAATCGAAGATACCAAGTGCCCAAAGAAGAAGGAGAACGACGAGAATGATGGGAATGAGAGTCATGGGTGACCACGAACCGAAGGTGCGCTCTGGGCGGTCGTAGACCCCCATCCGGCTTTTCGTCGTACTCTGAAAAGTATCTGTAGCCTCGGATGGACTATAAACGCCGACATTCCCAGAGGCTGATTGCTGCTGCCTCGGGTCATCTCGATGCGAGGCGGTGGGTTGATCTGCCATAGGAGTATTCCTTTCTTCGCGAAGACCTCGCCTATGGAGTGCAACTTCCATGCCAGAAGAATGTCTGTGCGCCGTTACTGTTCAGTCGTTTCTCTCGACGCACGTAAAAATATCCCTGTGCGTGAAAACGACATGAGGAAAGG
>JANMSE010000534.1:0-2773 GCA_031389045.1 Deltaproteobacteria bacterium | reverse complement strand
CTCAGCGCCCGCTTCCACACGCATACTCGCGCTTCGACAGAGCCTGTCCTGAGCTTGTCGAAGGGTTTTTCAACAGATTTTGAGGGCTGAGTAAAAAACTGGAAATTCGCAACTCGAAAATTTTTTCACTTTTGACTTTTGACTTTTGACTTTTGCATTTTGACTTGCTTTTTTGTGTTTTCATAAGGGCAATCTTACAACCGCCGTCGTCCCGACGTTCGGCTGCGAAAAGAGCCGCAGTCGTCCGTTGTGGCCTTCGATGATGCGTTGTGAGATTGATAGTCCCAGGCCCGTACCGCCGGCTTTGGTGCTAAAAAATGGCTCGAACAGGTTGGCGCGCACGTTCGAGGGAATGCCTTCTCCTTCGTCGGTGATCGAGGTCAACAGACTTCCACCGCTGACGTGCAGGCGCACGGTGAGTGCGCCTGCCTTGGTCATCGCTTGGAGCGCGTTGAGCAGCAGATTGAGAAAGACTTGTTTGATCTGTGCTCCGTCCACCCAGACGAGAGGTAAGGCTTTCTCCCACTCTTTGTGAATCGTGACTCCGCGTGTTCGTGCCTCTGGGCCGATGAGGAGCAACGTCTCTTCCATGATTTCGTCGAGGCGCTCCCGCTGAAAATGAGGTGGGCGTGGGCGGGCGAATTCAAGAAACTGCTCGATCAAGAGGGACATGCGGCGTAAC
The DNA here is from genome assembly GCA_031389045.1 of Deltaproteobacteria bacterium. Classification (GTDB taxonomy): domain Bacteria; phylum Desulfobacterota; class Binatia; order Bin18; family Bin18; genus JABFSC01. The sequence goes on along the minus strand of JANMSE010000534.1, from coordinate 2,091 downwards.
TCGCCCTGCACGATGCGAAGGTCGGCGGTACAAGACCCCTGTGCTGGCAGGTCTTGCCCCATCGCGTACATGAGCATGCTGATGGTATTGAGCGGATTGCGTAGCTCGTGCGCCAACCCAGCCGAGAGCTTGCCCAGGGCGGCGAGCTTTTCCGATTGCCGGAGCCGTTCCCGGACTTCGACCTCATCGGCGTGTAAGCGCGCATTCTCGATGGCGATGGCGGATTGGCTCGCGAGTAAGGTGAGCAGGCGAATGTCACTTTCATCAAAGTGCCGCAGCTCGGTGGTGTAGACGTTGAGCGCGCCGATGATCGCGGTTTTGGTGCGCAGCGGGACCGACAGCAGCGTGCACAAGCCTTCGGCGCGAGCGAGGGCGGAGAGTTGCACGTGCTCTTCCGCGCGTACGTCGGGAATGTAGAGAGGAAGTCCGCTTTTGATGACCTCACCGGTGAGACTGGCGGTCAGCTCGCGGTCGGGCAGCGCAAGGTACGCATCACTGGCACCGGAGGTCGCCGCCGGGTGTAGCCGTCCACTCTCGGTATCCACGAGCAGGAGCGACGCGATCCGCGCGTCCATGAGCCGACACGCATGCGCGACGACACGCTGGAGAACTTCTTCCAGTTGGAGGGTCGAGGAGATTTCTCGACTAATAGAAAATAGCGCTTCAAGTCGGTCGTGTGATGCGTTCATGGCGGAACTTCACTCTGCATTTCACGCGTTCTTTCAGTGGCGTCGAGTAATGTGCGGATACGCGCAGTGCTGCGCAAGGAATGTACCAAAGGGTCCACAGCACAACTGCGTGGAATAATTGAGAGAGCGCTGCGCTCGTGAGGGCAGGGTGCTTAGAAGAACGGCAGAAGGAGAGGGGGCTGCCTAAAGTCTAAGCAGTGTGGGGGAAGCTGGTAGCCGTTAGAACGTAGGCCGGAAACGCTCCGCTTATTCCGGCCTGTACGCTCGCGCCGGGAACGGCCTACGGCCTTATCCCGGCCTACGGAAAGGGGTGTCTCCTCGCTCCAATGAAAACCGCTGTCAGAGCCAAGAGCTAAAAGTTGTCTTTACTGCTTCGTAAACACGAAGTTTTCTTCCATCTTCGCCCGCACGTCTTTCATGTGGGTAAAGTACTGGCGGAAGCCGCCGTTGTAGTTGCCGTCCTGGCGGCGATTCGACTCACCCTCGAAGTTGTAGTAACCCGGAGTGCAGTCTTGGTTGCGGGTGGTCTTGCCACGATGCTTGATGACTTCTTGGACCCACCACTCCTCGGCTTCCGCCGTGGCGTCTATTGTTTGGTAGCCATTGCGGCAGGCGTAGTCGATGCACGCCGCGATATGGTCGCCCTGGGTCTGCAACATGTCCGTCAAGTTGAACTGGAAAGAGGCTTGGTAGCCGCCCATGATAAAGAGGTTGGGATACCCCTGTGTGTGAATCCCCACGAGCGTGCGAATGCCCTCGTGATACTTATCATTGAGGTCGAGCCCCAGTTTGCCCTTGATCTGATTGTAAATCCCCGTCTTCTGCACCTCGAAGCCCGTGGCGTAGATGAGGACATCGAGTGCGTACTGTTTCCCCTCGAACACGGGCCCCTTCGCGGTGATCTCGGTGATCCCTTTGCCGTGGGTATCGACCAGATGCACGTTGGGGCGGTTGTAGGTCGGGAGGTATTCATCGTGGAAGCAGGGGCGTTTGCACATGAACATGTACCACGGCTTGAGTGCGTCCGCCGTCGCCTTGTCTTTGACAATCTCGTCAATGCGCTGATGAATGCGCATCATGTGATCGATGTTCGCGTTCTCTTGGCGGCGGACCTTCTCTTCTCGTGTCATTGAGGCCAGTTTTGCCTTTTGCTCATCGGTCAGTTGGGGTTCCGCCAATGCCTGCGCGCGCCGTTTGGATTGCCATCCGGGAGGCAGCCTGCGCGCCCAGTTGGGATCGGTGGCCCAGTCGTCTCGCACATCGATAGAGGAGGGCGTGCGTTGGAAGACGTACAGCTCTTTGGCCATGGCGCCGAGGCCGGGAATTGCCTGCACCGCCGTGGCGCCCGTGCCGATGATGCCGACTACTTTGTCCGACAAGCCTGATAAGTCCTTCTTGGTGT
>JANMSE010000114.1:0-17759 GCA_031389045.1 Deltaproteobacteria bacterium | reverse complement strand
TGATGTACGTGGGCTTGCAATGGTTTTCCCCGCGCGTGGTGGCGCTGGTGATCGGCATCGGCGCCCTTGGAAATTTGTTGTATCTCCGGCCATTCCGCTATCAAACGCGGCTGCTGGTGCCGCTCGGCGGGTGCCACAGGCTATAGCCGAACGAAAGGCCAAAATTGATGGCGATGAGGAAGGGGAGATACAAGATGGCGCGCGATTGATTCCAGACCGCGCTGAACAGACTGAGCAACAGCGTCCCGACAAGTGGTACCAGCAGCCGCGTCTGATAGCGGAAGGGTCGGAGATACAACAAATTCCCAAGAGCACCGATGCCGATCACCAGCGCCACCACGCGCGGGGAAAACCATTGCAAGCCCACGTACATCAAGACGGGGTATAAGAGAAATCCGCAGGTGATGATGAGCTGAATGATGGTCCCTTACCTCGTGGCGGCAACGCTCACGCGAGCGGACGGACAAGGACGCGCGGAGCGCACGCGCGCCGGTGGAGCGTTACGAATTGCCGCGTTGATACAGAATATCGACCGTATCACCAATCGTGCGAATGGCGCGCAGATCGTCTTCTTGCAGACTGATACCAGTCTCCGCTCCTAACCTGACGGCCATTTCCACCGCATCCAGGCTATCAAAGTCGAGATCTTTATAAATGTCGGCTTCGAGCACAATGCGTTCGTTCTGGATCTCAAAGACTTCGACCAGTAATTGCTGAATGCAGCCAAAGATTGCTTCTTTTGTCTTCATAATAAAGAGGAACCCAATCTAGATGCTCGGATACGCGGGACGCGGTGCGCCGACATCACCAAGGCCCAGGCTCACGGTCTTCGTCACGTGGAGTTCCTGGAGGAAAAAATTCTCGATATGCCGAGTGAGCGCGCGGGCTTGGAGCGGAATGCCCTGCTTGTCCATCACTGCTGGGGGAATCGCAAGCGGTGGCAGAAATCGTAATGTCAGGTCTATCGGACGCGCGGGAACCACATACCAAGGGGTCCCTTTTCCCAAGGTTGGCGGCTCGCAGGTAATCACCACCGGCACGACGGGAGCACCCGTACGGATAGCGATTTGCGCGGCACCGCGCGAAAACGGATGTAAGCCATCAACGGGGGAACGAGTCCCTTCGGGAAAAATCAGCAGTGACCGGCCCGCTTGTAGGCGACGCGCGCAGTCGTCCATCAGTTGGACGGCATGGTCGTTGGCGATATAGCCAGCGCTGCGGAGCAGCCCGCCAAAAAACAGGTTGTGCAAGAGCGACTTTTTGACGATGCACTGACAGGTGGGAAGACAACTGACGATGGCCACCACATCAATCAAGGTCGGATGATTCGCGATAAACAACGCCCCCTTGAGTGCGGGTACCTGGTCTAACCCGTGCACCTGAAAAGAGCCAATGGGCTGCAACATCCGCATGTAGCGCATGAAAAACTTGAACCCATAGTGGATGAGGTTGAGGACGCGCCGTTCTTTTTGTTCGGTAGTCGTGGAGAAGAGCAGAATGAACGGGAGGACGGTCACCGTCAGCACCAGCCCCGCGCCGAGAAAGGTCAGAAAGCACAGTCCTGTCGCGACGACGCGCCAGTGGCGAGCAAGATTTGACTTACCGAACATCGTTCGAGACCTTTTGCATACTCAGCAAGGGTCTAGCATCGTTCCCCCTCACGATCAACGCTAGAACCCCAGTCGCGTCAGGAACGTTTTCGTCCTGGGCGCGTGCGCGGCACTGTCGGGGTGGCGTAACTCGACGACGAGGCGTGCCAGGTCCTCTTTGTCGTCCACGTCGTGCCAGGAAGGAACAAAGGTGACGCTGAGGCGATGCTTCTCAGCTTGGGCGAGCGTGTCCGCCATAACCGAGGAAGTACTCCAAGCAATGTGCTCAAACAGCTCCCGGTGCGGAACGCGCATTCCCACCAAGTAATATCCACCATCGCTACTCGGACCAAAAACGGCATCTCCGCGCTCGTCTTCCAAGTGCTGAAACGCTTCTTGGAGATGCGAGAGCGGCAGGGTGGGAATATCACTGCCGATGAGGACCATGCGGGTCGCGCCTTGTTGGTGGAGATCGACGAAACTGTGATATTCGCGCTCGCCGAGTGAAGTGCCACGTTGGGCGAAGTATTCCACCGGAAAGGGCAGTAGCGCACGAAAGAGCGGTTCACTCTCGGCTGGGGTAATCGCGAGAAACACTTGCACCAGAGGCAGGCGACAGGCCCGTTCGACGGTATCGATTAAGAAGCACCGCGCGAATTCCGCGGCGGCGGCTGGCGAGAGTGGGGGACAGAGGCGAGTTTTGACCTGGCCGACGAGCGGGGCTTTAGCGAAGACGATAAGAGCATTCGACATGCGGGTTTCGGGTCCAAGGTCTAAGGTCTAAAGTCCAAGGTCTAAGGTCCAAAAGTTCCGGGGGGCAGATGCAGCTTTTCTTACTTTTGCCTTTTGCCTTTTGCCTTTTGATTTTTTTAAGCAAGCACCCACCGGGCGCTCAGTGACTACCCTCAAGTGCTGCCTTTCAGGCAGACCGCGCACTCGTTCTTGCGGCTTTTGATTTCTCGCACGCGAGCGCGTGCGGCGGGGCTGATGGCGTCACGCACGCTTGTGCCCAGGATGGATTCCGGGTCTTTGACCAATATCGGACAAGGGAAATACTGCCCTTCCGAGTAGGCGACCCCTTTGTCACACATGAGGGTCATGTCTTTCCCCCGCTGCGGTGGCACCGTCGTCGCCGGTTTGAGACCGTTGGCCGTGGCGGCTCCAAGGTCATACAACAAAATGCGGACGAGTTCCGCCCCTTTCTCGCGTGCCAACTGTTCGATTTCCGTGAACCCCTCCTGGTTACTTTCCATCGGGGTCACGGCGATGGTGACCGGCACATCACGAGAGCGGAGTTCGTCAATGGCGCGGAGCGTCCGCTGGTACAGTCCATGGCCCATGACTTGATCGTGGAGCGCTGGCGTCGGGCCTTCGAGAGAAATTTGCACTTTTTTGAGATGGGGCAATCGCGCCAGCCGTGCCGCTTCCTCGGCATGAATCCGCGTGCCGTTGGTATGGAGCTGGAAGGTGTAGCCCTGCCGCTCCGCGTAATCGAAGAAATCATATAAAGCGGGATGCAAGGTGGGCTCGCCGCCGGTGAACATCAAGTGCGGTGTGGCACCGAGATCATCCAGTTGCGTGAACAGGTCCGTGAGCTCGTCTTCGGTGAGTCGATACGAGTTTTTGCGCTGAGGCGAGGCGGCATATAAGCAATGCGTGCACGCGAGGTTGCATACTTCCGGGGCAACGGGAAAAACCCACAACTCTTGCAGTGTGTCCGACGCCGTTTCGGGAGATAACGCTGGTCGTGTCGTCGCCATAAGCCAGAACTCCTTCTCTGCTGGGATGCCCCTCACGGATAGGTGGTTTCTTTTACCCTTGTTTCCCAACAGTCGGCAATTCCCTGTTGGTTGACAGACGCAAGACGGAGAACGTAAAACATCACACGTGCACACTCAGGGCGAGGGTGCTGGTTCCTCAGTCCTGATAACTCAATCCTTTCTCTTATGAGCGCCGCAAACGAAATTGTTGCCATTGTCGATGCGCGGAATACCGTGGTTGGCGCGGCGCCGCGCTGGCAGATGCGTGCTCATCGACTGCTCCACCGCAGCACCTATATCTTGGTCTTCAACCCCGCGGGCGCGCCCGCAGGCGCGCTGTATGTCCAGAAGCGGACGATGACCAAGGATGTCTTTCCTGGATACTATGACCCCGCGACCGGAGGGGTCGTGCTGGCCGGCGAAAACTACGAAGAGAGCGCGCGGCGTGAACTCGAAGAAGAAATGGGCATTCGCCAGGTCCCACTCACGCGCTTGTCCGATTTCTACTTCGCCGATGACCGGACGCAGGTCTGGGGCGCGGCGTTCTCCTGCGTGTATGATGGGCCGCTCTCCCTGCAAGCGGAGGAAGTCGAAAGCGTCTCACTTATGACCATGGACGAAATTTTTCAACGTGCGCGGACCGAACAGTTTACCCCTGACGGGTTGTACGTCGTCCAGCGGTACCGTGAAAACCCTTCCGCGACATTATAGTGACTGCCTCCGAGATCAGGTCGTCGTGCGCATTAACCAATAGCACCTGGAGTTCATCTTGAGCACACTTGTCGAACTCTTCGATCAACACCGAGACCACCTTCACCTGCGCTTGGGTGAGCACCCTGATGGCGAACTCGCTGTCCGAGAAGTGAAAACCTTCTTGGGGACGCTCCTGACCGCCTACGGTCAAGAGCAGGACCACCCCCTGACCGCGCGTCGCTTGTGTGGGTTTCTGCTTGACGTGGTCTCCGCCGCGGTGACGACACTGGCAGGGCACTCGGTGATAACCGAGCAGCAGCAAGAGATTGCCCCCTCACCTCCGGCCTCACGATCCACCGAACGTGGTCGCTGGCTGTTACGCGCGGTGTATGGCGTCATCGCTATCGCGCTCGCGGGTATGCTGTTCCAAGAGAGTGCGCTCACGGCGCTGGCATTATTAGGGGCGCTCGTCTTGCTCACTATGCGCGAATGGTTTTCCGCCCCTGCGCTGCCTGCTGTTCCCACTCTCCAGTCGAGTCCTTCTCCGCGCATGGTCATTGATGCGCACAGGCTGCTGTCCGCATTGCGCGAGGTAATGAAGGCCGTGGATGTGGTGATGGCTGAGGCGGTCCACCCTCCCGCGGTCGCTTCAAGTGCTTGGGAGGAAGATGGGACGTTGCTCGACCTCATGCACGAATTGCTCCGCGCCGCCTACGCGGAGGATGGGGAATATGCGTTGAAACACCTCAACACCCTCACGTTTGTGTTGATGCGCCAAGGGGTGACGCTACAGAACTTTACCGCCGAGCACCATCAATTGTTCGACGCGGTTCCAGACCTCACTCCCCACAGTCAGACGTGGCGGACCTTGAAGCCCGCGTTAGTGAAGAAGGATGGTCGCGTCCTCAGACGAGGACTGGTGGCGGAGCCGACGGTCAGCAAAGCGCATCTCCACTAATGGCCCGGCTTCTCAAGTTGAGAGGCCGAAACGCAAACGCATGGATAAACGGACAAGCTTTCAGGATGTGGAGATTCTCGGTTTTGATCTTGGTCATGGAGAGAGCGCGATCGCGCTGGCCATGTTGTCAGCCACGGTGGAACCGCAGATTCTCGATCTGTATGGGGCAAGAAGCATCCTCACCGCCGTGGCGCGGCATCCTACTCGTGGCGTATTGATTGGCGACGATGCCTACCTCTCGCGTAATGTCAGCGAGCTCGCCATCGCATTTAAGAGTCCGGAAGTGGAGCGCCGCGAGGTGCATGAGCCAATCACCCTCTTTGTCGGGAAAATCCTCGAAGTGCTGGTGCGTGACCGCAAGATCACCGGGGGAGATGCCACACTCTTCTTCGTTGGATGCCCCTCTGGGTGGAGCGAGGAGGTGCGTACCCGGTACGCGGCCCTTTTGCGGCGGGCGGGGATGTCCCAGGTCACAGTCTGGCCAGAATCACGGGCCGCGTTAGTGTACGCTCGCGAAGCAGGCTACATTTCTCAAGACCTAGCCGAGGGAGCGATCCTCATTGTGGATATTGGCTCGTCCACCACCGATTTCACGGCGGTGCGCGACTTGAAGATTCGCCTGAGTGACTTTGGCCAGAACGCGCTCGGCGGTGGGCTGCTCGATAAGGCGATTCTGGACCGCACGGTGGCCACCCATCCTCGCGATACTGAACTGCGGGGGATTTTCGCCGCGTATCCCGTCTATGCGGCGATCTGCGAATTGGAATGCCGCAAAGTGAAGGAGATGTACTTCTCCAATCCCGATATGTGGCTGGACACGCCGGCGAGCCGCTCCGTCCGATTAGAAACGGCGCCTCCGTTGTATGTCGATATCGCAATCACGCCGCGGGCGATGGACGAATTATTGACGACCCCACTGCCACAACTGCAAGGGCGGAGTTGGTACGCGGCGTTTCGCGAGGCGCTTTTGCACGCGCAGGAACGGATGCAAGAGGAGCAACCACGCTTGGTGTTGCTCACTGGTGGTGCGTCGCGCATGGCCTTTACGGCTGACCTCTGTGCCGAGGTGTTTCCCCAGGCGCGGATCGTGCGTGGCGCCGAGCCGGAGTTCGCCATTGCTCGTGGATTGGCGAGTGCCGGGCGTGTCGAGCTGAAAACGGCGGCGTTTCGTGAAGCGATTGAACAGTTGCTCGCTTCGGGACAATTGCGGCGGACGGTTGAGGAGCGGCTGGCCCCGCTCATGAATGCCGTGGCGCTATTTCTGGCGCAACGGCTATCCGAGCACTCGGTGCTGCCCGCGTTTCGTGATTGGCAAGCGGGCCGCGTGCGCACGCTGACCGCGCTGGAACACACCATTCCGGCGCGTGCGGTGGAATGGCTCGCGAGCGTGGAAGGGCGGCAGTTGCTGGCGCAGGTCGTGGCGACGTGGTTCGCCGATTTGCTTCCCGCAGTGGAGAAATTAACGGACCCGATCTGCGACACCTATCGGATTCCTCATGCGTCGTTGAGCGTGCCGTCTTTCCTCAATATGCGGCAGATCGCCGAAGTACCCGCGGGCATGGTGGATATGAGCAACATGACGTTCTTGGGCGACATCGGCAACCTGGTGACCGTGCTGGGGTCGATCCTGATCGCCAAAATTCTTGGCGGTGGCGGAACCGCGCTATTGCTGCCAGGACCATTGGGGCTGGTGATTGGGATGGTCATTGGGTTAGTGACCCTGAGTCTCGGCAAAGGCCTGATGATTGACTGGCTCAAAAGCGTCGAATTGCCGATCCTGGTGCGCGGTCTCATTACGGAGAGTCGGGTCAAGACCGCGCTTGTGGAACAACAGGGGGAGTTTACCGAGAAGATTCGTGACGCGCTGTTGGCGAATTTACCGACCTTCAATGAGTTCCTTGATGCCATCGCCCAGTCGATCACAGACGCGCTGCATAAAGCGGCGGATCGCGCGGTCTTGTTGATTCGCTGAGGTGAGGTCCTATCGGGAGGTATGGGCGCGCTCCCTCCCCCTGCCCGCACCTCACCCCTCTCAGGTGTTTCCGGTTTCTTGAATCCCTACCAGTCGTTCGCTATAGTCTGCTGCCTCATGGTGGGTGTGGCTGTTCTTATGATGTCCGAGGGAGAGGAAATGTCTCCGCTCACGAAGGTTGGTGGGATGTCACTCCTGAAGCGCGCGGTGCTCACCGTGCAGAAAGCAGGGGTCACGACATGCTACCTGTATGTCAATCACGTGACCGCGGCGTTGAGACATGAGGTCCATGATGATGCCCGGGTGACGAGTCAGATTGTGTGGGTCTCGCCCAATCTTGACGATCCCCACATCCCGGAACCTCTCGTGACAGAGCCGAGTGTCGTATTTTCCGTGACCACGATTGTTCGGCATCCCCTACTCCAGACCATTACCCAAGATGCCTCGGCGGAAAAACCGACGGTCTTTACCGATGCCTCTGGTGACGCCGCGATCGCCGTGGTGCCAGGCGCGCACGTGTCTCCCCTTTTGCGCGAACTCTGGCAGGGACAGCGACTTGCCGACACGTCGGCCATCATGGGGGGAGACCAACAACGATTGCCGCGGACGCGCTCGCTGTTTGTTCATCGTTTGACACCAGCGTCCCGGATCACGGAGGTTGAACAGGCGTTACTCTTGTCGCTCGAAAATCCGCGGGACGGGCAGGTCGATACCTATTTCAACCGGAAACTGTCGCGCCCGCTGACGCGATGGCTGTTGCATACGCTGCTGACTCCGAATCAGATCACCCTCCTTTCGTGCATGGTTGGCCTGGTCGGAGCGTTGTGTTTTTTTCCTGGTGGCTATTGGGGGCCGGTGCTCGGCGCGGTGTTCTTACAGTTCTCGGTGGTGTTGGATTGTTGCGATGGAGAAGTCGCACGGGTGAAGTTTTTAGAATCTCCGTTTGGCGATGCGCTCGATATCGTCTGTGACACGCTGGTGACGATCGCGATCTTCGTCGGCATGGGGGTTGCCGTGTGGCAAGATGGGGCGTCGTCTCATGCGCTGCCCCTAGCAAGCATGCTGGTGCTCGGTGGATGTTTGGCATTTCCGTTGGTGACCTTGGCGGAGAAAACCGAAACCGTAGGAGATCGGCGCGGTGGATGGGAAGATAGCTTGGTGAAACGGCTCATCGCCAGCCTGACGACGCGCGATGTATCAATCGTGATTTTCGCGAGTGCACTGACGGGGAAGCTCCTGTGGTTTTTGTGGGGAGCGGCTATCGGCGCACAGGTGTTTTGGCTGTTGTTACTCTGGTTATTGTGGCGAGCAGGACGATTGCAGCATTGGGTGCAAGGAATGGAGGTGAAAAAATGAAAAGGTCTGAGGCGTGGCATTGGATTGGGAAGGTCCTCGTTTTTCTCATGGTGTTGACGGTGAGTGGTCCCACGCGGCTGTGGGCGCTCGAAGAGGAGAATTTAGGGCAGCAGGAGCATGACGCTCTCCCTAAGAGCAACGGGTCGATGGATCACGCGACACATCACGGCGCGCATACAGGGACCGATGACGAGGCGATGCAACAAGAGGCTGGAAACGGGAGCCCCCCCCATCAGCACCACGACGGGAACGGAACGGATCCCTCCGGCCCTGAGCACCATGACGCCGCGTATACAGTCGGCTCCCCAACCGCTGGGGAACATCGCCATCATCATCGCGCCCCGGTTCTGCCTCCAGATGAAGATCAGGCGTATTCGGAGTTGAATCACCAAATCGCCGGGGTGTTTGTTTTCCTTGCTGGTGGATTCGCTTTGCTCGCGGCCTCTGGCAACCCGCGCTTCTCTTGGGCGCAGTATAGTTGGCCACTCTTTTTCTTTCTGATGGGGCTTTTTCTGTTTGTCCGCCATGACCCAGAGTCCTGGCCGTGGGGACCGCTACCCTTGCTCGAAGCCATGCGTGATCCGCAAGTCCTGCAACACTCGCTGTTCACCGTCATCGTTCTTGCCATTGGCGTGGTGGAATGGCTGCGCTGTCGTGGGACACTGACGCATCCGGGGTGGGGTCTGATCTTTCCCATCCTCGCGGTGTCCGCGGCGGCGATGTTGTTTCTTCATAAGCATGGAGATGGACCGTCAGCGGATAAGATTTACCGCCATCATGTGATTATGGCGGTCGCGGGAATTCTGGCGATGGTGGCGAAAGTATTGGCCGACGCGAAATTGCTGCCAGCGAAGGTTGGTGGCTATGCGTGGTCGGCACTCATGATGTTTATTGGCATCATGTTGTTGATTTACACCGAGTGAATTTTTCGGGGGAGGAAAGTGCCGCTCACATGGGCAAGCGCGGTCAGGCCGACGAGGTTGAAGAGCATCTCGCGCCCTCGTCTCAGGGCCATGAGTGTGAGTCCCGCGCCGTCATCAAGCCCAAGCAAACGACAGAGATAGACTCCACCCGCTTCCTGTACTCCGACCGCGCCGGGAATGATGAGACCAGCCGCGCTCACGGGCTGGATCATCGTCTCAATAATCAGCGCATCAAGAATGGGCGCATCCACCCCCATGAAGTACAGAAAGAGCGCCAGCTCCACCGCATTCAAGAGCCAACCACCAAAGTGATAGACGGTTGAAGCCACAAAGCGGCGCGAATCACCCTCGTAGACACTCAACAGGTGGGCGTCGATTCTCTGGGCGCGTTCTTCCCAATGCGTGAGGCGCTGCCACCGCGGAAGAACACGAGAGAGCGCGCGTACGGCCATGCCCATCAGTCCGCGACGCTGCCAGCGGATCAAGAGCATCACGAACCCGTAGGCCAAGGCGATCAACGGGCCAAATATCCACCAGCCCTGCTCCATCCACCCCAAGCGGTACAGGAAAAACGGAATCCCGATCAACACAAACACCACTTGTGAGACCGTCAGCGCCGTCTTCGCGACCACGACCGACGCCAAGCCCGCATCCGTCGTCAACCCGTGGGCGCGAAGCATGTAGACCTTCACGGGTTCACCGCCGATGTTGGCCGTCGGGGTGAGGTTGTTAATGGCTTCCCCGGCCAAGCGGGCTAACGACCAGCGCCATAACGGAATATGCGGAAGATGAATGGTGGCGGGCAATGCACACGCCCACCCTTTCGCATCACATAACGCAATGGCGAGCGCAGGGACGATCAGTAACGGAGCCCACCAGCCAATTTGCCGGAAATAGTGCAGTACGTCAGTCAGGCCGACCTGCCACACGACCCACCCCAGGAGGGCGAACCCGCTCAGGACAGCAAGGCCATGCAACACAAGGTGTCGGGTGGAGGGGTGACCAGCCATGCGCAACACAGGGGGAACACACTACGCCGCCACCAGACTGCGTAACAGCGCGAGGTTCTCACGGTCTTCGTGACAATCGGCGCTTTTGGGTGTCTCCAAACACATGGGCAGCCCCCAAAAGCGCTGATCGTTGAGGAGCAGACGAAAGGCTTCCACACCCAGAAAGCCCTTGCCAATATGCTCGTGCCGATCAACACGGCAGCCGAGGTCTTTCTTGGCATCGTTAATATGAAAAGCGACCAGGCGGTCGAGGCCGATCTCCTCATCGAATTCACTGAACGTGCGCTCGTATCCTTCCTTGTCGCGCAGATCATACCCCGCGGCAAAGGCATGCTCGGTGTCGAAACACACCCGCACGCGGTCCGGGGCGTTGGTGGCGTCGATCATTCGTCGCACCTGGTTGAAGGTATAGCCCAGGTTCGAACCCTGGCCAGCGGTGATTTCAATCGCGAAGCGTGTCGTGAAGCCGGAACACGCCTTGTGCATCTCATCAATCGACTTGGCGATGGTTTTAATGCCCTCGGCTTCCCCCGCGCCAACATGGGCTCCAGGATGGGCAATCAAATACGCCACGCCGAGTGCTTCGCAACGCTGCATTTCGTCGATGAGTCCGGCAACTGACTTTTTGCGCAACGCTTCGTCTGGCGCGGCGAAGTTATACAGATACGAGTCGTGGGCAACGACCGTGGTGATGCCCGTCTCTTCCTTCGCGGCCCGGAATCGCAGGATGTCGTCTTCGCTCAGCGGCTTCGCCGCCCATTGCCGAGACGACTTGGTGAAAATCTGCACCGTCTCGCAGCCGACGTCCTTGCCTTGGAAAAGCGCGTTCTGTACCCCACCCGCGATCGACATGTGAGAGCCCAGGAGTGGGCCTTTTTTCGTTGCTGCTTTCTTCGCCATGCCCACTCCTTTAAGGGAGCCCGCGCCCAGTGGCTAGGGGGTGCTCCCAGGAGCGAGCCCCGCCAATTCACGGACGACGGTAATCACCGCTCCCCAATCCAATTCCCCACGACCCTTGGCTGCCGCGGCGCGCAGATGCTCGTGCATGATGTCCGCGATGGGTAACGGTGCCAACCCTTGCTCCGCCAGCTTGCGCATGAGGCCCACATCTTTCAGTCCGAGTCGTAAGGCAAACCCTGGGGGCACGAATTCATTGCGAGCCATGCGGGTGCCGTATCCCTGGAATAACGGACCGGGCAGGAGGGCTTTCACGACTTCCAGCACGGCATCGACTTTGAGCCCAGATTTTTCGGCGAGGGTAAACGCTTCGCTCAACGTTTCGATGGCCGAGATCACAAAGAAGTTCCCGACCAATTTAAGAACATTGGCGAGGTGTGGTTCTTCACCGACCACAATGACGCCTTGTCCCATCACGTTGAAGATGGGGCGGCAGCGCTCGATAACTTCACAATATGTTTTTGCCAATGGAGTGAACGGACATGAGCCGCGACCTTGGCCGTTGCGGATCGAACCTGGTGACACGTTAGTCATCTATACGGACGGGCTGGTGGAAGCGCGGAACGAGAAGGAAGAATATGGGGTGAAAAGGTTGAGAGAGAAAGTGGCCGAGCTTGGGGCTCGGCCAGCCGTGGAAATCGTGCAAGGGATTATGGATAGCGTAAGAAAATTCACTAATAGTGAAATTCAACGGGATGATGTGACGTTGGTGGTGGTGAAGAGAAGAGCATAGGAGGAAAGATGTCGACGCAAGAAACCGCTGCGCCCCAAAACCTCATCTGTTAGTAGCGCTTTCACTCATGGTGTCTACCGCAGCGGTCGGGGTGTTGTCTGGCTGATCGGGAGAGGTATGAACCCTAACAAAAGATAATCGTTCTAAAAAATTGATGGAACGGCGTCTCTTCTGAGTCTGTTCGATCAAGTTGCAGTTTCTCTTCCTCCTCAATCGCTCCATACCCGCGCTCCTCCTCCTCCTCCTCCTCCTCCTCTCACACCCAATGGCATTAAGTTAAGCAACCGTGTTATTGCGAGCAGCGAAGCAATCTTTGTTTTGTTGGAGATTGCTTCGTCGTCCGACTCCTCGCAATGACAGTCACCCCTTAACTTAATGCCATTGCTCTCACACCTGGATACCGTCGCGCCGGAGTTCGTCGCGACTCGCCAGGCTCGCTACCGTGCCTTTGGGGTGTCGGTACCAGCCCGGATCACGATCATAGCGTTCGAGGTGCTCGCGCACCTTGAGTACGGTGAGGAGTCCGCCCATCGTGATGTAGTCGAACGGTCCCGGACCACCCCGCATCGGAATACTGTTCGGCGGCGCTTTCAGGTGGTCACTTTCGATATGTCTGCCGTGCTCGGCCATGCCGTCATTGCCCATCGTCAGGTATCCGGGCAACAACTGTTGCACCTGTGCGTCTCCATCGCCCGGCTTCACGCCGATCATGTTTGGAAACTTGTCCCCCATCTGGTTCATCACATGATGGGTCATGTGGCAGTGCATTGCCCAATCACCAGGCTCATCAGCAACGAAGTCGATAGTCCGTGATTGGCCAATGGCCACCAAAACGGACGTTTCCAACTGCTGTGCCGATGCGGGAATCTGTCCCCCATCCGTCTCCGTCACACGAAACTGATAGCCGTGGAGATGAATCGGATGATGGCTCATGGCGGTAGCGTTGGCGATGCGGATGCGCACCCGACCTCCAAGCTGCGCCACCATCGGCTCAGTGCCGGGAAAAGCCTTGGCGTTGAACGTAAAGATATTGAAGTCGGTCATTTCGTTCGGGTTGGGGCGCGAGGTACCGACATCGATCCGCCATTCGGAAAGCATAAAGGCAAAATCCCGGTCCGGGCGCTCGGCTTTTGGTCGTCGCGGGTGGATCACAAACAGTCCTGTCGTGCCGAGCGCCATCTGGATCATCTCATCGTGATGCGAGTGATACATGAACGTGCCGTGCTGGCGCAGGGTGAATTCATAGCGGAACGTCGCACCTGGCTTGATCACACGCTGGGTGAGGCCGCCAACCCCATCCATGCCGTTGGGCAGCAAGAGTCCGTGCCAGTGGACACTCGTGCTGCCGGGTAACGTGTTCGTCACGTAGATGCGCACGCGATCGCCTTCAACCGCTTCGATGGTTGGACCGTGGACGCGCCCGTTGTAGCCCCAGCACTGCGCCTTGAGTCCGGGCGCGAACTCGTGCTCTACCTCCTCGGCGATGAGGTGGTAGACTTTGACGCCGTCCACGATTTTCCACGGCAGCGAGACATTGTTGGGGGTGATGACCGGGGTGTAGTCCTTCCCCGGCTCACCGGGCGGGAGCGTTGGCTTCGGGTCAATGCGGTCGAGGAGGGTGAGGGTTCTTGCTTCTGTCACAGGAGGTGTACTGGTCTGGGGATGCTGATGGATCGGGGCACCATCGGCGGCTTCGGCGTGGCGAAGGAGAACGCCACTGCCGCCAAGCGCGGCGGCTCCCGTCAGGAACGTGCGACGGTCTATTGGAAGTGTGTTCAGGTCTTTTTTCATGTTGCTGATCTCCCTTGTGGGTGTCCGATCACCGGAGCGTTGGGAATGGGAAGCGCGGGGCTTGCTCAAGCGCTGGCCCGGCTGGAGCAGGCTCTGTCGAAGGCAGTCGCCCGGCAAGAAGAAGGGTGAGGTCCGCGTGAGCGAGCCAGTAATCGCGCAGCGCGTCGATAGAGCGCGCAGCAGCCTCGATCTGTTGCTCCTTCGCCCGCAGGAGATCAAGAGGCCCGACCTGCATGGCGTTGTACTGGAGCTGCGTCTCGTGGAGGACTCGAGCGCGCACCGGTAACAGCACCTCGCGGTAATGGCGCGCGCGGTCGCGGTGGCCGTCAATCCGATCACGGGTGCTCCGCGCGACGGAGCGGATGCGCACGGCGAGTGCACGGCGTAACTCGCGTGCTTGACGCAGTTCGGCCTGTGCCCGCGCGATCCGCGCTTGGCCGCGGTCGAACAGGGGAATCGGGATCGTGAACGTTGGCCCAGGTTCCCATTCAGCTCTATCACGTTCACCCTTCCCACCAACGACCAGCTCGGGAAAGAGCGCACTCGCGCGGTCGAGCCCGACGTTCTCTGCCGCAGCCGTGATGAGCTGCTCTGCCGCTGCAAGATCGAGACTGCGCTCAATGGCCCGGGATTCGAGGTGTTCTGCGTTCAACGGCTCGCGCGGCGGCTCGGGCAGACGAGAAGATATAGCCATCCAGACTTGAGATCCCTCGCCCCAGAGGCCCATGAGCGTATTCAAGGTCTCCCGACTCTCTCGCACGGTGATCTCGGTGAGGCGGAGGTCGAGCTTTGCTTCCTCGGCCAGCGCCTGCTCTGAGGCAAGGTCGAGTTCCCTCAGATTGCCCGCCTCGCGCATCCTCTGTGCGAGGTCGAACGAGGCCGTGGTGGAGGCCGCCACCTGACGACGCATCTCCACCATCTGCTCGTTGGCCTGGTGCCGGTAGAACGCCGTCTGGGTCCGCCATGCCACATCAAGTACCTCCGCCGCGACGCGGAGCTTGGTCTCCTCGAACCTCGCCGTCGCCACTCGTTTGCGTAGCGGGACGTAAAGGAGGTCGATGAAATCCATGGCCACGCCGAAGCTGAGATCGACGAGGCCACCGCCGACGGGAAACCCGGTGAGCGCATCGATGACTGGGTTGTGAAGTAGACTCGCCTGGACGACGTCAGCTTGGGCGATCCCGAGCCGTGCATAGAGTGCTTGCAGATCATGATTGTTCAGCAGGGCAATCTGGACGGCGTCCTCTTCACTGAGCCCGTCCTTGAATCGTGCTTGGATTGCCTCCAGCGTAGGGGGTGATTCCTTGATGCCTGGCGTCCAGGCGATCTCCTTCCCAGCGCGCGTGGTCACGAGCTTCGAGACCTCGGGGAAGCCGGCCTGCGGATCGACAGCGACCGCGGTACAGCCGCTGAGCCCGGCAATGATAATGACCGCGCAAAAAAGCGTTAGCCGTTTCATCAGTGACCTCCGTGCATCGTGCTATGTCCCGCATGGGGGTTCGGCGCGGGCATCTGCTCTATGGGAGCGGGAGGGAGGGTCTCACCCGTCAACGCTTGCGAGGACGGGGGTGGTGCTTCCGGGGCGGCAGGATTGGCTGGGTGGGTCGTTGGTAGTGGTGCTGGCACGTAGGCGGACGTACAGCCGCTGGCTAACAGCGTGACGAGCACGAACGAAAAGAAACTGCGCGTATGGAACATGGTATGAATCCCTTTATGAAACTCGTGCGTCTGCTGAAGACGCGAAGACACATCAAGTGTCCCAAGACCAATGGAGGATGCGGAAAACGACAGAAGAGAGAAGCGTAGGCTGTCTCTGGCAACAGCGCGTGACGCCACACTCTGGACGACGCGGGGGGAGAAGATTAGAGTCGAAGAACAGACAGTGACAGATACCGTGGGGGAGATGAGGTGTGCTGCGTGATCGTACTCCGATACGCGAGTGGCGAAGCGGCTAGCGTCGCCGGTGGAGAGACAAAGACACAAGGAGCGGAGGCGGTTGCCGTGGCAGAAAGGACGTCAGCGCCAGAAGACGCAGTGGTGAGGAAGAAATGGCCGCCGCAGTCCGTGCAGGACTCGTCTGTGTTCCGTGGCGTTGTGGAGGGCGGGTGACACGGCGTCGCGTCCGCGGCATGGGCATCAGGTCTGGTAGCTGACACCGCGGCATGCGCGTGTCCGGCGGCTACTCACGTCTGTGAGCAATAGAGCAGGGATATGAGAGCGAAGATGAATAGCGGCGATACCTGCCGCAGTCGAGGCATGGCGACACGGTACCACGCTTCAGCACAGAGTCAACTTCACCTTTTGAGCAACCCCTTGCTGGAGCGGGTACGGGGACCAGCGCCAAGTCGGCCCAAGGCGATGGATTGTTCGCAGTTCCTCCTCCGATCGATACGGATTCCCCGTGGGGAATTAGCCCGGACGGCTTAGGACAGGATTTTCCCCGTATTCAACACCTGCACATCATTGAGGAGCGGGGTACATGGCGAGCAATTTAACGGTAAAAATGCTCGCGGACAATCCATATTGACCAAGAACGTCACGACCCGCATGGGATAGGGTGTTGCGTCTCGTTAGACAAAAATCCCCATGCTGAAATTCCCTTCATCAGCCCGGCGCGCGGGGATTCTGACAATTCTCTTCCCCGTGCTACCGCTTCTGCCAGCTCTTCATCTCCATCCCGAGATACGTGGGGCAGTCGTATCCCATCAGGTCGTCCACATCACGCCGCCGCCGACCTGAGCAGTCGCAACCCATTAAAGATCACCAACAAGGATGCGCCCATATCGGCGGCGATCGCCGCCCAGAGGGAGGCGTAGCCGAGAAAGGTCAGTACCACGAAGACTGCCTTCACGAAGAGCGAGAACCCGATGTTCTGGCGAATGATCGTCAGAGTTCGACGGGAATGCCGGATCAGCCAGGGTAGCTTTGAGAGATCGTCCGACATGAGGGCCACATCCGCGGTCTCGATCGCCGCGTCGCTCCCCGCCGCGCCCATAGCGATGCCCAAGGTCGCACGACCCATAGCTGGCGCATCGTTGATGCCATCGCCTACCATGGCCACGTTGCCATACTTAGCAACTAAGGATTCCACCGCCGCTACCTTATCCGCGGGCAGCAACTCGGCATGGACCTCATCCACCCCTGTCTCCCGAGCAATACTGTCTGCCGTCCCCTGATTGTCGCCTGTCAGCATAACGATATGCTGCACACCGACCTCGCGTAACGCCTGGAGCGCTGTCCTGGCCTCCGGTCGCACCGTGTCGGCAAGGGCGATCAGGCCGCACACATGGGTGTCGTCCCCTACCACCACGACCGTGCGGCCTGCCTGCGCCATGACCTCCAGCCGGTTATGCACCTCCTCGGTCTCCTGACCCTGCTCCTCCAGGTAGCGGTGGGACCCCAGCCAATACTGTTTCCCATTGAAACGAGCGATAGCCCCCTTGCCTTGAATGATCTGAAAATCTTCCGCGGGTACGATCGACACACCACGCTCCTGGGCGAAAGCAACAACGGCCCTGGCCAGGGGGTGGTCACTGCGCATTTCCATGGCGCCCGCCCGCTCCAGGAGCTCTATTTCGTCATGCCCGTCCATGGGCACGATCTCTACCACGGCGGGCTTACCCTCAGTGAGAGTCCCGGTCTTGTCAAGCGCAATGGCTTGCAAACGCGCCGGCGCTTCCACATACACGCCGCCCTTAATGAGCACGCCGTTACGCGCCGCCGCCGCCAGCGCCGCGACGATACTTACGGGTGTAGAAATCACTAGGGCGCAGGGACACCCGACGACCAATAGCACGAGGGACCGGTAGATCCAGTCTTCCCACGCGCCGCCGAAGAAGAGCGGCGGGATCAACAGGACGGCGACGGCGAGCCCCAGGACGGCAGGTGTGTATACACGAGCGAATCTCTCGACCCATTGCTCCGAGGGGGCGCGCTTGCTCTGTGCTTCCCCTACCATGCGGATGATATGGGCTAGGGTGGTATCCCTGGCCAGTTTGGTGCATGTGACATTCAGGG
>JANMSE010000080.1:0-3285 GCA_031389045.1 Deltaproteobacteria bacterium | reverse complement strand
TTGACGACATCACCGACGGTTAATGGGAAAAGCGTGGTGCGGGCTACCCTCGGAGATCGTTGGCAGAAGTTTCTAGACATCGTGCGCAAGGAAGACCCTGACGGACGGTTCATGAACGATTTCTTCAAGAATTTGTAGAAGGCACCACAGAGTCGGATCTCTCGCTAACCGTCCCCCCCTCAAAGGTTAAGGCTCAGATGCGTCAAAAGGCAAAGGAAAAAAGGAAAGAGGCCAGAATCTCCGGCATTCCGCTCTCTACGCTTCGCACTTCTATCGAGGCAGAAGCTGAAGCGTGTTTCCATGAGGCAATCAAAGTTGCGCAGAAACATCAGACAAAGTCCTTGGAATTACGAGCTACGATGAGCCTAGCCCGCTTGTGGCAACAACAAGGTAAATCTGGTGAAGCCCATGCGATGTTATCCACCGTCTACGACTGGTTCACCGAAGGTTTTGACACGAAGGATTTGCAAGAGGCCAAGGCGCTGATTGAAGAATTGCAGCATTGAGTCATCGGGCGATTGAGCGATTGTAGACCTGTTTTCAATGACGAGAAGGTATGTCACAGTGCGCAATATACGACACGGAGAGCAGACATTATGACAGTACGGAAGAAGCGCACCGAGCTTGGGCAGTATATCGTCGCGGACCCGGAGATTTGCCACGGGCAACTCACTTTCAAGGGCACACGTATCATGGTGAAGAGCGTGCTGTATTACGTTTCTCAAGGAAAAGACTGGGATTGGATATCTGAGGCGTATTACGGCAGAGTCAGTCGGGAAGCGATTGCCGAGGCCGTAGATTTGGCCAGCGACGCGTTGCTTGAGAAAATGGGAGAGCGACGACGCGCGGCATGAACATCATTGATGAGGACATAAGCGCCCCGGAATGTGAGCGCCTTCGTGCTTACGGAATCCATTTCCGGTAGATAGGCGTCGCCATTGGTCGCTTAGGGATGAAGGACCGAGAAGATATTCTTCCGCTGTTGCGTCAGTTGAAGCAACCAACCTTCTTTACCCTGGATCACGGCTTTTATCGTCCCACGTTGCTGCACCAAGGATATGGCTTGGTCTTTCTCGATGTGTGGGACGATGAAGCCGCCGAATACGTCCGCCGTTTACTCCATCATGCTGATTTCCGCACGCAAGCCCAACGAATGGGCAAAGTCGTGCGCGTCCGCCATAGCGGGGTCAGGTACTGGCAACTCCACGTAAAAAGCGAACGCACGCTACGTTGGTGAATTCTTGGAGCGATTCGAGCCCTGTTTTCAAAGACTCGATCACCCGATGACCCGATCGCTCAATCACGTCAAAGAGCAGACCGCCCAATCGCTCTGTTTGGGTGCCACTGCTGGCTTGTCCAGCAGTGTAACCGGCAAACCGTGGTCACTCGCTAGTCGTGGCAACCAAACACCCACATCTTGGTGTGTTTTCCCTATCGCTACGAGTTTTTCTCGAAATGCTTTCGCATGGTGGCGAAACTCTGTCGCTGATGATACCGCAACTCATCAAGAGGGTAGCGATGTTCTCGTCCGTAGACGCACTGATACCGTGCTTGGCAGTAATCGACACAGTCGGTCGCTACTTGCATGCGGTGGTGTACACAGGCGGGAATGTCCCACCCTTTTTCCGAGGTGATTGCCGAGGCTGGACAGGCGGTGATACAAGCGCGCTCCGTACATGTGGGGCAGGGATTAAACCCTGCGGGGTCAAGACCTGCGGGGTCAAGACCTGCGGCAACTGGAGGAGCAGTGCATTCTTGATCGAGTAAGATCGCGGCCCGCAGCGCGATCCACGGTCCATACTGAGGATGGATCATCACGCCAAGAATGCTGGGCCCAGCTAACCCGGCTGCTTGCGCTAGGTGCATGAACGACACCGGCTCCGTCCAAAAGCGAAACGGGTAGAGATAGCGATACGTCACCGCCGCCTCGTGCAACAATGGCGTCAGCGTGGTTTCGATCACCGCAACCGTGTAGTCGTCGAGCGGATGTTCGCGATTTTCTCGGAAGCCAGGATGAGCATCACAATATGTCTGGAACCCTTGCCAAAAATCGCCTCCGCCATTGCCGATGACGATCAGCGTTTGCGCGTGCGGCATGAGGGCCGCAACTTGGTATTGCGCGGGAACCAGGACCTCGTAGCGAGCGACGGTTGTGGTCCCAACCAGGTTGAACCCGTACGGAGAGAGAGCCTCGATTATATTTTGTAAGAGATTCATCATACGTTTAAGGTCCAAGGTCCAAGGTCCAAGGTCTAAACAGTTCTGAATGCTGGCCTCAGTCCCCAGTCTTCGGTCCCCGGTCCTTCCGGATACGTCACCTTTACAAGAAAAAGCCCCTGCGGTGGGGCATTCCGTCCGGCGCGGGTGCGGTCGCGGGCGGCGAAGATCTCGGCGAATCCTTCCACGCTGAGCGCGCCGCGACCGACATCGACTAGCGTGCCGACAATGTTGCGGACCATGTGACGGAGGAATGAGCGGGCTTCGACATCGTAAATCAGAAAATCTCCCTCCTCACGAATCGTGCTCCGTAGCATGGTGCGGTGGGGATTATGCTCGACCCAATCCGCTCCTTGAAAGGACGAGAAATCGTGGTCACCAACCAGCAATGCGGCCGCCTGATTCATCGCGTGTTGGTCGAGGGGAACCCAGACATGCCAGGAATACCGGGCCCACAGCGCCGACGGCCAGGGATGGTGCCAGAGCTGATAGCGATAGGTCCGACTCAGGGCATCTCGGCGTGGATTGAAATGATCGGGGACAGGTTCGACGTGGCGGACCACAATATCGCGCGGTAAGAGCGCATTGAGGGCACGTTGTAGCTCGTGCAGCTCCTTCACTTTTTCGCTCTTGAACGACACGACTTGCCCCAAGGCGTGGACGCCAGTATCGGTCCGGCCAGCAACCCGTGCGCGGATCGGCTCGCCAAAGAACTTGGCGAGGACCGCTTCGAGGGCTCCTTGCACCGTGGTGGCGTTTTTCTGCAACTGCCAGCCGTGGTAATTGCTGCCGTCGTATTCGAGAGTGAGTTTGAGGTGCAAGACGGCTCCAGGTTTCGAGTTTCGGGTTTCGGGTTTCGAGTCCCAAAGTCTCAGGTGTATTTGGCATTCCGTGCGCGCTTCAGGTACGTTGACCAACCGTGACACTGTATTCGTTTATCATTCCGATTTTCAACCGCCCCGAAGAACTCCGGGAATTGCTCCAGAGCGTGGCGGCGCAAACGTGCAAACAGTTTGAGGTTGTTGTCGTTGAAGACGGCTCAACGATTCCCGCCGAGGACGTAGTCCG
>JANMSE010000066.1:0-2971 GCA_031389045.1 Deltaproteobacteria bacterium | reverse complement strand
GCCACATCGTGCATGTGCCCTTTCCCGCGGACTTTTCTCTGCCGCCTCAACTCGGAGAGAGTGACGCGAAGCTGACGCTCCTGTGTCATCCCAATGCGCCGTCTGGGACGCTGTCGCCACTGGCGCATATCGAAGAGTTAGCGCGGCGGGTGAAGGGCATGCTCGTCATCGACGAAGCGTACATTGATTTCGCCGACGAGACGGCGCTGTCACTCGTTCACAAGTATGACCATGTGGTAATCCTGCGCACCTTTTCCAAGTCATTCTCCTTGGCCGGGATGCGGATTGGATTGGCGTTCGGCCATCCCGACTTCATGCGCGAGTTGCTGAAGGTCAAGGATTCCTACAACGTGAATCGCCTCAGCATTGTCGCCGCCGTCGCCGCGCTGGAAGATTATGCGTGGATGCGACAGCACGTGGAGAAAATCCGCGCCACGCGCGCGCGCCTCAGCGCGGCCTTACGTGAGTTTGGTTATGTCGTATACGACTCACACGCGAATTTTATCCTCGCCCGCAAATCGGGCATTTCCCAAGCGCCAATCTATGAAGGGCTCAAGGCGCGTGGGATTCTCATTCGCTATTTCTCCTCGCCGACATTGGCGGACTGTATCCGCGTCACCGTGGGCACGGACGAGGAGATTGATCGCTTAGTCTCCGCCCTGGACCAGCTCAAACGAGCTGCATAACAAGGAGGGTGCATGAAGTTCTCGCTTTTTCATTTACCAAGTTTTTTTCCACAATTTCACCGGAGCGAGGCGCAATTCTACGAAGATATGCTCCATGAGACCGAAACCGCGGATGCTTACGGGTTTCATTCCGCCTGGTTCGCCGAGCATCATTTTCATCCCTACGGTGGGCATATTCCCTCGGTGCCGGTGCTCGGTGCCGCCGCCGCGCAACGGACGAAGAACATTCGTATCGGCTCCGGCATCGCGCTCTTGCCCCTGCAAGACCCGATTCGTCTCGCCGAAGAGTACGCCATGCTGGACTGTCTTTCGGGAGGCCGCCTGGAGTTTGGCATTGGACGTGGCTTCCAGAAAATGGAGTACGATGCCTTTCAACGGGACATGGGTGACAGCCGCACGCTGTTCGAGGAGGCGCACGACATTATTCTCAATGCGTGGACCAAGGAGCGCTTCTCTTATGTCGGCAAATTCCGCACCGTGCATAATCTCAGCGTGATTCCGAAGCCGGTCCAGAAACTCCCACCGATCTACGTCGCCTGTATTTTTACGCCGGACTCGTTCCTATGGACGGGCAAGATGGGCTACAACTTGATGGTCGTCCCGTATGCGGCCTCCGCGGAATTCATTGTCGATCGCATCAACTTCTATCGCGACGCGCGTCAGGCGCACGGCCACACCGCCGCGCCTGAAATTCTGGGTGTCTATCACTTCTATTGTGGCGAGACGGCGGAGAAGGCCAAGGAAGAGCCGCGCGAGGCACTCATGCGCTATGTCGGTGCGGTGGTCGCGGCCAATCAGGAGGCCGCCTACTCGGACCAATACGCCGTCTACAAAAGCCTGCCGGATGCGTTCGCGGGCATGGAGTACGAGGGGTATCTGTATCCCAACCGCGTGATTATTGGTGACCCGGAGCAGTGCATCGCACGGATTCAACAGATTCGCTCAATGGGGATCACAAATATCAGCTTACTGCCCAATTTCGGCGGACTCGACCACACCAAGATCATGGCGTCGCTGGAGCGGTTCGCGAAGCACGTGATGCCGAGGATTCAGTAGTCAGTAGTCAGTAGAAAAAAGCATTGGAGAACCGGACTCCTAACTCTTGACTCCCTGACTGTTCACTCCTAGCTACTGACTACTGGCTACTGACTACTTTCTCAGAAAGGAGGACACGTTATGAAGATTCAATACTCTAAAGGTACGGTGCCCAAACAAGCGCATGTCGCGATTCCGGAGGGATTATACGAGGAAGAGCACGGACGGCAGGGCTTCTTTGGGCCGGTCACGCAGTTTTATCACACCCACCCGCCCACGGACTGGAAACGGATCGAAGGCCCGCTCAAACCACGGGCGTTCAGCTCCTACAATCTGACTCCGAGTGATCTTGAGGACCCACGTGGTGAACCCGCCAAGGTACTGTACAACAACGATGTGGCGCTCTTTATCTCCCGCCGCGCGGAGCCGATGCCGTTCTGCCTGCGTAACGGCGATGGCGATGAAATCCATTTTATTCACAAGGGGCGTGGCGTCCTGCAAAGCGATTTTGGGCCACTGGCGTACAGCGAAGGGGATTACGTCGTCATTCCCAAAGGCACCAACTACCGCATCGTGCCGGAGACGCGCGAGAACTTCTCGTTGATTATCCAGTCGCGTGGACCAATCAGTTTTCCCGACCGTGGTGGAGTCGGCCAGTACGCGCCGTTTGACTATGACGTGATCGAAATCCCGGAACCCGCTCCAGTCACTGAGCAGCGGGCCGAATGGGAACTGCGGGTGAAACGTCGCGGTGAGTTGACGTCCGTCTTTTATGATTTTTGCCCACTCGATGTCGTCGGCTGGAAGGGCACGCAATCGGTCTTCAAACTCAATGTGAAGGATTTTCGTCCCTTGATGAGCGAGGGCGTGCATTTGCCGCCCAGCGCGCACGGCACGTTCCAAGCGCCAGGGTTCGTGGTCTGTACCTTCGCGCCGCGACCTCTGGAGGGCGACCCGAAAGCGCTACGAGTACCGTGGTATCACCGCAATGTGGATTATGACGAAGTGTTCTTTGTCCACAGCGGCGAGTTCACGCTCAGTCGCCGTAGCGGCACCACGCCCTTTGGTATCCTCTCGCTCAATCCGCAAGGATTGCATCACGGCCCGCAGCCGGGGGTGTGGGAAAACAGTGTCAAGAATTGGCAAAAAGATGCGCGGCTGGAGTTTGTCGCGATCAACCTCGATACCGAAGAGCCGCTGTTGATGACTCCGGAGGTGCAAGCGGTTGAGGTGGTGGGGTACGCGGATTT
>JANMSE010000054.1:0-4695 GCA_031389045.1 Deltaproteobacteria bacterium | reverse complement strand
GAGTTTCAGTCGCCAATACAGCCATAGACTCGAACAGGTGAGGAGTACGCGCTTCCGCCATCAAATCAATATTGATGGATGGTTGAATCTCCCCAACAAAATCAACTTCGGGATTCTTTTTCGTGGAGGACGCCGTGCTCCATCCAAGCTCCGCATTGGCAGCCATGCTGGAGCCGCGTGGGAAACTTGACAGTCCTCCCACGCACCGCTAATGCTCAGCAGCCTATTTCCTTGCTATTCATGGCCATGACATTGAGGAGGACCCCTAAGGATGACGACCCCCCACAACACAACACCCCAAGCGAACGGAACCAGCGCGACACATTTTGATGCCGTGGTTGTTGGTGCTGGCTTTGGCGGGATGTACATGCTCCACAAACTGCGTGGGCTGGGCTTCACCGCCAGAGTGTATGAAGCTGGCGGCGACGTCGGCGGTACGTGGTATTGGAACCGGTATCCAGGCGCGCGCTGTGACGTGCCGAGCTTGCAATACTCCTATCAATTTTCCGAGGAGCTGCAGCAAGAGTGGAAATGGACGGAGAAGTATTCCACCCAGCCCGAAATTCTGCGTTACGCGAACCATGTCGCTGACCGCTTTCAGTTGCGCAAGGACATCCAGTTCAATACTCGCGTGACCCGCGCCGCGTTTGACGAAGCGACGACCAGATGGACCGTGGAAACGGATGCCGGGGATCGCGTGACAGCCACATTTTGCATCATGGCGAGTGGCTGTCTGTCCTCGAAGAATACGCCCAATTTTCCCGGCCTCGCTGATTTCCAAGGCCAGTGGTTCCACACCAGTAATTGGCCCCATGAGGGCGTCGATTTCACCGGGAAACGGGTTGGGATAATCGGCAACGGCTCGACGGGGATTCAAGCGATTCCCGTGATCGCGCGGCAAGCGGCCCACTTGTCTGTGTTTCAGCGCACGCCGCAATACTCCGTCCCGGCCCGCAATACGCCGCTGGACCCAGAAGAGGAAGCGCGGATTAAATCCAGGTACAAAGACTATCGCACCCAAAATAACGCCAAACCGTTCGCGCAGGACTTGACCCCACCCACGGTCACCACCTTCGAGGCGAGCGAGGCAGACCGCCGCCGTCGCTATGAAGAATGCTGGGAACAGGGCGGATTGGGGATGATGCTGGCCTACGCCGACTCAGGCACCAATCTCGAAGCGAACCTGACCGTCTCCAGCTTCGTGAAAGAGAAGATCAAACAAGTGGTGAAAGATCCGGCGGTTGCCGAGCTGCTCCTCCCGGACCACGTCTACGCCTGTAAGCGGCCCTGCTTGGATACTGACTATTTCGAGACCTACAACCGCCCCAATGTGACGTTGGTGGACATTCGTGGCACGGGGATTGAACGCATCACCGCGCGCGGGGTGCAAGCGAATGGCACGGAGTATCCCGTCGATTGTCTGGTATTCGCGACCGGGTTCGACGCCATGACCGGCGCGCTCAATAACATCGACATTCGCGGCAAGGGCAACCAAGCGCTCAAGGACAAATGGGTGGAGGGGCCACGCTGTTACCTGGGGCTGGCGTCGTCGGGCTTCCCCAATTTCTTTATCATCACTGGCCCTGGCAGCCCGTCGGTGCTCGCCAACATGATTCCGGCGATTGAACAACATGTGAACTGGGTGGGTGACTGCCTGGAGTACATGCGCACACGTGGACTACGCACCATCGAGGCGACCGAGGAAGCGGAGAACCCGTGGCTCGTTCAGGTGCAAACGGCGGCGAATGCCACGCTGTGGAATGCCTGCGACAACTGGTATCAAGGCTCCAACGTGCCGGGCAAACCGCGCGTGTTCATGCCGTATGTCGATTGGGTGGGCTACGTGGCCAAATGTCGCGAGGTGGTCACCAATGCCTACGAGGGATTTTCGTTACAGTAACCATGTCCGCGCATCATATCCCATACAAAAGGAGGAGTTATGAAATTCGGCGTTCTCATGTTCGCGACTGACTATGCGATAGCACCCGGCGATTTTGCTCGTGCCTGTGAGGACCGCGGCTTTGAGTCCGTGTGGTTTCCTGAACACACGCACATTCCCGCCAGCCGCCGCAGTCCGTGGCCGCTCGGTCCAGACCTGCCCAAGGATTACTGGCATACGCATGACCTCTTCGTCAGTCTGACGGCGGCCGCGGCGACCACCTCGACCATCAAGCTGGGGAGCGGCATTTGCCTGGTGATTGAACACGACCCCATCGTGCTGGCCAAACAGGTGGCGTCCGTCGATCAGCTCTCCAATGGGCGGGTCCTCTTTGGTATCGGCGGTGGGTGGAACGCGGAGGAGATGGAAAACCACGGCACGTCTTTCCAGCGCCGCTGGAAAGTGCTGCGCGAGCGGATCGAAGCGATGAAGGCGATCTGGGGCTCGGATGCCGCTGAATATCACGGGGAGTTTGTCAATTTCGGCCCGATGTGGTCCTACCCCAAGCCGTGGCAGAAGCCACATCCGCCGGTTTTGCTCGGTACGCTTTCGACCCAAGGGTTGCAGCGGGTGGTGCGGTATTGTGACGGGTGGATTCCCGCCGGCATTCAGCTCAAGGACCTGGGACCGGCGATGAAGACCCTTCACACGTTAGCGGCGCAAGCGGGTCGCAAAGCGAGTGAGATTCCGGTCTCTTTCTTTGGCGCGACGGGAGCGGAGGCTGAGCTTCGGCAGTGTCAAGAGTTGGGGGTCGAACGGGCGGTGTTCATCGTGCCGTCGGAAGGCAAGGACAAAGTCCTGCCCTTGCTCGATCAGTATGCGGCGGTTGTGCCGAAGTTCGCGTGATGTCGTTGGCAATCGCGCCGTTGCCGATGGGGGCGGCGTGTCTACGTGCACTGTGGCAGTAAGCACGAAAACGCAGCCCCGGGTCTCCTTTATGTTGTGAGGCAATGCTAAATGCCGGGACCGATTCTTTATTCCGCGAATCCTTGGTTCGCTACCGACGTCGCAAGCAAATACCGGAGTGGTGTTCATTTTGCCTGGGTCTGTGAATGTTTCGATACCACGTCGGCTCCCACCGGGTCTGCGGCGGCGATGATCGTCCCAACTTCCAACCCACGGAGAATTTATCGAAACCTTCTTGAAGAATACAACGCCCAAGAAGAACATAGCCTTGAAATACAACGATACCAGAAAACATTTACCCGACTCGCTAGAAAGTGGCTTGCGGATGGGTCGATTACGAAGCTCCAATGTGATGAGATTGTCGCGAGTGTCCGTGCTCCGAGTTGGCGCATTTGGAAACCGGTTTTGTACGTTATTCCACGGGCGTCTATTGAAGCTGCTGGCAGGCTGATTTCGGTTCCTCGGCAAGACCGAGCCGGATATGGCCCCGAGCAACAAATTGTCGATTTACGTTCGGACGAATTCGATATTATCGAGGTGCATGTATGATGCAGGTTCTTGAAAAATTCGATGAGAGAACCGCACTCGGGATATTGGCGCGGGCGGCCTTGGCTTTAGAAGACGCGGGAAATCCGGATGCGCAATTTCTCTTGGACGGAGAGGAGGCCATTCGCTCCACCGTGTTGCATGAAGCACGTCACTATTTGCACCTTCCGCAAGAGGATACGCGTCCGGAGACAATCGAGAAATTAAGTGATTTCTTGGATGATGAGTCTGACCGGCTTGCGGGTGCGACCGATACCACTTCGGCGCTTAACCGTCTTGCTGAGCGAGGAGATCTTCCTTCCGACCTGTATAAAATAGACATCATTTCAAGTATCGCTAATTTTCATGGCAATAATTTTGACCTTGAAAAACAACTTATTGAGGCGACGATCCGCCTCCCCAACCAGGAACAGCATTTTGGGCCGGAAAGTAATTTACGAGAACCTGCCCTCATTTCGCTTTTTACTCGTCCGTTTAAGACACGGTTCCCATTCAAAGATTTTACGATGTTGGTGGCAGCTACCCGCAACGCTGGGCTCGTTCTCAATGTTCATCAGGCATGGAGAATTTACCCGGCATTAATAAAAACGGACAATGTTAAAAATTTAGTCGATTTACTCCACCGTTTCGCGGACACCTATGGATACGATGTTGAAATTGGGGGAGAAAAAGGTCATTTTTTTATTCTCTTGGATAAACTGGTACCACTACAAATCAATGTTTCAATACCTGGTGGCAAGCCTAAATCCATAACAGTGAGCCGATTCCTGCAGAAAGATCGTCTGACGGGTCGCTCATTTTCCGCTCTTGTGGTTGCTATCGACTTGGAACAGTATCGAGCAGTATTGGACCAAATGAACCTGAAACCCAACGAGCTTCTTACCGCGCTCTGAGAAGCTGCGACCTTATGGTGAGTTGTAACGAACCGGTCCTGGGAGCGC
Source organism: Deltaproteobacteria bacterium (assembly GCA_031389045.1). GTDB lineage: Bacteria > Desulfobacterota > Binatia > Bin18 > Bin18 > JABFSC01. The sequence continues at coordinate 363 of JANMSE010000054.1, read as the reverse complement.
AGGCGTCTCGCCTGCCAGTCCTCACGGCACGATGACCGGTCCCAGCTCCTTGAGTCGTGGATAAACCTCTTTCGCGAACAGCGTCATCCCCTTGACCGTCTCGTCATGCTCCAAGAAGCCCGCCTGGCCCATGATGAGGAGGTGGCCAAAGCCACCGACGTGGTTATACATCTTCACAATCTGTTGATAGACCGAATCCGGATTGCCGGCGAAGACGAGGCCGTGTTGCATGAAGGATTCCAACGACGGGTTCTGAAAGAGTTGAAAAATGCCCGCGCTACCACCTTTCATCGCATTCACCGTCACCGCCGTCGGATGATAGCCCGGTGGACTGGTGAATTGCGGCGGGACTTTGTTCGACTC
>JANMSE010000030.1:0-7776 GCA_031389045.1 Deltaproteobacteria bacterium | reverse complement strand
CCCATGAAGGTGGGAACCTTCTCGGGGGAATGTGAGTCTCGAACAACGGCAATGAATTTTTTCGTTCCCAAATCACGGAAAAGTTCTGCTGTCACGATCATCCGCTCATAGCCAACGCCGCCTTGCCCGGCGTTAGCCTTCCGCACGTACTCGCTAGTGCAGATCATCAATACGCGGTCGGCGCTGCGCAGTCCTTTTTCTATAAACAACCCTATATCCTCGCCGGGGCTCAGGTCCCATTGATCGAGGACAGCATCGATACCCTTATCGCGGAGTTGGGCAGCGAGTTTCGCAACCCATTGCTTATGGCCGGATGAGTCGTGAGAGTAGGAAAGAAAAACCTTCGGCGTAACACTGTCAGATTCTGGCATAGGGTATCTCGCTAAGTATCCTCATCCTGTTGGATGAGGACAAAATATCCTCACGTTTCGCATTATAGGCCGCGCCGCCTTGAGGTAAGCCCTCCGGAAATGTATCGGGTTCAAATCCCGTCGGGGACACTTCCTTCTCTCATTCAGGCTTCTTCCCGCCAATCTCCTTCCCCCACAGATATTTCGCCACTGGCAGCAGCAACAACGCCAGACCGATCACCCCTGCTCCAGTCGCGGTATCGGTGTTCAACGTTTCCATTCCATGCGAGAGCCAATAGGCACTGACAATCAGGAGCGCAATCGCTGTCCCTTTCATGGTCGCCTCCGTATTGTGTTACTCGTTTCCTTTTTGCGCTTTCTCGATCTTCGCCCACGTGTCCTTCAAGGTCACGGTCCGATTGAACACCAACTTCCCCGGTGTCGCGTCAGGATCGATACAAAAGTAGCCCTGGCGCTCGAACTGATACCGATCACCACGCGCCGCCGTGGCCAGGCTCGGTTCGACATAACAGGGGTTCATCACCGCGAGAGAGTTTGGATTTAAGACGGTCGTGAAATCATCCGTGGCTCCGGGATCGGGCACGGTGAAGAGCGACTCGTACAAGCGCGCCTCGGCGGGTACCGCCTGGGCCGCCGACACCCAGTGCAACGTCGCTTTGACTTTTCGCGTCGCCGCACTCCCACCACTGCGGGTTTCAGGGTCATACGTGCAGTGCACCTCAACAATCTCCCCGCGTTCGTCCTTCACCACCCGCTCGCATTTGATGAGGTAGGCATAGCGCAGACGCACCTCACGGCCTGGCGTCAAGCGAAAGAACTTTTTCGGTGGGTCTTCACGAAAATCCTCCTGCTCAATGTACAGCTCGCGAGAAAACGGAATCTTGCGCGTGCCCATGCTGGCGTCTTCGGGATTGTTTACCGCGTCCAGTTGCTCGACTTGGCCTTCTGGATAATTGTCAATGATGACTTTCAACGGCTGCAGCACGGCCATCACCCGTGGCGCGCGTTGGTTGAGGTCTTCACGAATCTCATGCTCCAGCATCGCCATATCAACCAGGCTGTTGCGTTTGGCCACGCCGATGCGCTCGCAAAAAGCCCGGATCGATTCTGGCGTGTAGCCGCGCCGTCGTAGACCCTGAATCGTTGGCATCCGCGGGTCATCCCATCCGCGTACATGATGGTCACGGACGAGCTGCAACAGTTTCCGCTTGCTCATCAACGTGTAGGTCAGATTGAGACGCGCGAACTCGATCTGTTGCGGATGGTGCGGGGTTCGCAGTGCATCCAGGAACCAGTCGTATAACGGACGGTGATCCTCGAACTCCAGCGTGCAGATAGAATGCGTGATGCCTTCGATGGCATCCGACACGCAGTGGGCATAGTCGTACATGGGGTAGATGCACCATGCGTCACCCGTGCGGTGGTGGGTCGCCTTGAGAATGCGGTACATCACCGGGTCGCGCATATTGACGTTGGGCGAGGTCATGTCGATCTTCGTCCGCAGGGTTCGCGTCCCTTCGGCGAACTCGCCCGCGCGCATCCGGCGAAAGAGGTCCAAGTTCTCGGCGACGGAACGATCGCGATACGGACTGTGCTTGCCCGGTTCCGTTAAAGTGCCACGGTAGGCACGCATCTCGTCCGCGTTGAGATCGCAAACATACGCCTTGCCGTCGTGAATCAGTTGCTCGGCGTACCGGTAGAGTTGCTCGAAGTAATCCGAGGCATAAAATTTCTTATCGCCCCAGTCGAAACCGAGCCACCGCACATCAGCTTGGATGGATTCGACATACTCGATTTCTTCCTTGGTCGGGTTGGTGTCGTCGAACCGCAAGTGACATACGCTATGATTCTCACGGGCGATACCGAAGTTGAGACAGATCGACTTGGCATGGCCGATGTGGAGATAGCCGTTGGGTTCGGGAGGGAAGCGGGTGACCACACGCCCGCCATGTTTGTTCGACTTGTTATCCGCCGCCACGATGTCCCGGATAAAATCCGAGGGGGCTGAGGTTGCCGTTGTTTCTTGTCGTTCTCGTGTTGCGTCGTTCATCATTATTCTCTCGCGTCTTATTCTATGAACCCGCCAACCCTAACCGCTCTCGCTGATAGCGCCCGGCTTGCACGGCTTCACACCAGTCGCGGTGTTCCAGATACCAGCGCACAGTTTGCGCCAGCCCCTGCTCAAAGTCGTAGCGCGGGGTCCACCCCAGGGTCGTGCGAATCTTGGTGGTGTCAATCGCATAGCGGCGATCATGGCCAGGCCGGTCCGGGACAAAAGTCTTCAGGTCCGTGTAGCTCGTGAACCCACGAGCGCGCAGCGCGGGATTCCGTGACGCGGGCCGCAGGGCTTCCAGCGCGCCACAGAGATGGTCGATCACTTCCATGTTCGTGCGCTCATTGACCCCACCGATGTTGTACTTCTCCCCGACCTGCCCTTTCCGTAACACGAGGAGAATCCCTTCACAGTGATCTTCCACGAACAACCAGTCACGGATATTGCCGCCGTCGCCATAGATGGGCAACGATTTCCCTTCGAGGGCGTTGAGGATCATCAACGGAATCAATTTTTCCGGGAACTGGTAGGGGCCGTAATTATTAGAACAATTGGTGATGAGTGTCGGCAGTCGGTAGGTTTCGTGCGAGGAGCGCACGAGATGATCCGCAGCGGCTTTGGAGGCCGCGTAGGGTGAATTGGGCGCGTAGGGCGTCTCCTCGGAAAACAGGCCGCTGGGACCAAGCGTGCCGTAGACTTCATCGGTGGACACATGCAGGAACCGAAAGCGTTCTCGTGTCGCGGCATCCAGTTGCGCCACATACAAACGCGCGGCGTCCAGCAGTTCAAACGTGCCATTGATATTGGTCTCGATAAACACACGCGGACCATCAATCGACCGATCCACATGCGACTCAGCGGCGAAGTTGACCACCGACGTGGGTTGGTAGTCACGATAGATCACATCAACAACGGCGCGGTCGGCGATATCGGCGTGCACGAACACAAAGCGTGGGTGCTTCTCCACATCGGCCACGCTCTGTCGATTGCCCGCGTAGGTCAATTTATCCATGACCACCACGCGAGCCTCGGTGCGCGCCAAGGCCAGGCGCACGAAATTGGAGCCGATGAATCCAGCTCCCCCAGTCACGATCATTGTCTCCATCAGTATTTCCCTCTTGAATACGGGACGACAACCTACAATAGGGATGCGGGAATGTCACTCGCAGGTTTCAGGTTTCAGGTTTCGGGTTCCAACCTCAGTCCTTTTGATTTTTTGACTTTTGACTTTTGCCCTTTGACTTTTGACTTCTCCCAAGTCCTTGTCCGACCCACGGCCACCAGCTAATAGCTAGTAGCCAATAGCTAACAGCTAACAGCCATTCCCTAAGGAGTTCGGAGATGCCACACAATCTTTTCAATTCGTTACAGACGTTCCCTCTTGCTGGCGGACAAACCGGCCAGTTCTATTCCCTCCCGCAATTGGAAAAAGCCGGGGTTGGACCGGTATCCAAGTTACCGGTCAGTATCCGCATTGTTCTTGAGTCCGTCTTACGTAATTGCGACGGCAAAAAGATTACCGAAGCCGATGTCCACACTCTGGCGAACTGGGCGCCCAATACCGAACGTACCGAAGAGATTCCCTTCGTGGTCGCGCGCATCATTTTACAAGATTTTACTGGTGTGCCGCTGTTGGTGGACTTGGCCGCCATGCGCTCCACCGTGGCCGCGCTGGGGAAGAACCCGCAGGTCATTGAGCCGTTGGTGCCGGTCGATTTGGTGGTCGATCACTCGGTTCAGGTCGATTATGCCGGAACGGCGGACGCGGTCCGCGCCAACATGGAGCTGGAATTTACACGCAACCAAGAACGCTATCAGTTCCTCAAATGGGGCATGCAAGCCTTCAAGACCTTCAAGGTCGTGCCGCCAGGTATCGGCATCGTCCATCAGGTCAACCTCGAATACCTCGCGCGCGGCGTACTGGAAAAAGCGAGTGTGTACTATCCCGATACCCTCGTCGGCACCGACTCGCACACCACTATGATTAACGGTCTGGGCATTGTCGGCTGGGGCGTCGGTGGCATTGAGGCGGAAGCGGGCATGCTTGGTCAGCCTGTGTACTTCCTGACGCCTGATGTCGTCGGCGTGCATCTGACCGGGTCGTTGCGCGAAGGCGTCACGGCCACGGATATGGTCCTGCATCTGACCGAGATCCTACGCAAAGCCAATGTCGTGGGCAAATTCGTCGAGTATTTCGGCGAAGGCGCGACCAACCTGCCGCTCACCGACCGCGCCACCGTCGCCAACATGGCCCCGGAATACGGGGCGACGATGGGCTTCTTCCCGGTCGATGAAGAGACGTGCACCTATCTCACCGCCACGGGCCGTACCACGGAACAAGTCGAGGCCTTTCGCAACTACTTCAAGGCCCAAGGGATGTTCGGCATTCCTCGCAAAGGCGAGTGTCAGTACAGCCAGACGCTGGAAGTCAACCTGGCGGATGTGCAGCCCAACGTCGCCGGACCGAAACGTCCACAGGATCGCATCGCACTCTCTGATCTCAAGAGTAAATTCACTGAGTTGTTGAGCAAACCAGTGAAGGACAATGGCTACAACAAACCGGCTGACGCGCTAACGCAGACTGTGGGGGTCATGCGTGACGGCAAACAGGTCGGCACGCTTGGACATGGCGATGTCTTGATCGCCGCTATTACCTCGTGCACCAACACCTCGAATCCTAGTGTGATGCTCGCGGCGGGACTCCTCGCCAAGAAAGCGGTGGAGAAAGGCTTGACGGTCAAATCGACGGTGAAAACGTCCCTGGCTCCAGGATCACGAGTAGTGACTGAATATCTCCAGAAAACCGGGCTCCAACCCGCGCTCGATCAACTGGGCTTCAATATCGTCGGCTACGGCTGCACCACCTGTATTGGCAACTCCGGCCCGCTTGACCCTGTCTTGGAAGACGTGGTGGTCAAGAATGATCTCATTGGCGCGGCGGTGCTGAGCGGCAATCGCAACTTCGAGGCACGGGTGCATCAAAACATCAAAGCGAATTTCCTGATGAGCCCGCCGCTGGTGGACGCGTTCGCGCTCGCGGGTCACGTCAATATCGACCTCAGCCGGGAGCCCCTGGGCAAAGGCAAGGATGGGAAAGACGTCTATCTCCGTGATATATGGCCGACTCTGCAAGAAATTCGCGATCTCTTGCAAACCGCGCTGGACCCTGCGACCTATCGCCGACTCTACACCGATTTCGCCGCGCAGAATCCGTTGTGGGAAGCGATTTCCAGCAGTACCGGAGCGCTGTATCAGTGGGAGCGCAACTCCACCTATATTCAAGAGCCGCCGTTCTTCACCAACTTCACCGGCAAGCCCGGCACCATCAGTGATCTTGTCAACGCGCGACCGTTGGCCATTTTTGGCGATTCGGTCACAACGGACCACATCAGCCCGGCGGGAGCAATTAAGAAAACAGGACCGGCGGGAGTCTACCTGCAAGAGCATGGGGTCACGGTCGCGGACTTCAACAGCTACGGCGCGCGGCGTGGCAATGACCGCGTGATGACCCGCGGCACCTTCGCCAACGTACAAATCAAGAATCAAATGGTCCCGGGAGTCGTCGGCGGAGAGACGAAGCACTATCCGAGTGGCGAGCAACTGAGCATCTACGATGCCTCCATGAAATATCAAGCCACAAAGACGCCATTGGTCGTGTTCGCTGGTCAGGAGTATGGGACTGGCAGTTCCCGTGACTGGGCGGCGAAAGGAACGAAACTGCTAGGAGTCGGAGCGGTAGTCGCGCAGAGTTTCGAGCGTATTCATCGCAGCAACCTGGTGGGCATGGGCGTATTACCCTGCCAATTCAAGGAAGGCACGAATGCACAGACCCTGAAACTTGATGGCACGGAGACGTTTGATCTCATTGATCTCTCAGACAACATCAAGCCGCGTCAGGACCTGACCTTAGTCATTCATCGCGCCAATGGCAGTAGTGAGAAACTCCCAGTGACACTGCGCATCGACACGCCGGTTGAGATCGAATACTACCGTCACGGCGGGATTCTGCCGTATGTCTTGGGGCAGTTGATCTCGTAAACGCTGGTCCAAAGTCCAATGTCTCAGGTCCAAGGTTAAAAACAGTTTCGAGTTTCGAGTTCCAGGTTCTCAATCAGACAGGAGGCAGCAACATGCCTAACATCGTGTTAGAAGGCGTCATTGACCACGGGGAACTCAAACTCACCGCCCCCATTCCGTTGCCTGACCATACCAAGGTCTCGGTGGTCATTTCCGACCTACGGCGTGGGCCAAGCGCTCATCTTGTCAGCCCACGACTCGCCCATCCAGAACAGGTGGCGGATTTCCAAATGGAGGTCAGCGAGGACCCGAACGATGCCAACGTATGACGCTGGCTGGTTCACGCCGCCTGCTCCTTTGGCACGCGTGCGTCTCCGCCGTCCGGACACAGGCGCTGAAGTAGCTAGCAAGAAACCGCCCATTCCGAACGGCTCAATGAGGAATACCGGCAGATTAGGAAGTGGTCGTAAGGAGGCCAGCAGGAATGAGGGAAACATCGTCGGCATGGGAGGTGCCCGGCTGCTGCTCGACACTCTCAGCGTGGGCGCTGTTAAGTTGGGCCTTCAATGGAAAGAAACGTTTGAAATGAGTCGTACCTGTGGATGACTTTGACTTCAAACAGATTGCGCCGCGTTGCGGTGGTCAACCTCAGGCATTCGAGGAACTCTGCTGTCAACTTGCCTCTCGTACTTTATCTCAGGGCATAGGCTACACCCGCCTTCGAGGTGCAGGTGGCGATGGCGGGGTCGAGTGTTTCGCCGATCTGCCTGACGGCACTCGCATTGGTTGGCAAGCAAAGTTCGTATTTGACATTGATGCTCTCCTTACTCAAGCCACAAAATCACTCACCACGGCCCTGCGCGTCCACAACGCGCTTACACAGTATATCGTCTGCTTTCCGTTTGATCTGACAGGCCCAACAGCAGGATCTCGCCGAAACGGTCAGGAAAAGTTTGAGAACTGGCGAAAAAACTACACGGATAAAGCTGCTCAAGACGATCGCCAGCTCACTATCGAACCGTGGTCTGAATCGAGACTAAGATCGCTCCTGCTGGACTACGATACTGCCGGTGGTATTCGAGGTTTTTTCTTCAATCATACAGTTTTGTCCACGGAATGGTTCTCAGCGCATCTAGATTCGGCGAGGGCGACTGCTGGACCACGCTACACGCCTGAGTTAAACGTTCAGACCGATCTGTGGAAGTGGTTTGCTGCCTTTGGACGCACAGCAGCTTGGTCTCGCGAGTTAGAGGAGAAAGTACGCCTCTGCCGCGAAGCTCACACCCTCCCCAATGGCCGCACCGGCAATTTCGAGATCGTCCACCACAGCGGTGG
>JANMSE010000524.1:0-2469 GCA_031389045.1 Deltaproteobacteria bacterium | reverse complement strand
TGTAAAGTCGGGCGCTTGCAAGGAGGCGAGCGCTTGGCCACGAGCACCAGCGGCTTCGCCAAAAAACCACACGCCATGCGTGTCGTCGTGAACAATGGGTTGTCCTTGCGATTGGGCAAGGGCGGTGAGGTTGAACTGCTGACCCTGCGCGCGGACAAACTCGGCTTCTCGTCCGACCGGAATGGGGACGCAGACATCGTTGAGACACGCGCCTTGCGGCTTGAGTTCCCAGCCCGTGGCCGTGCGCAGGTCCGCCAGCGAGAGCCACAGGTTGTTCCCTTCCGCCGTGGCGCTGGCGACCGGAGACGAGCGGTCTCCATACAGAATAGTGACAGGCATATATGCCCTCCTCGAAATGAGATTGAAGAGCGCAGATGGTACGCCGTGGGTCATGCCTTGGCAACGGAGAGAGGGAGGAAGCGGTCAGCATGACCCCACATCCTTACAGCGGCGCGTTTGCTCTCTATAATGCCCCGCATGACAATGCCCCGCATGACAATGCCCCGCATGCAACACCCCCTCGAAGGCTTTCGTATTCTTGACCTCTCCCGTGTGCTGGCTGGTCCGTATTGCACGATGATGCTTGGCGACCTCGGCGCCGAGGTCATCAAAGTCGAGCGCCCAGGTGTTGGCGACGACACCCGTGCCTGGGGACCGCCGTTCGCCGACGGGGAGAGCGCGTATTATCTTTGCGCCAACCGCAATAAGAAAAGCATCACCGTCAACCTCAAGTCGCCCGCTGGGCAAGAGATTATCCGCCAGCTCGCGCGGACCAGTGACGTTCTCGTCGAGAATTATAAAGTCGGAGAACTGGCCACATTTGGCCTTGGCTACGAAGACCTCAAGCCGCTCAACCCTGGCTTGGTGTACTGTTCCATCACCGGCTATGGGCAGACCGGCCCAGACAAAGACCTTCCTGGCTATGATTTTGTCATTCAGGGGCGTGGTGGGGTGATGAGTATTACTGGTGAGCCCGACGGCGAGCCGATGAAGGTCGGCGTCGCGGTGGTGGACATCACTGCTGGTTTGTATGCCGCCAACGCGATCCAAGCCGCGCTGCTCGCGCGGAGCAAGACCGGCAGAGGCCAGGCGATTGATATTGCCTTGCTGGATGCTCAGGTGGCCTGGCTCGCGAACGTGGGGAGCAATTACCTGGTCTCTGGCGATGCGCCGAGTCGGTTCGGCAATGCGCATCCGACCATCGTGCCGTATCAGTCGTTTCGCGCGCGCGATGGGTTTTTCTGTCTCGCCGTGGGCAATGATGGGCAGTGGCAAAAATTGTGCGCCCTTCTGAACCAGTCAGAGCTGGCACACGACGCCCGTTTCACGACCAATCCCGCGCGAGTCCAGCACCGAGAAATACTCGTGCCACTGTTGCAAGCACTCTTTCATGCACAGGAGATCGATTTCTGGCTCGAGGAAATCGCCGGTGCTGGGATTCCGTGCGGCCCGGTGCAAACGATTGACCAAGTGTTTACCGATCCCCAGGTGCTCGCGCGCGACATGATCTGGATGATGCCCCATCCCACTGCTGGTGAGGTTTCTCTCGTCGGTTCCCCGCTGAAGCTTTCGGAGACGCCAGTGTCTGCTCGCTTGCCTCCGCCGCTGCTTGGTGAGCATACTGCCGAGGTGCTGACAACAATGCTTGGCTATACCACTGATGACATCACCCGGTTGCGGACCGAGAACGCAATCTAAAAAAGGAGGCCGTCATGGAGATGTTACTGGTGAATCCCGCGTTTCGTGTGTACGCGTTGTGCGTGGCCGTGCTTGGCGTGAAGATGCTGGCGTCTGGTGTCTACACAGGGAAGAGCAGACAAAAGTTCGGTGGCTTCATCAATTCAGAAGATGCCAAGACTTTCGGCGCTTCCGGGGCGGTGGCAGGAGAGGTGGAGGCTCCAGAAGTCGCGCACGCGCTACGGATTCAGCGTAATGACTTGGAAAACATCCCGCTCTTCTTCGCGGTTGGTTTGGTGTATGTCCTCAGTGGCGCGTCCCTGACGGGAGCCATCATTCTCTGTGGACTCTTCACGGTTGCCCGTGTCGCGCACACCTTCGCCTACGTGAATCATTTGCAACCCGCGCGCGCCATTTGCTTTGGCATTGGCGCGGTGAGTACGCTGCTGATGATCTTGCGTGTCATCTGGAACGTACTCTGACTTTGGCGCATAGGGGCTTCCTTCCGCTATTTCCCGGAGAGGGTGCTTGCAAATTGACGAAGCGGGGAATATGTCCCCGTATCGACATGACGCCACGACCCCGGATGAATGACAATGAATGAAGGAGGAGTTATGGATATCGACCCAAGCATACTGTGGGTTCTCATAATTCTCGTAGCGAGCGCTGCTGGCGGTGGACTCCTGCTCTGGTTTACCAAGCCAAAGAAGAAGCGCTGAGACACAATGCGTCCTCATAGGAAGGGCTGATCAACAGAGACCTGGCTATGGTCGGGGGTACCGTGCTTGGTGG
>JANMSE010000678.1:0-6784 GCA_031389045.1 Deltaproteobacteria bacterium | reverse complement strand
GGAAAACACGGGGTTGCCTGCGTGACCAGTTACGCCGCGGCACTGGGTCTCGCGCGCATGGCCGCATGCCAACGATGGAGATGCCGCCACGTTGGCTCCAGCGCGAATCCAGAGCCAACGGCAAAGTCGAGACTAGTCAAGAGCGTGATGTCGGCCAGGGAGAACGCTCCCACGATCCACTCATGGTCGCGCAACTGCGTATCCAGGAGCGTTAATCTTTCCCGCAAGACCTGAGTCGCCTCCTCGACAACCTGGGGATTCTGCACAAGCCGTGAGGCGAAGAACGGGCTGGAGTGCAAAAACCGTCGGGTCGCCTGTAACCCCACACCCAGCTCGCAACGGCGTTCCCATGCACGCACGTGGGCTCGACCGAGGGAGTCCGTCCCTAACAGTGCAGGCTGCGGATGTCGTTCCTCAAGATACTCAATGATGGCTAGCGACTCGGGAATCACCGCGCCATCGTCAAGTTCCAAAATCGGGACCGCGCCAAAGGGATTGAGTCGCAGAAACTCCGGTGAGCGCTGCTCGCCAGCCAATAAATTCACTGGCCGCAACGGAACGGATATCCCCTTTTCGGCAAGGTAGACACGCACTTTACGGCAATTCGGTGAGGTCGAAAAATCGTACAGTTTCATACGAACTCCGTTCGTTTCGCTTGCGCAATCAGTCCACAAAAGAGAACAGCATTCGGGCGGAAACACCCACACGGCGTGTCATATCAACCCTCCATTCACGGAAATGACTTGGCCCGTGATATACGCGGCCGAGGCGGAAAAAAGATAGGTCACCAGCCCGGCGACTTCTTCCGGCGTGCCAAGGCGGCGCATGGGAATACGTTGCAGGAGTTCCTCTTTGGGCAGGTGTGCCACCATATCCGACTCAATGAAGCCCGGAGCCACACTATTCACCGTGATATTCCGCCGCGCCAGCTCCTGCGCCAAGGATTTAGTCGCCCCGATGAGGCCCGCCTTGGCCGCGGAGTAATTGGTTTGTCCACCGTTGCCCACCAAGCCGGAGACCGAGGACAGCGTCACGATCCGCCCGCCGCGCCGGGCTTGGACCATTGGCATCACCACCGGATGGAGGAGATTGTAAAAAGCGTCAAGATTCGTGCGCAGGACGCGGTCCCACTTGTCGCCCGAGAGCATGGGAAATAACCCATCGGCGGTCACGCCCGCGTTACAAACGACCCCCCAGTACGCACCACCATTTTTCATGTCTTGCGTGAGAGCGGCTTTGGCCGCCTCGCGGTCCGCAACGTCAAAAGGCAACAGATACCCGGAGCCTCCCGCAGCGTGAATGGTCGCTAACGTTTCTTGGGCGGCGGTATGATTATTCAGGTAGTTAATCCCAACCTCATGCCCTTGAGCGGCAAGGGCGACGGCGATCGCCCGTCCGATACCGCGGCTCGCTCCGCTAATGAGTACGCGCGTGGTCATGGCCAACCTCTTCTAGATAGGACTGTACGTTTTTCGGCTTAAAGATGAGAAGCTCCGCATGTTGCAGCACGATCCCTGTCGGCGCTGCGGTAATCGTACAGCGAAACCGCCTCAGCTCAAGGGTTCCCCACACATGCGAGACGTGAATGCGCAGCGTCTGGCCGAGTTCGAAACACTGACAGGCCGTCTCCAAGCGACGTGTGCCCATCAGGAGACCCACGGTGATCGGTTCATGCGCGAGATAGTGTTGATAGCCGATGTGGGCTGCGACGGATTGCGCCATGTATTCGAGCCCGACAAACGCGGGCACCCCCGCTGCTTCCAGAAACATGGATTCAGGAGTAATCGTCACCTCACACACGGTCTCCTGCTCATTGGCCTCCAACAGCCGGTCGATCAGAATCATCGGTGGTTGATGGGGCAAGAGTTGCTCCAAAGGAGGATAGACAGCCACGGTCATCGCTTCGTTCTTCACTGTAGGAAAAAGTGTAATGGCCCCCGATCATAGACGCGGGTATCCCAAAATGCAAAAGCAGTTGGGCAGCGTGGATCTCGCTCACTACCTTCGCCTTATAGCGTATAGCCTATGGTCTATGGCAGATAGCTCTGACCATAAGCCATAGGCTATACGCCATACGCTTCATTTGTTGACCGATCAATTTTACGGCTGCCCAGCCTCGTCCTGCCGTATCTGAATCCGCAACTGATAGCCCAGCGCGACATTGTCCAGCTCAACAACCTCCGGCATGGAAGGCGCTCTCTGATAGCGAATGCGGGTGATGAGGCGATTCTGAAAAGAGACGTGTCGTTCCCGCGTCTGGGGATCGCGAGCCACATGCCATTCGCCGATGGCAGGGAAGTTCGGCCACAGGACGAGTTGGAGGTCGGAGAGCATCCGCTCCGGGGGAAACAGCATCTCACGGTTGGTGAAATTCTCGAACGCCACGGTCGTGCCCTCATACCGTAGGACAAAGGCGCGCGTTTGCCACGGGGTGAATCCCACGAGCACGATATGGTCTGGCTCAATCTCCACCCGAATCTGGAGGGTGAAATCCTGGCCCTGGGCGTGGCCTTCAAGCAAATGTTGCGCGCTGTATGACCCACCAAACGTCGCGGGCGCGAGTAACGGATACTGTGGAGCCGAAGAAGGAGCGGGCGACGATACCAGGAGACCGCAACTTGGGAGGAGACAGATCAAGAAATGGAACAAGCGCAGCCGCTTCATAAGCGCTCCTGTCCATAATAGGCAAGCGGCGCCAACAGTAAGGCTGCCGTCACTCCAATCAGTACTGTCAGCCCAATCGCCTGGAGCACGGCTTGGCCGCTTAGGCCCAAGAGGCCAAACGAGAGCAAGGTGCTCAGGGTGGACAGTGTCATCGCCAGCAGGGTCGTGGGACTATCCGCGACCGAACTCTCGACAATGAAAATCGTGAAATCCACTCCCATCCCCAGGATCAGGAGCAGCATGAGTATATGGATCAAGTGAAATGGGTGACCCAGGTAGCCGAAGACACTCACCGTGACGACGGCGGCGAGCACCGGGGGCAAGATGATGAGGATGCCGCGAGTGCCGTAATACCAGAGTAAGATGGCGAAGATGAGGAGATAGGCGACACTCACCAGCCAGACCGATTGCTGGCGATAGCGCTTGAACACCCGCGTGAAGTCCGCCACTTGATCGACGTAATGCACGCCGTCAATCGTGGTGAGTATGGTTTGCAACGCCGGGAGATCGTTGACCCGCGCGACCTGAACAAGGAGTGAGGCTGGCGCGGACATATCCGTCGTGTTCCCCAACCACAGATGCCGCATTCCTAATGATGCGTCATGCCAGAGCCACATTTCGGGTGAGAGCACGGGGTTTAGTGGAGCGGCGAGCGTCTGAAAAAATCGGGTGACGGTTTCTTCCGCGAACCCAAGCTGACTCAGTTCCTGAGTCAGGAACTCCCGGTGCTCCAACAAGCGTTGAGTGGCCGCGATGTCGGCGGCTTGCTGTTTCCGACTCGGAAGAAACGCCGTCAGGACTGGCCCCAACTCAATCGGCCGGCGATCCGCCGGCCGGCGATCCGCCGGAGGGCGGTCCGCTCGCGTGTTCAAGGCCACCGTGAATTGTTCGAGTTTTTGCAATGCGTCTTCCGCCGTTTGGCCTTCCACAATCAAGTGGGCTTGGGTGGACGGAAGACCCATGATGGTGCGAATCCTCTGGTCCTGCGCCTGAAGGTCCTTGGGTAACGCATTCAACGCGCGTGGGTCATCGCTGATGTCGAGCAACCACAGACCAGGAAGGCTGAGAAGCACAATGAGCCCGTAGACAACCAGCAGGGGTTTGCGGAACCGGTTCCAGAATGCGAACGCGCGTGCGGCACTGCGATAGAGCGCGGGGTTGTGTTGAGCCCGTGGATGCCCCTCCTTCAAGAGATGAGGAAAGCAAAACACCACTGTCCCAAATGAGACGAGAATGCCACATGAAGCGAACACGGCAATCTGCTGAAGTCCCACGAGAGGGGTAAAGGCGAGAGCGAGGAAACTGAGGATGGTCGTGAGCGCGCCAAGGCTTAACGCGGGAAACAGGTACCGCATGGTCTTCTGGGCGTACCAGGGGGTCGCGACACGGTGATAGGCGAAATAGTGGAAGCTGTAATCGTCACAAATGCCGACCAAACTGGCGCCAAAGGACAGGGTCATGGCATGGAGAGTGCCAAACCACCAGAGTGAGACACCGACGGCGACCCAGATGCCGAGGATGATGGGCGCTAGCGCCAACACCAGGTGTCGCCACGTTTGGAATGTTCCCAGGATCAGCAGGGTGACACCAAGGATGGACCCAATGCTGATAAGCGCGACATCGCGGGTGATGGTTTTTTGGGTAGCCCCGGCGAAGCGCACGACGGAGGTGCAAGACACGTCGAGGCCCGGCCACGTTTGCTGGAGGGTCGCGACCCATGTGTCCCATTGGGTCGCGAACTGCTCTTGCGCGTCGGTCGCGAACGGGTCTAGCGCCAGTTGCGCGGTGATGACGTGATACAAGCGACCCTCGTGTCGAACCGATAGGAGGCCGTTTTGTATCTGGAGCTGTGACGCGCGTTGTCCCCAGTCTTGCGCCAGGGCGGGGAAAAACAACAATGGGTCGTCGGCTAAGAGCCGGGTCATCAGCGAGGAGGTGGGTTGATAGAGAATCCGCGTGAGCCGCTCGACAAGGGCACGAGGCCCGTCCGGCGTGGAGAGCTGCTGACGAAGAGACGGACTCAGAATCTGATAGCGGAAAGGAAAATATAAATCGAAAAACGCCTGTTGGGTGCGACTGTGGTCCCAATGCACCGTCGCCACTAAGGGACTGGCCGCCAACCAGCCACCGAGCGCGCGCGTCGCCGCATCGGCGGAGGCATCCTGCGTGTGTCCAATAAGGAAAAGCGCGGTTCGGCCTAAGCTCCCAGACGCGATCTGTCGGAGTGACTGTGCCGCCGCCCCACTCTCTTTGTCAGGCAGCAGGGTCAGGACATCGGTTTGCAACTTCCAATGATAGACGACCTGATGGAAAGAGAAGCCGCACAGGACCACCACCATCGCGCACCACGCGAGCGCACTTTTTGTTCCCAACATGAACGACCGCTCGCGTTACCGGGCCCAATCGAACCGGGATTGATACTCCGCCCAGCGTGGCTCTGGCACCATTTGCCCATCAAGAAAGTGGTCGTACGTGACATCCCCGTTACTTTCCTGCATCCACAGGGCGCCCAGTTGCGTCGCTGTCCCTTCAAGCACGAGGCACGTCATCATTTTCGCCATCGCGGCATTGTTCGGCTTGAGGCCCACGTGCCACCGCGCGGGGTCCTGGGCGAAGTACACATCGAAATGCGCAAGCAGCGCGTCCCACGAACCGGAGAAGAGCGCGAGAAACGCCCCCACAAACGCTTGCGCGCCGGGGAGCGTTTCCAGCGTCAAGGTGGTGGTCTGGCCACTCGTCTGTCGTTGGTGGATCGCTTCGGGCGTAATCAACATTTCTTGCGCGAACGGGTGTTGGAGGTGCCGATAGAGACCGCGCGTTGGAATGAACAGCATTTGCCCAGAGGAGGTCAGTGGCTTGCGCAGCACCGTCATGCGTTTCTCTTCGGTGAAGGCCGTGGCAAATCCCAAGCCCTTATGCGCGGCCAATATCCGCACTAATGCGTCTGGCGCCGTCGCTTGGGTGAGCCGTTGGGGAAATCTCTGGTCCCAATCGGCGCACGGCATGGTCGTTCCGCTGGACTGTTCCGCGAAAACCACCGATGCCGTCAGCAGCCCCAAGAGTATCAGCCACCAATACGCCTGAGAAAAAATGGAGGAACGGCACGATTGCATAAGGCCGACACTCGACTCACCTTCGTGGGGTTCAATTTAGGCATCAAGCAAGCGAAAGCGGATGCCACCGACATGCACAACATCATTGTCGATCCGGCACCCACGACGCTTCGCCGCGTCGAGTAACCGCGTGCGATTCGCCACGCGAATATCAAGACCACCAAGTCCCTCACCACGCCCATCGGTGTCGGGCACGAAGCGGAGCGTGGCATTGTCAACTCGCACGGTTGGATGTCCGTTCGCGTCTCGCTCCACCGGCAATTGCACGATCTCACTCCACCGCGCCGCGAGCGCCTCT
Source organism: Deltaproteobacteria bacterium (assembly GCA_031389045.1). Taxonomy (GTDB): domain Bacteria; phylum Desulfobacterota; class Binatia; order Bin18; family Bin18; genus JABFSC01. The sequence continues at coordinate 709 of JANMSE010000678.1, read as the reverse complement.
GGTTCTGGGGACTGCAACTCCGCGACCGCGATCGTGCGCACCACATCGGTATGCACCGCTCGTTGCCAATCACGTCCGGCGGGCATCCACGGACCATCCAGCTTCTCGCCACCAATTTGTTGGTCGATCTCTAACAGGCTGCCACCGGTGTCACGCGGATGGAGTTGCAGGATGTGGAAATCTGGCTCCTCGTGCTCCATCACTTTACGAATCCCCAGTTCCGCCACGCGTTGTTTGTGACGGGCGTGGTCATCGCATTGGAGAATGACCATGTAGCCGCCATCCCCTTTGCGGCGTTCAAGGTATCGTTCCCCCGCGGTTCCTTCGCGAATCGGTGCCACCACTTCGAGGAACTGGTTCTCGACGGGAAACACCGCGTTTTCGAGCCCAAAGGTTTTGACCGCGGGATCGCGGAAGGCCACCTCCAGACCGAAGACCTCATGCAAATCCTCAACCACGGGGGCGAGGTTGCGAGCGATCAACACCATTTGTCGTAATCGTAGTGACATGAAGTATCCTCCTTCTTTTCGTTCATACTCAGTGAGCGTGTGCATGTGCCATAGCTGGTGTGGGCTTGCTCTTCAACCCGGACCGACCACAAGAGGTCGCCTACGATACCTTGCTGGAGCGGGATGGCCGCGCAATCATCTATATGCCCATCGGCACTTCCAAGAGCCTCTCGTTCGATGGCATTCGTCCCAATCTGCTC
>JANMSE010000662.1:0-3457 GCA_031389045.1 Deltaproteobacteria bacterium | reverse complement strand
GCTGATACCGATCACGGTAAGATTTGTTGCGACGTATCTCGAAGTCAGCGAAAAAGCATTCCACCGCTTCCTCAAACGTTATACGATGAGCCGCCAGTTCGTCTCGGTTAAAGTCGTATTCAAAGTCAACCGGCGTGAATCGGGACCAATTCACCATCTCCTACTTCCGCACCATCTGAATCTTGTTCGGCCCATGCCACCCTTCGCGTAATGGCACCATGAAGTAGGGAATCAGTGTCATCTTGCGAAACTTCCACTTGCCGTTTTCCTTCACGTATTGGTCATCAAACTTCGCGGCGACGAGAAAACTCTCGCCATTGAAAACCGGCTTGGCTTCCAGATAGCTGATGCCGGTGCCGGTGTCGCCGGTGATGGTGATGACGTGATTGTGAATGAACTGTTTGACGAACGGCACTAACTCCGACAACGCTTGACGATAGAATTCCGCGACCTTGGCTTTGCCTTGCGCCTTGCCGAGATGCGCGAAATCAATCTCGCCAGCCTCGGCAAACAGGTCAGGAATCATTTCCGGTTTCTTTTCATTCACCGCGATGTGATAGCTAAACCGGAGATTCTGAATCTCATTGTGGTCTTGCAGTTCTTGTACTTTCGCTTCCAGTGCGTTGATCCGAGCTTCGAGATCGGCCATGTGCTTCCTCCTTCGGACGGAAAATAGGGACGGGGGACAGAAGACAGAAGACGGGGTACAGGTTTCGGGGAACGGTTGCAGAAGAAAAATTTTAACTGTTCCCCGAAACCTGTCCCCTGTCTTCTGTCCCCAGGCACCTACTACGAAACCTTGCTCATGGTCAAGCGCTCCGCCTCTCGACACTCCAAACCGCTGCATCCCCATTGACCCTTCGCGGGCGAGACGGCATCTGTGGCACATCACGAACCGAGGAGGGAATTGATGTTGACCGGCGAACAACATCAGAAACTGTCGGCATTATTGGCGCAAGAACATGTGACGGTGGTGACGACTCAAGGCGATGAGTGGCCGACCGCCACCATGCAGGCATTCGCGGAGACGGAAACACTCGAGGTGATTCTGATCATGTTGGAGACCGCGCCCAAGTTTCTCAATGTCCAGAAACGGCCACAAGTGACCCTGCACATCGATACGCGTGATTCCGGCGAGGTGCGGTCATTCCAGATTACTCGGGCGTGGATTGAAGGCGTGGCGCGTGAAGTGTCGCGCGGCAGTGCCGAATGGGAGAGCGGAAAGGCAACGTTCCTAAAGAAAAATCCCTTCGAGGAGCCGTTTTTTCAATATGATACGTTGCGGATGGTGCGGGTGACACCGAAACGCGTGTCCTACGCCAATGGGTTGGGGGATTCATTCAAGGCTGACTGTTGATCTCCGACAAAGCCTGGGGTTTGAAGTTCTCGTCCGCGATTAGTCGCTCGACATGCGACCGCATCGCGTCACGATCAAGCCCCAGATGGTCACAGACGTACGCGAACGAGAACGGGGCTTCACTGGTGGCCTCGACCCAAGCGCGGTCCGCTTCCCACTGTCGCCGTTCTTTTGAGGAACGGCGTGCTCTGTTGGGATGAAAAGTACTGAGGACATGGAGTGCGTCGGACAGCAAAGCTAACATTAAGAGTGATTCACTCTTGTGGTAGGTGTTCGCTTGGGATCGTACCTGACAGGCCAGCAGGATGTCTGGCTGGAGATGGGATGATCCCTCGCTGAGCGAGGCATTCAGAGTCGGGGTTTGGGTTGCTACTGCTGTTGTCTTCATCCTCGTCCGTCCTCCGCACAGCGTGTGGGAGGGTCAACCCTGTGCGGGTCAACCCTCGGATACCGAAGTTAGACACGGTAGGGGGGGAGTTTATTCACGGTAATCAGTGGCGGTGCTCTTTAATCCCCTTCACCCTAGCCCTCTCCCGTCCTGGAGAGGGCATCTTCGCGATTACTCAGTTGACTTGCGGAGGGCGAAGAAGGTGCTCGCGTTTCCTCGGCGCACCAACAAGAGCAGGGTCTCTTTCTCTCCGGCCGCGGTCATCGCTTTCTCGAATTCGTCGACGGACGAAACGGGTTGCCGATTGACCTCTTCGATAATATCGCCCGGCTGAATGCTACTGGAAGCCGCGGGACTATCAGGTTCAACATCAACGACGACGACACCCTTCTGATTGCGCTCAAACTGGAACCGGCGGGCCATGTCCGAACTGAGGTTCGCGACACTCAGGCCCCAGTTGCCCTCGCTGCCCGCGGGACTCTCGGCTTTTGCTTGTTGGTCGGTTAATTCACCAAGTTTGACGTTAATGGACTGCTCTTTGCCATTGCGCAGCACGACGACGTCCGCGTTATCGCCCACCGGGCTCCGTGCAACCAACGCGGGGAGATCGTGCGAGTCCTTGACCGTGGTGCCCTTAAATGTCGTAATCACGTCCCCGCGATGGATCCCGGCCTTGTCCGCTGGGCCCTCTTCGGTGACCTCGGCGACCAGTGCGCCGATCGGCTCTTTCAGTCCAAATGATTTGGCGAGTTCCGGGGTGACCGATTGAATGGACACACCTAACCACCCGCGCGTGACTTTGCCCTTGGCCTTCAGTTGTTCGACGATACTCTTCGCTTGGTCAATCGGGATGGCGAATCCGATTCCGATATTGCCGCCTCCGGAACTAAAAATCGCCGTGTTAATGCCGACCACTTCCCCTTTCAAGTTGAGAAGGGGGCCCCCAGAGTTGCCGGGATTGATCGACGCATCGGTTTGGATGAAATCATCATACGGTCCGGCGTTGATGACCCGACCCTTGGCGCTCACGATCCCCGCCGTCACCGTCTGTTCGAGGCCAAACGGGTTGCCAATGGCCATGACCCAATCTCCGACTTGGAGATCACTAGAGCGTCCTAGTGGTAGTAACGAGAGCGAGTGCTTGGGCGTGATCTTAATGAGAGCCAGATCGGTTTTTTCGTCAGACCCGATGATTTTTGCTTCGTACTCTTCTTTATCCGACAGGCGCACCGTGATTTTTGCCGCCTCGCCGACAACATGATTGTTCGTGATGATGTATCCATCCTCACTGATGAGGAAGCCGGAGCCCAGGCTACGTGGTTGGTTTTGTGGCGGATTCCCGAAGAAGCGCCGGAAGAATTCCTCGAAATCCTCACCCCCGAATGGACCGGGTCCCGGCCCTGGTCCCGGTCCCGGGCCAAAAGGCGAGGGGGGCATCTGCCGACGACGTTCTCCGCGTTCCGGTTTTTCCGACTTCTGGGTGGTGGAAATATTCACCACGGCGGGTGAGGCTCGTTTGGCGATTTCCGAAAGTGATGGCAACGTGCCCCGGGGGCCAATCGCCGCCGGTAGGGGGGCCTGCTCCGCCGGTTTCTCGGTTCCGAAGATATCGAGTGCCCACAGTAAAGAGTTATCACTAACGGTGATTCCAAGACCGAGAAGCGTGACCGCGAAACCACGGATACATATACGACGGGCGGACATTATGCCAT
>JANMSE010000649.1:0-3436 GCA_031389045.1 Deltaproteobacteria bacterium | reverse complement strand
GAGTGAACGCTTATGGTGTCGATCTGACCCTATTGCGCTGAGACCAAAGACTTTTGCCGTCTTACCAATCCCCGTCTCGCCCGTCACAAACACGACTTGCCGTTCGCCGCGCCGCGCTGCTTCCAAGCCCCGACGGAGGTGGGCCAATTCGTCCTCCCGCCCAACCAGTGTCGCCGCCGTCAATGAAGACAGGGGAGAAAATTTTGCTGGCACTCGCAGAGACCGCTCGGTCCTCACCCCATTCCCATTATGCGACCGTTGAGTGCTGATCTTGCCAATGAATCGGTAGCCACGCCGTGGAACCGTCTCAATGAATGTCGGGGCTTCGGCTTGATCTCCGAGGGCTTGACGCAATTCCCGTACGCACACGATGGGAACGCCATCACTCACTGAGGTGTCCGGCCATACGGCATCAAGCAGTTCGTCTTTCGTGACCAACCGGCCCGCGCGCTCGAGCAAGTGACGTAAGACGGCAAAAGTCTTTGGTCTCAGCGCAATAGGGTCAGATCGACACCATAAGCGTTCACTCTCCAGGCCGAGACGGAATGGGTGAAAGGTAATCGATTGTTCTCGCTGCACTTTTCTCCCCTATCAATTGAATGATTCTTGAAGCGTATTTGAAGGAAAACCAAAGTGAAATTGTAGCGTTCTGTTAGGACTTCCGGCTTCGACTGTGACTATTTAGTCCGCGCATGGGCAGGAACACATCAGACGTGGGGCGCTATACCACAACGCGAGAACCTCTGTAAAGGAAAATTTGCGAGCGCGCAGCGAAAAAACAAATCACACACAGTGCCCATCCACAACGAAATCACAACGGGTAAGGAGGGAACAAGCGTATGCGGGCAAGAATGAACGGGAGCAGATGGCTGTGCGGTGTCCTCTTGGCAATCACGACCCTGGCGGACTGGAGCAATACCGCCTGGGCTTCAACGCGTGTTGGCAATGCCGAAATGCAGATGTGGTATCGGACGCGCAATACGTTCCAGACGGATGGGGGAAACAACGTCAACTGGGCGCAATGGCGGAACGAAGTCTTCTTCTGGTTGGTCTACGACGATTTTGTCAAGAACGGAAAAATTCTCAATCAAGACAGCTTAGCGATCCCTTTTGTGAAGAACGCCGTGTTTAATGCGCGCTATCGCTTTCGCGCCGATCCGATGTTCTCGATCCGCAAGCACTACCAAAACATCTACGACGACGAGGAACGCGAGAGTTTCATCTTTCCGGAAAACGGCTTTCGTGACCTTTTCATTGATTTGGACCTCGGCCAGGTGGGCCCCGGCGGTCTTTCGATCCGTGTAGGGAACCAACAGATCGTGTGGGGAGAATCCGACCTGTATCGGTCGATTGATATCATCAACCCACTGAGGATTGATCAAACCCAAGGTGTGGGAGAAAAGTTCGATGAATTTCGCACGCCCATCTGGGCGGTCAAAGCGCTTTATAACATTGGCAATGTCGGGAGTTGGTTCTCGAACGTCTCCTTCGAACCCTTCTGGAGCCCGCGCTACCGCTCGGGCACTTCGGATCTAATCCTGGAAGGTGGGTATCGGTTACCCATTCACCTCCGCGGGTGCCTTGATCAGAACAATCAGGAAGTGGCGTTTGACACCGTGGCCTGTGCCAAAAACCGCTCCGCGAGCGGCGAGCGCATCTTCACGCAGTACCGGCCTGGATGGCTGGGTCAAAAAGAGCGCATCCGACACCCCTATAGCTTCTTTTCCGCCGGCCCGAATCCGGTGAGGACCCCGGACTACGGCTGTTTGAATAAGCGGTGTAGTCCAGACATTTACGGTGACCGCGTCAGTGCATTTTCGAATCTGAAAAAAGGGTCGTTCACCCATGTTCTCAACGGTGCGTTCAACAAAGGCCAAGCTGGCGGCGCCCGTCTCCAAGGAACGAGCATTTGGGGAGTCGATTGGTCATTGGTCTACATCTTCCTGCCCATTGGTGAAACTGGGACGAACGATTTCAACAGCATGCTCAATGACCCGGAGAGCCCGCTCGGAACGGCCATTTATGGTGATGCTGACCTCGTACAGAAAATGTATCCCGGCGCTCCGCTACGTGGCACCTTCGAAGAGGGCTTACGGCGCTGCCTCTCCTCGGGCGGTAAGCAACACCAGGCTGATCCCGGACGTGGGTTCGATGGTGGAGGAACGATACTCGTGGGAGCGGATTTGCTTGGGTATAATTATCCGGGACGCTTCCGCGCGAACAACCGCAATGGAGCGCTCAAAGCCGATGGCAATCCAACCGCCAAGAGGCATAATGCCAGACGCCCTGCTGAAACCCGGTGTTACACTGGCCAACATGACTATCTCTGGTCACATGTGCCCGGATTCACCCTGACCTATAACGACTTTGAATATACCGGCATGATCTTCCGCGCTGAGCAGAGTTTTAGCACAAAGGAAACGATTCGCAGCAATCCCGTCAAGGCAGGCCCCGATCTTCTCAATCGACTCGGGACCGATGGCTTTGACAGGACCACAGGTGTATGGCGGTCGATGGTCGGGTTTGATTTGCTCAAATCAATCCCGTCCTTCAAATATATTCCGTTCCTGCACAAGTCATTTTCCGACCAAGCCTGGTTCATCTCCGGCCAGTGGTTAATGCAAAACCACTGGAACAATGTCGCCAACAACTTCTGCCAGAACGTGGACAAGGCGGGAAACCAGTATACGAAAGAGGAGGTGAGGGCGGATCGTCGGGCTGGTATCCGCTCATACAGCACGCCTTCCTGCAAACGAGATCGGTGGAACCACCTCCTCACCCTGGGTATCGGCAACCAAGGATTGTTCGCCAGTCGGGTGGAAACCCGCAACGCGATTGTCTTTGAGCCACGCCGTCACCAGACCCTCCTGTTCTCACAATGGTGGTGGCGGAACGTCCTGGGCTACCAAAACGTCGAACTCTCGACTGGAGTGGGCTGGTGGACCGGGAGTAACCAGAATCATAGTTGGTCCAGCTTCCAGCACTTCGCTGACCGCGACCAGTTCTGGTTTGAGTTCACGTATTATCTGCTGTAGCAGATCAAGTAGTCAGTAGTCAGTAGCCAGTAGCCAGCATAGGAAAGTGTATGTGTCTCCCTCTGCCGACTAATTTCTTCCCTACTGACTACTGGCTACTGACTACTGGCTACTGACTACTGGCTACTGGCCACTGACTACTTTTTCCCATGCGCCCACGTAAACGAGCATCCTGGCCTATTACCGTCTATCGCTACTGGGTCAACCTTGAGCACGAGATGTGGTCGGACCTACCTCCCAGCATCACCCACGAAGCCGAAGCGATGCGCACGCTCTGGAACCAATTGGTGGATGCATTCGCCCAATATCAAGAGACCTATCAAAACGCCCGCCACGCCTCACCAGAAACCGATCCGAGCACACGGAGTGAATCTCAACCTTCACAGACGCAAATTTTCAAG
>JANMSE010000636.1:0-14074 GCA_031389045.1 Deltaproteobacteria bacterium | reverse complement strand
GGGTTGCACAATCTCCGGGTCCGGTGTCGGCACCCGCTCCCAACTTTCGACGTATTCAGCTTGCTCAGCCCTGCTTAAACCCGATAATGTCTATTGATGCAACGGGGAACTACAGCCTGGAATTTACGCGAGAAATCGATCTGCTCTCTTACGTCGCATTGGGTGATTCCTACTCCTCCGGTGAAGGCGTATTTCCGTACTTTGATACGACCAATATTTTGAGCGGCTGCCACCGCTCGACCCGAGCCTATCCAACTTATATCCGCACCCCGCAAACTACGCAGCCAATTGCCGACCGTGCCGATGCGCGATTCGACTTCTTCGCCTGCAGCGGAGCGGTTACCAGTAACATCACCGCTTCTGGTGAAGGGCAGCATGGCGAACCTCCACAACTTGCCGCCGTAAACGGCGTGAATGCGAGTCGGGATCTTGTCACGATGACAATCGGGGGAAATGATGCGCAGTTCGTGAAGATCTTCGCGTATTGCTTGGCACACGATCACTGTAATGATCTCAAGCCCTTCGGTCCCTATCTGGACGTTAAGCTGGTAGACTTTTTCCCCTTGTTGGTCGCGGTCGTAAAGGCACGGCTCTTAAGCCTCTACTCCGAAATCCGAAGCGCCACGCCAAACGCGCCTACGCTCGTGTTGGGGTATCCCATCCTCGTGAGTGGTCAGGAATGCGCAGCCCTTAAGGTGCCCTTTTATGACGACGCTAAACTGTCGGCAGCGGAGCAGGTGTTCCTACGCGACGCCATCCAACAGGTCAATGCGGCGGCGGCCCAAGCTGCAGCTCAGGTGGGTCTGCACTTCGTGCCGGTAGCGGATCGCTTCACCGGGCACGAGATCTGCGGCACACAAGATGATTGGATCAATGGTATAGTTCTTTATAATCCAAAAGCATCAGTGCACCCTACCAGCCGAGGGCAGCTTGAGTATGCGCGGGCCGCGAATGCCTATCTTGAATCGAAACGCAGCGACTGGCCTTTTGGATACTTTCCGACCGGACTTCCACGGAACCCCGCACCGACCCCCAGCCTCCAAGCTGAATCCGATGCCACAGCTATCAGTAATCTTACTTCGCTGCCTGAGATTGGCGATTTAGAAGTATCCCTTGCCGTGGCTCCGGCAGGGTGTCAAGCAGCGCGCGCCCTCGTTGTTCCGGGTAAGGTAGCGGCACTCAAAGGGTCGGGCTTTGCCCCTTCCGAGCTGGTAACGCTCTCCCTAGTCGTTGCTGCTGGCCAAAGCTTCCCGCTCGGCACCGCCGCTGCCGATGCAACAGGGAAACTGGATACTAGTGTCCTGATTCCCGCCACAATACCGGTTGGCAACATGGGCACTATCGAAGCGCTTGCCGCTGGACCGAACGGTGCCGGGCGTCTGCTCCTCGCCCTTGTCCGCATCGAGAAAGCGATTACCGTGGACGGGGATGGAGACGGAGTCCCTGATGGCTGCGACAACTGTCCTATCAATGCTAATGCCAACCAGAGCGACTTGGATGGTGACGGTCGCGGTGACGCCTGCGATGCTTGCCCCCAAGAATTCACGAATGACGAGGACGGTGATGGGGTCTGTAGTCCTACCGACACCTGTCCATTCGACCCAAATAACGATGCCGACGGAGATGGTCACTGTGCTCCAGACGACAACTGCCCGGCTATCTCCAACCCAGACCAGGCAGATAACGATGGCGATGGAATCGGGAACGCATGCGATGACGGGCCGGTGCTACGCATCACTGATGTCAGTAAGGCCGAGGGCAATGCAGGTACGACTGCTTTTACGTTCACAGTGACCTTGTCCCCAGCCAGTGCCAAGACGGTAACGGTCACCTACGCCACGGCTAACGGCACGGCCACAGCCCCCAGTGACTACACGGCAATTCCGGCAACGTCGCTAACGTTCACGCCGGGACAGACGAGTAGGGTAGTAACGGTCAACGTGGCAGGCAATACGGTAGTGGAACCGAACGAGACCTTCGTCGTCAACCTGAGCGGGGTCGTGGGCGCTATGATTCTTGACGGACAAGGCGTAGGCACCATCCTCAACGACGACGGGCCAGTGCTGCGCATCAACGATGTCAGTAAGGCCGAAGGCAACGCGGGTACGACGGCGTTTACTTTCTCAGTAACCTTATCCCCCGCCAGCGCAGGGCCGGTCACAGTGCAATATGCTACCGCTAATAGTACAGCAGTAGCGGGGAGCGATTACACGGCGATTCCTGCTACGTCGCTGACATTTAGTGTAGGGGAGACGAGCAAATTAGTGACGGTAAATGTGATGGGTAACACTGTGGTGGAGCCGAACGAGACGTTTGCAGTGAATCTCAGCGGCGCGACAGGAGCGACAATCTTCGACAGCCAAGGTGTCGGGACGATTCTCAACGACGATGGGCCAACCTTGCGCATCAATGATGTTAGTAAAGCCGAAGGCAACGCAGGCACGACGGTCTTCACTTTCACAGTGACCGTATCCCCAGCCAGCACAGGACCGGTCATAGTGAAATATGCTACCGCCAATAGTACAGCAGTAGCGGGTAGCGATTACACGGCGGTGCCAACGACAACGTTGACGTTCCCGCCCGGACAGACCAGCAGATTAGTGATAGTGAATACGACAGGCAATACGGTGGTGGAACCCAACGAAACCTTCTTCGTCAACCTAAGCGGGGCCGTAGGAGCCACGATTTTTGATGGGCAAGGCGTGGGCACGATCCTCAACGACGATGGGCCGGTCTTGCGTATCACCGATGTTAGTAAGGCCGAAGGCAACAGTGGGACCACCGCATTTACGTTCACGGTGACCTTGTCTCCGGCTAGTGTCAGCGCGGTAACGGTCAACTACGCTACGGCCAACAGCACAGCCCTCGCAGGCAGTGACTACACGACGATTCCCGCTACGTCGCTGACGTTTAGTGCAGGGCAGACAAGCAGATTAGTGACAGTCAATGTGGCAGGCAACACTGTGGTCGAACCGAATGAAGCGTTTGCGGTCAATCTCAGTGGCGCGGTCGGCGCAACAATCTTTGACGGGCAAGGTGTAGGCACCATCCTCAACGATGATGGGCCGGTGCTGCGTATCAGTGATGTGAGTAAAGCGGAGGGCAATAGTGGAACCACAGCCTTTACGTTCACTGTGAGCCGGTCCTCGGCCAGCACTAGCACGGTGACGGTGAACTATGCCACGGCCAACAGCACGGCACTCGCAGGTAGTGACTACACGGCGAAATCGGAGCCGCTGACGTTCGCGGCGAACGAGACCGGCAAGACGATTACGGTACCGGTACTGGGAGACACAACAAAAGAGACCAACGAAACGTTTGCGGTCAATTTACTCACTGCCAGCGGGGCAACGATTTTCGATGGACAGGGGGTCGGTACAATTATCAATGATGACTGAGGGCCGTAGGCTGGGATGAGGCAAGTGAATCCTTGATTCCCAGCGCCGGGTGCCGCTGGCGGCTTGCCGCGTTCAATGTGACTCACGGGCAGACCATCCATCCGGGGGGAAGTGGGGACGTTGTTGAATTTATGGACAATTCCCCGGAGTGCCATGGCACCGGAGTCCGGATAAAATCCGGGAGGCTATTTCTCACTCATCTTGATAGTCTGCGTGCTCTTTAGCTGCCCGCTCCCTTGAGCAGGAAGGCTCAAGTTTGGAGCACGGCTGTGTCGCGGGCACGAGACCGGGCTCACGCGGTGTCCTCTTTAGTGATGGTGACCAGGTGGTCTCTGTAGAGCGTGATCACGGCGTCCAGAGCCAGCCAGTCTTCCGGCGTCAAGACTGGGAGCGAGGGCGGCTGAAAGTCTTTGGTATTACGGGTGATCAGCGCGTCAGCCCCGATGGTGTGGGCACTGGCTAACTGGATGTTATCCTCAAAGTCCGGGAGCAGGGACGTGGCGGCGGTCTCAAGAATGGCCGCGGTGAGCGGGACGAGCTGGAAGCCATGTAGGGCCGTGTGTGCATCTCTGCGGGCTTGGGCTTCGGGGAACACGCGCCGGCGAAAGAAGTAGAGCAAAGGCCCGGTCAGCGCTGAGGTCCAGCCGTTGAGTGCGGGCACGTGGCGTATCAGATGGAGCACTTGCAAACTGCCCGCCCAGTTCATCCGTCGTGTCAGCACGTCGATGAACACATTGACATCGACCAGCACCGTCATGCCGAGAGTCTCCGCTCAATCGCCTCTCGAATCAGGGCTTTGTCTTCTTCAACCGGCGTGACGGGCTGGCTGCCCACCAAGTCCCAGAGATCGGCATCAATCGCCATCTGATACCGTCGGCGAAACGCTTCCCGGGTGGGAAGGAGTTGTTCGGGTGCGGCCTCAGTGGCGCTCCGCAGGGAAGCTGCCACAGCGGCCATTAACCGTTGGCGCTCCTGGGGGGAGAGGTGGCAGGCGTGGGTGATCAGCTCTTCGACCGTGGGCATGCTCGGCTCCTTTAGTGGCTGGTGTGTTGTAAGACCATCTCTAACATCTCGGACACCACGGAAATAGGGGACATTGCGGCATGAGAGACGTTGTGGAAATGCCTGAGGAAATTGGAGTTCGGTCTTTACTTTGGCAGTGAGAATAACGGCAGACTCAGTAGGTTGAAATTCTAGTCTAGGATCAGGAAAAGGGGTCGTCAGGAAAAGGGGTCAGGCCTGCAATTGACTTATACCCCTGCGATAATCTGGGGCGGATCACGATCAAGACCGCGTAAGCTGGAGCGGTGTCCCGCAGCCCGCTGCTCATTCCGTTCACATTGGTCGGCACGGGCTTGGTCTGTCAGTAAGGCCAGTACTCTCCGCCCGGACATGCGCGTTGAATGTCCGGGCTCTCTTTCCGCTCTGCTAGAAACACCCCCCGTCCACCACTGTAGAGTTGTTGGTGTGAGAGATAAGTTCTGGTATCTTTCTCCCCCGTAAGGAGAAAGTAAACGATGGCCGAGCTTACCATTCAAGTTTCCGATGCTCTGGCGCGACGGTTGCGACCTTTCTCTGACCGCCTGCCCGAGCTGTTGGCTCAAGTCGTAACGTCACTTGATCCTCCCACCGCAAAAGCGCGCACGCGACAGCCACAGGTTTCTTCTCCTGAAAACCACGCCTATGCCGAAGTCCTCGATTTTCTGCTCACCCGCCCTACGCCACGGGAAATTGTCGCGTTCAAAGTGTCGGCAGCCGCGCAACGCCGACTGCGTACCCTGCTCGACAAGAATAGAGAAGAAGGACTGACAGAAGCAGAAAGCGCGGAACTCGATTTGTACGAGCAGCTTGACCAAGTGATGGCCTTGCTCAAAGTGAAAGCTTTCGGTGTCCTCAAAGCCTGATGGCGCGCTCGCCCTCCCCTGCTCTTCGGCAACAAGTACGCGCCCGGGCTGGCGGGAAATGTGAGTATTGCCTGCTACATCAGGACGTTTCCATTGCCAAGGGCGGGCCGGATGAAGCTGGCGATTGGGCACTGGCATGCCGTGCGTGTAAGGCACCGTCAGGAAATAATTTACCGATAGCCAAATCGGCAAGTTATTTCTTGACAAGTCCTAATCAACACAAATCAGATGTCGTGGACGGCGTTGATCCGCATAGAACACTGCTGGACAAGCCAGCAGTGGCACCCACTAGCGTTGATCCGCTCACAAATCAACGCGTCGCGCTCTTCCATGGACTTTTACTTGCTCACAACCTCCACCCGAAAATCCGACATCGTCTCGTGGCGCGTGAACTGGACACGAAATGAGGCAACCTGGCCTGGGACGAGCGGTTGGGGACTCGGCAGTGTCATGCGGCGAGTAATGGTGTCTCCCTGAGCACTGATCGCGGAGACCCACGCAATCACGTTGTCCGCAGTCCGCTCTTCGTCGATATTGCGTATCATCCCCGTGACCGTGACGACCTTCTTATCTTTACTGAGCACGTTATCGAGCTCCACGATTTCCAGGCGCGGTGCCCATATACTCGGACGATCCACTTCATCGGGCCGGACGTGCACGGTCCACTGATGCGTCACGCGCTCCCCGGCCGCCGACAACACCGCGACCTCGACCTTATGGGTCCCAATGGGCTGATTCTTGAACTCCAGGAGTTCATCGCCAGCAACCGGCTTTCCATCAATCTTCCACTCATAGCGCAGCTCCGGCTCCGGCACTCCCGGCACTTCCACCTCGACCCCAAAATAACGAGACAGGTGATCGTACAGCGCGTGACGATTCTCATGCGGAGTGAACATCACCAATTGTGGCGTCGGCGGACGCGCTTCGACCTGAATGTCCCAGCGCGCATTGACCTTGCCCCCGCGTGGATCGGTCACTTTCACTTCGATGCGGCGCGCCCCCACACTCTCCGCCGTGAAAGGAAACGTCGCATCGCTGGCGACTGTCTTGCCGTTGAGGAGCCATTCGTACAACACTTCCTCGCCATCGGGATCAATCGCCAGGGCGGACAGGGTTAACGTCGCGCCTTCGACCATGTTCACGGACGTCTCGTCCGGCACCCGTAGCGTGATCTCAGGAGGCGTGTTCTTCGTCGAAGCGGGCGGTGTCGATTCAACTGGAATCGGAGGGGACGACGGTTCCGTCGGGGCGAGCACGGCAACCTGCCACTCCTTGCTGACCGTTAACCCACCTCCATCCCCAACGACCGCCCGCACCTGGTGATTCCCCGTCCCTTGGGCTTTCCAAGTGATCGTCGGTGAAGCGGCCCCTCGGTTGCGCGAGATTTTTTTGCCGTCAATTGACCATTCATACACCAGCTTGTCTCCGTCAGGGTCACTGACGGTGGTCGAGAACGTGAGTGTTGTTCCTTCGGGAGCAACGATGACACTGCTTTCAGGTTCGGCGCGCGTGATCTGTGGCGGAGCATTCGCGATGACGGGTGGCTTTTCCGGTTCTGGTGGTTTTGGTGGAGACAGGACCGTGATCCGCCATTCGCGACTCGTGGCCAGTCCGTTACTGTCAGTCACCACGCCGCGCACGCGGTAACTGCCGGTTCCTTGCGCTTTCCAGTCAAAGACGGGTTGATCTCCCGCGGATGTCCCGTCCAGAGTCCAGGCGTATGCGAGTGGCTCTCCTTCTGGATCGCTCGCTTCAAGTCGAAACATTTGGGTCGCGCCATCAACCAGCTCGACCGCGTCCGTCGCCGGTGTCAGTGAGAGGAGTTGCGGCGGTTGATTCACGGGCGCGACTGGCGTGACAACTGGGGCTGGTTTGGTAACAGGAGGCGTGACGACTGGAGGCGGATCGGTGGCGGGAGAGAAGAACCCCGTCCACCAGAGCGCAACCCCGAGAATCCCAATGGTACCGACCCCAATGAGCGCTGACGGGACACGCGATGGTGCAATAGCAACCTTGACGCGCGGCGGTAGTGGGGGTGGTCTCGTTTCTTCCCCAATCTCCCAATGGTCCTCGTCAATCTCACTGTTCGTCGAAGGCGGAGGGGCGAGAATCGGAGTCATTGCCTCTTTGGTACCGACCGATTGCACTGGGGCCGGAGTCATCGCCTCTTTGGTACCTCCCGATTGTGCCTGGGGTTGGGGTATCGCGGCTAACCGTTGGTTCCGCTCTTCTTTCAAGCGGAGCAAACGGTTTTCTATATCCTCAATCTCGGTTGAGACCGATGGCGGACTGGCATACTCCAGTCCTGGTAACGAGAGTTGATTGAGGGTTCTGGCCTCCAATGCCGCGCGACATTGTTCGAGATCGTGGAGCAGTTGCTCGGCGGTTTGGTAGCGTCGTTCACGTGATTTCGCTATCGCCTTGGTCACCACCGCGGTAAACACGGGTGGCGTGTCTAGCGAGAAGTCCGCGATGTTTTCCTGTGGCTCAAACAACACCTTGCCGACAATCCTCGCCTCGTCGAGCCCAGCGAAGAACTGTTTCCCCGTATACGCCTCATACATCACCATACCCAAGGCGTAGATGTCCGCGGCACCACCAACCGGCTCGTGGCGCATTTGTTCCGGGGCACAGTATTTCATGGTTCCCATGATCGCCCCGGTTCTGGTCGCATCACTCTGGCCGATTTCCTTGGCGATGCCAAAATCCATCACCACCACGCGCCCAGACGGCTCTTCAATCATGATATTGGCTGGTTTCACATCGCGATGGATCACCGACGGCACTTGGGTATGCGCGTAGGACAGTGCGTTTGCCACTGGGATAGCTATCCGTAACACTTCGGCGAGCGGCAGCGCGCCCTGGTCTCGAAGGTGCTGACGGAGGGTTTTCCCGTGAATGAACTCCATCACGAAGTAGTGGAAGTTTCGGGCTTCATCACGGTCGATATCATGAACCTGAACGATGTTTGGATGCTTCAGCCGTGCCATCAGGCGCGCTTCACGGTAGAAACGCGCCCGCATTTCATCATGATCGGTCAGTTCATTGGGCAGGACCTTGAGCGCGAACGTGGTGTCGAGGATGAGATGGCGCACCTTATACACCGCGCCCATGCCTCCTTGCCCGACCTTCTCGGTCACCACATATTTTCGGGAAATTTCCATCCGTGTCGGACTCCGTTCAAGCAACGCTTCCGCTTGTGCATGTTCCGTGTAAGCTGCCTTTTGCACAATACTCAATTCTTGCGCGCGGACACAACTGAAGAGTTGTCCGTGCTCAGCTTTCCGGAGTCAACGAGCCATTCGTTTCTGAGTAGCCTTTTCCCTCTTCCCCCGCAGTAACGACAACCCAACCGCGACCAAACACACCGCCGCCGCCGCCAGAAACACCTCCTGAAACGCGGGCATGAAACTCTGGGGATCATCAACCGTCGGGAGTTGCAGTTGCGTGGCATGGACAGCGCGACGACTGCTGAACAGCATGCTTGCGCTGGTGACTCCTACAACAACACCGAGCGTGCGCATCATTTGACTCATGCCCCCCGCGACGCCCTGTTGCTCCCGTGGAATGGCTCCCATGACGAAACTCATGTTCGGAGTCTGAAACATCCCCAGCCCAAGACCGACACAGCCCAAGGCGAGGATCACTGTGAGTGCACTGGACTCAGCACCCAACTGACTGATACCCCACAACCCCAATACTTCGAGCCCAAGCCCTACGCTGCTGAGCGCGCCCGTGCCAAGACGATCCGTAAGCTTGCCCGCCAGTGGCGCCGCGAGCGCGGTTGTCAGTGGCGTCGCGGTCAGCAGCAGTCCGCCAGTCGTTGCTGAGTATCCCAGTGCATTGACGATGTAATAGGGCACCAACAACCAGATCGCGAACATGGCGCAGTTGGCGAGCACGTTGAGCGTATTGGCGATGGCAAAGGCGGGATGCCGAAACAGGCTGAGATCAACCACCGGCGCCGCGACCCGTCGCTCTATCATTAGAAACGCGGCAAAACACAAACTCGATCCCACCACGAGCATGAGGACGAGCGGCGAAGTCCACCCCAGGTCACGTCCGCGACTGAACGCGAGCAAGAAGCCCGCGACACTCGCCGCGAGCGTGAGCGCCCCGGCAAGATCGAAAGGTTGCCGCTCGTGTTGTTCCGCAGGGACCAGTGGTCGGCTGACCGCGAGCACGGTGAGCACGAGCGCTAGTGGTATACGAAACAGATACACCGCGCGCCAGCCGAACAGATCGACCAGGAGTCCGCCGAGGAGTGGTCCCAAGGCGAACCCAATCGCCGCGCTCATCTGAAAGAGTCCCAATGCGCGGCCACGCTGCTCGGCTGGCGCGGTGAGCGTAACCAGGGCTGGGGCTGAGGCAAAGAGGAGCGCAACCGCGATGCCTTGTAAGACACGCGCGACGAGAAACCAGGAAAACGTCGGTGCGAGACCACAGCAGAGAAAGGCGACAGCGCTGCCCGCGAGTCCCCAACTCAACAGACGACTATGGCCCCAGAGGTCGGCGAGGCGGCCACATCCCAGCAGCAAACTGGCGTATGTGAGCACATAGCTTACGACGATCCACTGCATGCGGGAGACATCGAGACCAAAGGCGGTGGAGAGCGCGGGGAAGGCGATATTGACGGATGAGTCGAGCGAACCCAGCAGTGCGCTCAGACTGGCCACGACGAGCGCCAACTGGGGAGACAATGAGTGAGGGGGCGTTGTGTGTTCCTGTTCCACCTTGCTAAGCTGCGCGCCACGGCTGGTGATGGCGCATTGCTTTAGGAACTTGCCAGGAACTTGTGTCGGCTGTCAACGGCTTTTTACTCTGAAGGAGCATTCTTTATCTATGAGCCAGGCTCAATCATTGCGCTCTCTGTTAGCGCAAGACCGTTTGTTGATGGCAGCAGGCGCGTATGACGTCATCTCCGCCCGTTTAATCGAGGAAGCGGGATTTCCTCTGGTCTATTATTCGGGTGGGGCCTCCGCCGGAGCGCTCGGATATCCCGATTTTGGTCTACGGACGCTGACGGAAATGGTCATGCAACTGGAAGGCGTGTGCCGCGCCGTCAGCGTGCCGGTGATCGCGGACGCGGAAGCGGGGTTCGGTTCGGTGCTCAATGTGGTGCGCATGGTCCAGGAATATGAGCGCATTGGCGTCGCTGGTCTGCATATCGAGGATCAAGACCTGTCGCGCCGCAACGGACCTAGTGGTGAGAAAGTGCTGGTGTCCGCGCATGAGCATGCCGCCAAGATTCGCGCGGCGGTCGAAACCCGTCGCCACGCCGAGACGGTGGTGATCGCGCGCATTGACGCCATCGCGGTGAATGGCGTGGATGACGCCATTACGCGGGCCGAAGCCTACGCGGAGGCGGGCGCGGACATGCTGTTCTTCGAGGCGTTCGAGTCGATCAAGCAAATGGAGAAAGTCTGTCGCCGGTTTTCGCATGTGCCGCTGATGGTCAACATGGTCGAAGGGGGCAAGACGCCGTACCTGCCCGCGCAAGACCTGCTGGACCTCGGCTTTCGTATCGTCATTTATCCCGCGACCGCTATTCTCGCCGGGGCCTTTCAGATGAAGAAAGTGCTGAAAGCCCTCCGTGAAACTGGCACTTCCCAAGGCACGTGGCATGAAATGTTGCCGTATGCCGAAGTGTTTAACGATCTGCTCGGCGGGGACCAGGCGCTGGCGTTTATCGAACAGTACAGTGAGAAGAAGTAGCCAGTAGCCAGCATGAAGACGACACGGAGACATGGCGAATGGGAGAAGCGGAGACACTGATGACGGACGATTGGGAGCCGCAATCCACAATCCGCAATCCGCGATTCTGACGGGAATTCCGAACTGAACGCTTCCCGTTTTGATGCGCTATGCTCATTCCCACCAAAGAACAGTTTTCCGCACTCCCAGTGCCCCAGCAGATCGCGCAGCTTGCGCGGGTCGATGCCAAGACTCGGCAGGAACTCCTGCTCTCGGCGCGTGGGAGTCTGGACCTGGTGCGGTCCCTCTCGCCGGAGATGCTCTTTTATACACTCAAGGAAATCGGCATGACCGATGCCGTCGGATTGTTGGGCCTTGCTTCTCCTGAGCAAGTGCGCGACATGATGGACCTCGACTGTTGGCAGAAAGATCAGCTTAATAATCAGCGCATGATCTCCTGGCTCATGCTGCTTGATGAAGCGGGCAGTAGCAAACTCGCCGAATGGGTGCTGCATGCCGATATCGAGTTGCTCGTGCTCCTCGTCAAACGCCACTTCGAGGTGGTCCGGCAAGCGGATGTCGAGGAAGACCCGGATTTTGATCGGTCGCCCTACTTCACCTTTGATGACCAATACCTCCTGCGCTTTCTCGGGGAAGAAGAGCCGATTCTCCCGCTTCTCTTGGAGCGGCTCCGCGTGCTGGATTATGGCCAATATACCTATGTTCTCGAAAACAGCATACTTGAACTCGATAGCGGCCTTGAAGAGGCGGAACTCCGCTGGCGCAACGCCCGCCTCGCGGATCGCGCCTATCCCGAATACGAAGAGGCGCGTGAACTGTTCGTGCCCGTGAGGCCGGAGTCGATTCCTCTTGACCGCTACCAGCGGGCTGTGCGCCCCCTCCGTTTCGCCAGCGGAGAAGAACTCATTCCGTCGGACCACGCGTTGATGCTGCTGGAACCACAGGACTCATTTCTTCGGCGCGCGCTGGCGGCAGTGCCAGTGGAAGACCTGGAAGCGATCAGTCAAGAATTGGCGGCCCTGACCAATCAAGTTGTGATCGCTGACGGATGTGACCCAGGAGAACTGGCTGAAGTGCGCCGTTCTGTCGCGCTGACACACGATACGCTGAATATCGGGCTGGCCTTTCTGGCGGACGGGGATGATGCGCGGGGCGCGCAACGGCTGCGTGAAACCGTGCTCCGCCCTATTTTTCAGGCGGGCTTCGGACTCACGAGTCGCGTGTCACAACAAGCCCGCGCGCTTGACGCGGATTTGCTCAAGAGCGGTCTGGTGGCATGGGAGACCTATCTCGATACGCCATTCCGAGAGGGCGTGGCCGGCGCGAAACGCCGACCGCCACTGTTCTTTCGCGGGCTGGAAACTCCGGGGGAAATTCTCTATCGCCCCTTCGAGCAACTCGCCGATATTCACACGGTCGAGACGATGCTGGCCCAGCTCCCGATCTGGTTTGGAGTGGTGCACCAGCTCGCGGCGTGGACACCGGGACCCGCACCGGAAGGGGTGACGTTGTCCGTCTTGTGGAACACGGCGTTTGTGCATTGGGTGGTGGACAAGACGAGCACCTGTCAGCCGGTGCAACGGAAAGATATCGCGGTCTGGCAACGTCACGTCAAAGGCAAGAAACTGGAGCCCGCGCTCGCGGCATTCATAGCGACCGTGGCGGCGCGGTGTCAGCTCACCGAGGATGATACGGAAACGTTGCGCCCATTGGCCGCCTTCGCGCAAGAACGGCTTGATGACGTGATGGCCGTTGATGCCGCGACGATTGACCTGAATTACATTGAAGGGCTGTTGGTGACGGAGTAACGGTCACATCGCGTTGATTTTCCCACCGTCGCTAAATGAGGATCGCGCCATTATGGACAATCTTTGGGATCGTGCGGAATCATTGCTCGCCGAAGGAAAGCCTTTTGTGTTAGCCACCATTATCCGCACGCGCGGGTCGGTGCCCCGCGAAGTCGGGGCGAAGATGGTGGTTCCGCGTGAGGGGCAGCCGTTTGGGACGATTGGTGGTGGGTGTGGGGAAGGGGAAGTGCTCCGTCGCGCCTATCCGTTGTTCGATGAAAATGTCCCGCCGCGGATCGTGCAGGTCGATCTCACCGGAGAATTTGACCAAGATGTCATCCAAGTCTGTGGGGGATTGATGGATGTTGCTCTTGATCTCTGGAAACCGGAAGAGCACCGCGAGTTAGTACATGCGCTGGCGGAAGCCACCCGTACACGACGCCCATCGGCATTGGTCACCGCGATCAATACCGTTGAGTCCTTACCCGCCGGAGCAAAGAGCTGCCTCTCCCTTGATGGGAACGGGACGGTATTCATCCCGTCATTGTCCCTTAATCCTGCTATGGTTCGCACCTTCGCGACGTCGGTCTCCGCCGGGACGCCGCAACTCTTTGCGGTGTCACCTCAAGGTGAAATTGTCGAGGACTCCGTGGCCCGCGGGCAGGACTGGCCGCGGGTCTTCGTTGATGTGCAACCCGGATTGCAGACACTGATTATTGTTGGTGCTGGTCACATCGCGCAACCACTGTGTGAGATTGGTTCGATGCTTGGATTTCGCACCGTGGTGATCGATGACCGCTGGGCATTCGCGAATCGCGAGCGGTTTCCTCATGCCACGGATATCCGCGTAGGAGCCTTCGAGGAGACGTTGAACAGTTTGGATATTAACGAGCACTCGTATGTCGTCGTGGTGACCCGTGGACATGTATGGGATGAGGCCTCGGTCAAAGCCGTGCTCAGACGCAATCCCGCGTACGTTGGCATGATTGGCAGCAAACGCCGCGCGAAAACCACACTCGAACGGTTGCAAGAGCAAGGGTACCGCCCCGAAGAACTCAGCCGCATTCATACCCCGTTGGGTCTGGACATCGCCGCGGAAACGCCAGCGGAGATAGCGGTTGCCATCGCGGCGGAACTCATCCGCGTACGCCGGGGCGGATCACTTGAAACTCTCTCACTGTCGGCAAAAGCCCGACCCAATGGCCCATTCAAGTTCACGGGAAATTGATAATTGACTACTGCCCCTACTGACTACTGACTACTGACTACT
>JANMSE010000611.1:0-12546 GCA_031389045.1 Deltaproteobacteria bacterium | reverse complement strand
TCACCCTAACCCTCTCCCAGCCGGGAGAGAGAATTTCGGAACCCACTAACTTCATGCCATTGTCCCAGCCGGGAGAGGGAACTCGGAACTCGAAACTCGCGAACTTCGTGCCGTCACCCTTGCCGCCAACCCACAAGCTGTAGTAACACAACGGCAAAGGAGGGTTGCTTATGGCACGCCTGGACCTGGTTCCGCGCGATCACCTCGACCCTGAACTCCGCGATACACTGGAAGCGTTTGAACGCGCATGTCCCGACTTTAACCCGGCCGTGTTTCAAGTCATGGGGCAAAACCCAGAGTTGAGCAATGCCTTCTATCGGTTCTATATCCCAACACGCCTCAACGGATTACTTGATAGTCGGCTCAAGGAATTGGTGCGTCTCAAAATTGCTCAACTGAATGAGTGCCGCACCTGACAACGCTCACGCACTGCACAGGCTGTGCAGGAAGGGGTAACGGATGAGATCGTGCTGGCGCTCGTGGATTTCGCCACCGCGCCCCAGTTCTCCGCGCGCGAGAAACTCGCGTTGCGATTCGCCGAACGCATGGCACTCAATCATCATGCGATTGACGATGACTTTTTCCGGGATTTGCGCTGTGAATTCACGGCGGCGGAGATTCTTGAACTCGGGATGCTGACGGGCCTCTTCATTGGCTATGGTCGCCTCTTGTCGATCCTCGACTTGGAGAACCTGTCACCGACACCATAGAAAGGAGACACAAATGGCTGGATGCTTAGATGGAATTCGCGTGCTGGATTTGGGGCGGTACCAAGCGGGCCCGCGCTGCGCCATGATTCTCAGCGATCTCGGCGCGGAAGTCGTCAAGGTGGAAGCCCCAGGTGGAGACGAATCGCGCGGGTTGGGCCGGGTCTATTGGGGGTCTTATAACCGCGGCAAGAAGAGCATCACCCTCAATATGCGCAGCGAACAGGGCAAAGCGCTGCTGCGCGAGCTGGTCCCAAAGTTCGACATGCTCTTGCAAAATTTTCGTCCGGGCGTGATGGACGCGATGGGGTTCGGCTACGAAACCTTAAAGACTCTCAACCCGGGACTGATCCTCATTAACGTGTCCGGCTTTGGCCAATATGGCCCCTACAAGCATCGTCCCGCGTATGACCCCATCGGTCAGGCGATGTCTGGCCTGATGAGCTTCACGGGCTTTCCCGATGGCCCACCTATCCTGACCAATTCACCGATCATTGACCGCATTACCTCATTGCATGCCACCATCGGCGCGCTCGCGGCTCTCCATCGACGCGACATGACCGGCCAAGGACAAGCACTCGATGTGAGTTTGCTCGATACCGGCTACACCTTGATGGAGATTCCCATCTCGAATTACCTGTTGACTGGCAACGAACCCCAGCGACGAGGCAATCAACCCGGCGGGATCGCGCCAGCCAATGCCTACCTCGCCAAGGATGGCTGGGTGTATATCCTGGCGGTTCCGCAGGACATGTGGGGCAAATTCTGCCGCGCGATCGGGCATGAAGAGTTGCTACAAGACCCGCGCTTCGCCACCATTCCCGCGCGCACGGCCAATACGGAAGTCATCAATACGCTAGTGTCCGAATGGGTGCGAGAGAAAACGGTGGCGGAAATCGTCGCTATCCTTGAACGGGCCGAGGTGCCAGTCGCTCCGGTGCACTCAATCGCCCAGGCTGCCCATGACCCGCATCTGAAGGAACGACAGATGCTCGTCGAGATCGAGGACCAAGAGACCGGGCGCACGTTTGTCCCTGGTCTGACCGTGAAGTTCTCCGAGACTCCGGGTGCCATCGGCCCGATTCCGCGCCCTGGGGAACATAACCAGGAGGTGTATTGCGATTTGTTGGGATATGACGCGAAGGATGTCGCGCGCTGGCGGGAGGAAGGGGTAGTGTGACCTTCGAGTCGCCAAGCAGCCAAGTAGGCTGGGATGACCAACGGGAATCCCAGCGTAATGCGCACCGTCTATATTTCCAACTGAAACCGCACCGCCTCCAATATCTCACGCTGAAGGCGAGTGTCAGTCACTTGCCCTAACTCCTGCGCAAGTCGGCTCTTGTCTAACGTGCGAATCTGATAGCAAAGGGCAATCGAATCAACCCGCAGACCAGCCGTACCGGCGGGCAACAACACTTCGTTGGGGTAGATAATCCGCGAGGTCGACTTACGGGAGGTGAGAGGGATGATGTTAACCACGGGCAACAACTGGTTCATTTGCTCTCGACTGAGAACAAGAACGGGGCGTTTCCCCGCCTGTTCCGATCCCTGCACCGGATTGAGCGAAGCGGAAAATACGCGCCATTGATAGGTCATCCCTTTGGCTCCCACCACTCGTCATCCGCTTCCGCGAACGCGCCCATTGTTTCGTGTAAATCGTTCAGAAAGAGCACATCGTGTGCGGCGCGTTCCATGAGAGCGATTTTTTCCGCGTTGTTCGGAGGCTGGTCACCAGCCTCAAGAATTTCTTTCACGACACGATACTCCTCGACTGGAAGGATCACGCCCACCGCGTTTCCTTCGGCATCGGTAATGAATTGGCGTTTGAGCACGGTCATGGGGTACTCCTTCACGGTTCCTGACTTTGCATGATCTTTTATCGTCTCCCCTTGCTGCTCGGAAGCCCTGAGAGAGCCCCCCTACTCCACCCAACCAAACGTCCGTGTCACCGCCCGTTTCCAATCGTGATACTGCTGCTCGCGCACGGAAGCGGACATAGTCGGAGTCCACACTTTGTCTTGCCCCCAGTTGGTTCGGAGTTCGTCGAGGCCGCTCCAATACCCAACTGCGAGTCCGGCTGCATACGCGGCCCCAAGCGCGGTCGTTTCGGTAAACGTCGGCCGAATCACCGGCACGCCGAGCATGTCCGCCTGGAATTGCATCAGCAGCTCGTTGCGCACCATGCCGCCATCAACTTTGAGGGCGGCGAGCGGAATCCCCGCATCGGCATTCATGGCCTCCAGCACCTCGCGGGTTTGGAACGCCGTCGCCTCTAACGCGGCACGTGCGATGTGTCCTTTGTTCGCATAGCCGGTAAGCCCGACGATCACGCCACGCGCATCACTCTTCCAATACGGCGCGAACAATCCAGAAAACGCGGGCACGAAGAACACTCCGCCGTTATCCGCGACCGTGCGTGCCAGCGTCTCGATATCCGTGGTCTGGGCGATCACCCCCAAATTATCACGGAGCCATTGCACCAATGCCCCCGCCACGGCGATGGAGCCTTCCAGCGCATACACCGGACGTTCTCGCCCCAATTGATAGGCCACCGTCGTCAGCAGCCCTGACCGTGAGGGAACAATCTGCTGGCCAGTATTCAAGAGCATGAAACAGCCTGTGCCATACGTATTTTTCGCCTCGCCGGGCGCGAAACAGGTCTGCCCAAACAACGCCGCTTGCTGATCCCCCAGCGCACTGGCGACCGGCACCCCATCCAACACCCCACGCGCCGACGCATACACCTCACTCGATGAGCGAATCACCGGCAAGATATGGCGCGGAATGTCGAGCAGCCCCAGCAGGTCATCCTCCCAGTCCAGCGTCTCCAGGTTCATCAGCAGCGTACGACTCGCGTTCGACACATCGGTGATATGCACCCCGCCCCGCGCGCCACCGGTGAGGTTCCAAAGAATCCACGAATCGATAGTGCCAAACAGCAGCTCGCCGTTGCGCGCCCGCGCCGCCGCGCCAGGCATCTGATCGAGTATCCACTTCAGCTTCGGACCAGAGAAATAAGTCGCCACCGGCAAGCCCGTCTTCGCGCGGAACAGCGCCTCATGGCCTTGAGCACGTACCTGCTGACACAGGTCGGCGGTGCGGGTGTCTTGCCAGACAATCGCGTTGCCAAGCGGCTCTCCAGTCGCGCGGTTCCACACCACCGTGGTTTCACGTTGGTTCGTCACGCCGACGGCAGCAAGGTCCGCGGGAGCAATACGGCTTTTCTCGAGCGCGCCGACAATGACTTCTTGAACCCGTTGCCAGATTTGCGACGGATCATGTTCGACCCATCCGGCGTGTGGATATATCTGTTGGTGTTCGCGTTGATCCGAAGCAATCAACGTACCCATTCGATCAAAGACCATGAAGCGAGTGCTCGTGGTCCCTTGGTCGATGGCGGCGATGTAGCGGGTCACGGGTGGGGAGTGGGCAAGAGGGGAAACGGGGAAACGGAAATAGGGGGATTGGGTATTTCTTCTTCCCCTTTTTCCCTTTTCCCCTCTTCCCCCTTTCCTTATCGGTTACGCGAGTCCCAACTCTTGCATCTTCGCGGCGGTCGGGCGTCCCTGCGTGTCCCAACCGCGGAGTTGATAGTATTCATCCAGCATCGGTTGGAGATCAACCACATGGCCAGCGCTCGCACCCACGGTGAGCGGTTCGGACGTGATACGCGGCGGCAGGCTGTCATCCGCGCGCGTCATTCCAGCGGCATTGTTGAACAGCCGCTCCAAGTTCCAGATGCGCTCGCCGATCTTCAACATGTCTTCTGGACTGTTCGCGATCTTCTCGCCGAAGATTTCGTTCACCATCGGCACCACATCTTCGCCGGGACTCATGTCAAACGTCGAGAACAAGCAGATACCCGCCGCATCCACGAAGGACGTGGTGTTTTGCAGGATCGACAGCCAGTATGGCTTGTCCTTCGGAGTGAAAGGATCGAGTTTGATCGGATTGCCAAAATGTTCGAGCGACACGGTGTAGCCGCGTAAGTGGCACGCGCCGCGATTCGAGGTCGCGTAGGCGAGTCCCATGCCAATCGAGCCGCGTGGATCATACGCCGCGAATCCCTGCTTCTTGGAGCCCATGAACAGTTCCGGGTGCCCATAATGCTGCGCCAAGCGATAGCCACCTTCCGCCAGCCAGTGCCCAATCACGCCTTTGCGGTGGGCTTGGGCTTCGAGTAGGTCAACCAACGCGTTGTCATCGCCGAATTTCAGCTTGAAGCCAATATCACTTTCGGGGATATAGCCTTTTTCGGCCAGCTCCATCGCCGTGGCGATAGCGATCCCCGCCTCAAGCGTATCAAGCCCAAACTCATTACACAGATAGTTTGCTTTAATGACAGCGGCGAGATTATCCACGCCACAGTCGGTGCCGACACCGAAGATGGTTTCGTATTCTGGCCCTTCACCGCGTCCATCGAAGCGGCCATGTCCGGTGATTTTGGTCACCCGACCGCAGTGGATCATGCAACTGTGACAGCCACGGTTCCGCGTCATGAAGTCTGATTTGACGACCGTGCCGTCCACTTTCGCTGCTCCGTGAAAGACACCCGTCTGGAAATTGTTGGTAGGCAACATCCCCACCGTATTCATGTACGACACGGTACCCGCCGTACCGAGCATGGTGAGTCCCGCTGTCGTCGCGCCGGCCATCAGTTTGTCACGCCCTTTGAGGGCCGCGGCCTTAAACGCCTCGCCATTGGCGATCTTCAGACCGAGTGTGCCGAGCACGGCCACGGCTTTGAGGTTCTTCGCGCCCATCACCGCGCCGACACCAGACCGACCCGCCGCACGTCCTTTGTCATTCATCACACACGCCGTGCGGGCGCGGTTCTCACCGCCGGGTCCAATCAACGCGATACGCGCTTCGGGATGCGTCTCGTCGCGAATCATGTTCTCGGTGTCGTCAACGATTTTCCCCCATAGGTGCTTGGCACTGCGGATTTCGACCTTGTCATTGTGGATGTAGAGATAGACGGGCTCCTTCGCGGCTCCCTCGACCATCAGATATTCGTACCCGGCATAGCGGAGCGCGGGTCCCCAGTAGCCACCAGAGTTCGAGCAGGCGATCCCATCAGTCAGTGGTGACTTCGTAATGACCATGTATCGTCCACCAGTCGGCCCATACGTCCCAGTAACTGGCCCGGTCGCGAAGACCAACGGGTTCCGCGGATCGAAGGCATCAATTTTGGGATCCATATTATCCATGACCAGCTTGGTCCCCACTCCGCGCCCGCCGACGAAGTTTCGTATGATCTGTTCCGGAACCGCTTCCTTGCGAATATGTCCGGTGCTGAGATTCACCCGAAGAACTGTGGCTTGTAGCATAACGCCCTCCCTCTGATCGTGTGGTTACATAATGAAAACTATTGACTTTGTTGACTGCTCGGTCTCTAGCATGCCTACTACAGCCCGACAAGGACGCAACTCGCTAGTCCAAGGTCTAAAGTCCAGGGTCTAAAGTCCAAGGTCCAGGGGTTGCGGTTAGCGGTAGGTCACGATTTCGAGCAGATTGCCGTCGGGATCAAGGAAATAGAGACAGTCGTGATCGCCCCAGTCAATCGGGCCATACGTCGGCACGCCACTGGCTGTGAACTTTTCCCGCGCGGTGAGAAAATCATCGGCACTGACCTTGAAGGCGTGATGCCCCTGCCCTAACGGATTGTCGATGCGATCGGTGATGCGCGGTGGCAGGTCGCGCCGCTCGAACAGCGCGAGCATCTGACTCCCGCACGGCAAGAGCACCTGATGGTGTCCAAACCGTTGCGCGACCTTGAGACCGAGGACTTCAGTGTAGAACCGCTCCGCTCTCTTGAGGTCCGCGACATCAAGGCCGAAATGATCAAGTGCGAGGAGTCGCATGTGTCAGTCCCCCTCCGAGGCGCTCACCGCGAGATGCGTCATCACCCAGCGAAGGCATGCACGCTATGTCGTCGCTTTCGCCGCCGCGATGAGCGTATCTTCTGGTGTCACTCCACCCTCGGGCATGAACATACGCTGGACGACTTGTGGGGTCGTCTCTCCCTCGCGATACCACGAAATGAGCATCGGAATACGCGCTTTACGAAACAGTCCCAGTTGTGGGCAGCGCCGGTCGGTCTCTTGCGCGAGGGCCTGAATACGGTCTTTGGGCTGATCGGTCGTCAGATAAAGATCGTAATTGAGCTGACAATACTCCGGTTGACGGTCGAAATCCGCCATGAACCCGCGAATATCAATCAGAGAACGAATCCGCGTGCGCAGACCGGTATAGGTGAATTTGAGGTCACGGGCGGCAACGGCGATGGTAATCGACGTACAGGCCGAGAGCGCCGCGAGCTGCGCGTGCACGGGAGTCCACCCCCGGCTTTGCCCTTGCAATTCAGGGGGGTCGCCGATGTCAAACCCCTTGGGCTCGTCGAACATGATCGACGGTTGACCGTCAAAATAGCCCTCAACCCGCATCAGCTCGAAGGACCGAGTTGAGACATCACTCACACCAATGTGGGCTGGATACGTGGCCTGTTCTTTCATACGTCCTCCTGTTTTTGCCTGTCTATCAAAGATCACCCCAGAAGGACTAGGGGGCACGTGACGCGGATTTTTATAATGACGCGATGCGGCGCTCCGGACAAAGGGACGTTCTCCAGAGTCAGTCAGCTTGTGTGGCGCTTCAGCAAACAGCAGGGTCGTGTTCATCTCGGACGTGTTGGTCACGCAGAGCCTGCGCGATTTCCCGCACCCCGAAATGCTTCCACAACCGATCCCGAAACAAAATGGCGACCACCGCCGCAGCCCCCACCATAACGATCAGCATATCAAGCACGGTGGAATCGAGAAAATTCTGCTGCCCCATCACAATGGAAAGGACAATCGGCACTCCTAGTACAAAAATCATACTTATGGCTCCATCAAGCAGGGTCCACATCCGCTGAACCGTCAGGTGGAACGCGGCGGGTGCAGGGGCATTATCGCTGACGGCGTCTTGCGCTTGCGCTTGTCGCATCAACTGTTGGCGTTGGAACCGCTCGACGACGCTCAAGCCAATCCAGATCAATAAGAGCGCCACCAAGCTGAGCAGATTCGATTTTCCGTCCGCTCCCATGAGGAAGAAGGCCAGGGATCCACTCCCAACAAGGCCCAACGCCGCATACAGGTATCGAGGATCCGCGCCTGTATCACTCGTCGTCGTGACCGGCGCGGCGACTTCGCATTGCTCAGGTTCTTCGCGTGGCAGCTCCTCGGGTGCCAACACATCGGGTTCAGCATGGATGTGTCCAATCGCGTGCCACACCGCCAGCGCGCGCGGCCCCAATCTTTTTTTCACCTGCATCGCGCTTTGTGGCAAGCGAGTCGTGGCCTCGTACAAAGGGAAAAGTATCTCGGTCTCCACCGCGATCCGCGTCTCTTCATCTCCGTCACTCAGCAGCGTTTCCATTACAGCGAAGGCGGCGGGGATTTCCGTGAAATAGTTGCGTTTCACATGACCAAGAAGATACGGAAACACCACCGCGAGCACCGGACTACGCGATACCGCCGTGCTCTTACTGTTCATCGTCTGAACTACGTGTCGCGTCCATATCGGTTGCAGTTCTGGGCAGGATTCGAGAAAAAGCGGGATCATCTGTTCTGGGCGAATCATTAAGAGGTGTCCTTCCGAAACATCGTGACGGTCATCGGTCCCAGTCGCGGGGACCGGTCCGTTTATGTCCCTCTGTTCTATCGCCCACACACTGAACAACTTAAATGAATTAAACGAAGAACATTCGTGGCCCGGACTCGGAGCGTGGCGCGCGGACAAGTCCGCCGCTCATTCCTCGCGCCGTAAATCGCCAGAGGCGGTGTTGTAATGCGCGACCGGTTTCCATTGCAACACCCCGCCCTCTTCGCGAATCGCCCAGAAATCGAAATTGCCGAACTGGCGATCACCCGCCGCATTGAGCATCGTCCAGCCCGTCGTGCCAAAGAACGACGCGGCCTCTTGCGGGAATGCCCGCGTGAAGGTCGCCACGCTCACTTTGCCGCGATGACTGGCCAGCGTTTTCGCGATCACCCACACGGCATCATACACACCCAACGCGAACGATTCGGGCACATTGCCGGTCTTTTGCTGAATGCGTTGCGCGATCGGTTGCCATTTCGTGCTCGCCGCCGCTTCCAGGCCAAAGAGCGGATTGGGATACCCCACGCGCTTGGCGAACCCGGCGGCAATGGGGTCATTCAGGAGGACCGTGCTCAACGCGGTGCCGTCACTGCCATACCAGCGCACGGCGGCAAGTGTCGCCTGTTGTGAGGCGCGAGCAAAAATCGCCGCGGCTTCATCGAACGCCGCCAGATAGACCGCCACCGTGTTGGTCCCATGCTGTGCCTGCGCGGTCGCGACTTGGGCCGCGATGTCGGCGACCACGGCGCTAAAGTCGGTCGTGGTCGCACCATACCGCACGCCGGGAAGGACAACGCCGCCCAACGCCGTAAAGGACCGGCGGGTCGCGTCATGCAAGCCATTGTTGCCGGGATCGTCACGCCACAATGGAACAATGGCGTTGATGCCATCTTCATCCATAAGCGCGGCAATCGCCTCGCCTTCCGGCCCATCCGATGGTGTGAAACGGAAGAGACGATCCCCCTCGATCGCCAGTGTCCCGGCGGTACTGGAGGGACTGAAGAGGAAGAGGTCGTTGGCATCCACAAAGGCGCGAATCGCCGCGACTTCCGCGCTCGACTGCGGCCCAAGTAACAGGCGAATCTCCTCCCGCGCGAAAAGCTGCGTTTTCTCCAACGCCAGCGCGGGCACGAGTTGCGTATCCTCAATTCGCCCTTCCAGTCGGAAGCTCGCATTCCTTTCCGCGAGATAGACATTCGCGTCCGCGATGGCGAGGTCCATGGCCGCTTGGCTTGCACGGCCGAGAGTGGACCAACTCCCCGTGAGGGAGAACAAGCCGCCCAGCACGACGCGCTTTTTTTTGAGATTGGGCGACTCCGCCCACGTGCCAGGGGTTGAGACTCCCACCAGAAAAACGCTTGCCACAAGGATGGCGACCAGCCTCCAGAGATATTTTTTTTGCACAGTATGTTTTTTCCCCTTTCGCATTGTCGTTAGGCAAGCAATGCACGTGGCGCGCGTCAGTCATGAGCCGTAATAAGGGCCACCTCCGCCCGCCGTTGCCAGAACAGGTACACCGGCACCCCAGTCAGCACGATGAGCAACCCCGGCCAGGTGTAGGCGGGCTTCACGAATAACAGGTCAATCATAATGATCGAGGCCATCACCACGTAGAGTCCAGGCACCCACGGATAACCATGCACGCGGTATGGCCGCTCCGCCTCCGGTTGCGTCCGTCGCAGGACGAAGAGACCAATCACCGTCAGCACGTAAAAGAGCAGCGCCGCGAAGACCACGTAATCCAGCAGATTGCCGTAGGTCCCGGACAACGTCAGCACCGAGGCCCACAGCGCCTGAAGCCAGAGTCCACCGGCGGGCACCCCACCAGCATTGAGCACGCCGGTACGCGCGAAGAAGAGACGGTCCCGCGCCATCGCATAGTACAGACGGGGGCCAGACAGAATGAGGCCATTGAGACAGCCGAAGGTGCTCACCATGATCACCACCGCCATGATCGACGCGGCACTGGGGCCAAACACCACCGAGGCCGCCGCCGTCGCCACCCGATCCTCGGACGCATACTGAATGCCGCGGGCCACCACCGTGGTGCCGTCGGCCACCCCCACCAGCGGCAGCATGGACAGATAGGCCAGATTGATGAGCAGATAGAGCGCCATCACTACCCCGGTCCCTGCCAACAAGCTCAGCGGCAACGTGCGGTGTGGGTTTTTTATTTCACTGGAAGCGAAGGTGATATTGTTCCAGGCATCGGACGAAAACAGCGGGCCGACCATCGCCCCACCCGCCAACATCAGGAACCCCAGCGACAGCGATGTCTCCCCCCAGAAATTATCAAAGTTCGCGGCCCGCGCTTCCGCGCTGTTGGCGACAAACAGCCCCAAACCAATGAGCGCGAGGAGTCCGGCCACTTTCGCGGTGGTGAAGACATTCTGGACGAGTTTGCCTTCGCGGATACCCCGACTATTGGACCAGCTCAGCAGCACGATAACCGCGATGGCCACCAGGCGTTGCGTGGAAAGCGTAACCGGACCAAGCTGCACCAGGACCTGTTGCGCGGACACCCACGGCACCAGCACGCCAAGAAATTTCGCGAAGGCGACAGCGACGGCGGCGATGGTCCCGGTCTGAATGACGAGGAACAAGGTCCAGCCATACAGAAACCCCCACAGTGGCGAGTAGGCTTCGCGCAGATAGACGTATTGACCTCCGGCACGGGGCATCATCGCCGCCAGTTCGCCGTAGGATAACGCGCCGAGCACGGTAATCACCGCATTGAGTCCCCACAGCAACAGCAACCAGCCGGGCGAACCGACGGTGCGGGCGACATCCGCCGAGACAATGAAAATGCCCGATCCGATCATGGAGCCAGCGACAATGGCGCTGGCGTCGAGTAAGCCGAGTTCCCGGCGAAATGTCCCTTCTTGATGACGCTCCATGCTACCTCTGTTCCTGTTGTTCCCGTTCCATATAGGTCAACGCCGAGGAAACGGAGGAGACACTATAGGGAACAAGAAAAGTGAGGATGATCTTGAGAAAGACGTGCGGCGTATACTGACCGCTGAGGAGCACGTCGCCCTGGTTAATCACCGTGAGAATCGGTCCGACGATCGCCGCCACCTTGACCGCGCGGACGACGGTTTCGCGCCGACACCAGTAGTGAAAGAGTTTTCGCATAGGCCCGCCTCCGTGCTCTTAGACTGTCCCCTTCCCTTCACTCACCGCTTTGGCAAACGCCACCACCCCTTCTTCCCACGCTGGCAGCAGAATGGTCGGGTCCTGGATCGTCGTCAGCACGGAGTAGGCGGGTCGTTTCGCCGGGCGGGGAAATTCCGGGGTGGTGACGGGCTGCACGGGGGTCGTAATCCCACGCTCACGATACAAGGCACAGGTCAGATCATACCAACTCGCGGCTCCCTGATTCGCCAGATGATAGGTGCCAAAAGCCTGGGTCGAAATCAACGTCGCGATCGCGGTCGCGAGGTGCGGCACATAGGTGGGGGAGCCAACTTGATCGTTCACGACCCGCACCTGCGGTTGTTGCTGGGCGAGCGCGCAAATGGTTTTCGCGAAATTCTTACCCACGGCGGAATAGAGCCAGGCCGTGCGCACCAGGTAATGTTTCGGGTTCAGTTCCCGCACCGCGTCTTCACCCGCGAGCTTGCTCGCCGCGTACACGGAGACCGGCTGAGGGCGATCAAATTCGTGATAGGGTCGGGTGCCGGTGCCATCGAACACATAATCGCTCGACACATGCAGCAGGGGGATACCCGCTGCCGCTGTCGCGACGGCGAGATTGCGTGGCCCCAAGGCATTACCGCGATAGGCGGACAGCGGGTCACTTTCCGCGCCATCGACATTGTTGTAGGCCGCCGCGTTGATGACCACATCGGGATACATGGCATAGATCGTATCGCGCACGTCGGTCAGCTTGGTGATGTCAAGCTGACCGTGGTCGAGCAGGGTCACGGCATGCGCGGTCAGCGTCCGTTGCAGCGCCTGTCCGAGTTGTCCTTTGGCTCCAGTCAGAAGAATTTTCATAATGATGACCTTACGGAAACACAAAGGGCGCGCCGTGGGAGGGGCACGCCCTTTAATCAGTATCAAGCCGCGCGTTAATAAGGAGCCTTCATTTGATCCCCCTCACCCTAGCCCTCTCCCATCCGGGAGAGGGAACTTTCAGTCCTTAAACTCCGGGATCACCTTGGCGAACATATCGAGTTGTCGCCGCGCCTCG
>JANMSE010000606.1:0-3679 GCA_031389045.1 Deltaproteobacteria bacterium | reverse complement strand
AGAGATTCGGGCATCCTTAGCATGGACAACCGCATTTTTTCCGATTAGAGTTTTCCAACTCCCTAGATCAAAGGAATACCGCAATGAGAACCATTGAGACGACCGCTGTCGTGACGAACGATGGCAAGATGACCTTCCAGGTGCCGCCAGACATATCACCAGGCGAGCATCAAGTAGTGATAGTGCTTGAAGAACAGCCAGCGCGGAAAGAAAAACGACCCCCGTTAGATTTTCCGGTGGATAATTGGGGACCGTGGCCAGAAAATCTGTCCCTTCGGCGGGAGGATATGTACGATGAATGGGGACGGTAAGCGGATCTTCTTCGACACAAACATTCTTGTCTTCGCTAATGCCGCGGAGGCCCCCCTTCACGGTGTTGCGCTGGAAGCCATCGAAACCCATTACAATGCCGGAACGGATTTGTGGATTAGCCGTCAAGTATTACGGGAGTATCTCGCCACCTTTAGTCGCCCGCAGAGGTTGTTTACCCCCCGACCCATCTCAACGGTAGTTGAGCGAGTTCGGTACTTCCAGACTCGCTTTCGTGTGGCTGAAGATAATCCATCGGTGACTGACCGCCTCTTAGAGCTGATGCAGCAATTCTCTGTCGGCGGCAAGCAGGTCCATGACGCCAACATTGTGGCGACGATGCTGACGTATCGCATTCCCGTGTTGCTCACGCACAACCCCGATGATTTCGCCCGTTTCTCACCGCTGATTACCGTCCTGCCGTTAGAGACCAAGACGCCATAAGCTAAAGCCTGCGCGTTATTTCAAGTCATGTAGATTCGCGCAAAAATTCCCTCGTCGTATTGGAAACTGGCGGTGAGGACCTAAATCGGGGTAGGAAAACGCGTGGACAGCATCGTCTTTTGTCATTAGGGTTAAGGCGCATGGAACGAACCAAGGAGAGAATCAAGCTTGAGACCGAAGTGCTGCGCTTCATTCTGGTGGCGATGGTGGCGCTTGGGGGAGGCGCGATTTCCTTACTTTTGGGAGAATGGACTTCTTTCCGCTTGATCTTGGCGGGACTTGGGCTTTTCGCTACTCTTGGATTAGGAGTAATCGGATGGCAACACTATCGAAGGATTAGAGCTCTGGTAGAACGGTTGCCGGAGGACCAGTTATGATTCTACAAGAATGGATTGCGCTTGCCATTGCGGCAGGAATTTTGGCGACGATTGTCGGGACTTTCTGGATGATAGCTTCTTCGGACGATCGCAAACGATAGCCGAGCGTGGCTTCACAGCCTGCGGCGCGACAGCACTGTCACTTCCTTCCTTTGCTGCTCCAAAGACGGTCCTGACTTTCAAAACAGTCTCTGAGAGACAAACTCTCCTAGCGCTTCTCTTTCCCCTCCAGTTCCGTAGACAAGCAAATATTTTCGCCCTATATTCGCTCTTCTGAGAAGGAGGGACGAAGCTATGGAGAGTGCGCAGTCCGCCATTGTAAAGGGAGAATGGCACGATCTTGTAACGCATTTGCAGAGGGACAAACCTGGCGTCTGCGTTCGCGGCAAAGGAGGAGAAACAGTCTTATCAAGGGTATGCTTCCGCCGCTTGGAGGTGTCACGATGGACTCAAGTGCTTTACTTTTACGAAATCCCGGTGCTCTTCCGCTTGCTGACTTTTACGACTTGGCCGACATTCCGCCTGAAGTGGAGTGGTTCGCCAATCTCGATAACGTTAATACCAAGAAAGCCTACGAGCGTGATGTGAAAGAGTTCATGGCCTTTGCCACCGTCTCCACATCTCTCCAGCTTCGGCAGGTCAGCCGCGCCCATGTCATTGCCTGGCGCAAGAACCTGGAGGGCAGGGGCTGTGGGGAGTCCACCATTCGCCGCAAGTTGGCCGCCCTCTCGTCCCTGTTCAAGAAGCTGTGTGAAGACAATGCCGTGCTGCTCAATCCCGTCGCTGGGGTGAAACGACCGAAGATGACCGCGCAGGAGGGATTGACGCCGGCGTTGAGTGATGAGCAGACGCGGCGGTTATTGAATGCCCCGGCTACCGATACCCTCAAAGGGAAGCGGGATCGAGCGATTTTATCCACCTTGGCGCATCATGCCTTGCGCCGGGAGGAGCTGTGTAAGTTGACCGTGGGCGATGTGCAGATGCGCTCAGGCGTGTTGCATCTCCGCGTGGAAGGGAAGGGGAGTAAGGTGCGCTATGTGCCGGTGCATCCCGAAACTCAACGGCTCATAGCGGAGTACCTGGAAATGGCCGGGCATCAGGAGGATTTAGCGAGGGCGCTGTTTCGCCCGGTGAAGAATTATGTGACCGGGACGCTGCGCAAACCGCTCCATCCCGAATCCGTGCTCCAAGAGGTCGTCCTGAAGTATGGCAAGCAAGTCGGCATTACCGAGAGTGTCCGGGGCTTCTGTGTCCATTCGCTGCGGGCCACGGCGGCCACCAACGCCTTGGAGAATGGGGCCGACATCGCCAAAGTCCAAGAATGGATGGGCCATGCCAACGTCTCCACCACCCGCCTCTATGACCATCGCCATTCGCGTCCCGAAGATTCCCCTACCTTTCGCACACGCTATTGAACGAGCCTGCTGCGGGGAGCGACCATTGCGCTTGGATTTGACCAGGACAAATGAGCCTGAAGTGGACTCCTCTCACGTCAGTCAATATGTATTGTCCGCGATCATTTTTACCGTTAAACTGCTTGCCATGTATACACGTTTGTTACCGGTTCCTGCTCACACCTTTTTCCTCTTTGGGCCGCGGGGAACCGGCAAAACCACATGGCTGCGGCAACATTTTCCCAGCGCCACGTGGTTTGATCTCGTACGCACGGAGGAACTATTACGTCTCATGCGCCGACCCGAGGAATTCCGCACGGAGATCGAAGCGTTGTCAGGCGACCACTGGATTGTGGTGGATGAAATCCAAAAATATCCCACGCTCCTCAATGACGTGCAGGCGCTGATTGCCACACATGGCAACCGCTTTCGCTTTGCCTTGACCGGTTCTAGTGCGCGGAAACTCCGGCGCATGGAAGTCAATCTCCTCGCTGGGCGGGCGCTGACCCGGAGTTTCTTTCCGCTCACCGGGGCAGAGTTGGGGTACGAGTTCGAGGTGGACGAGGTCCTGCGCTTCGGCTGTTTACCCAAAGTGCGAGCTGAACCTGAGATCGCTGTGGATATTCTCGAAGCGTATGCCGCTACGTACCTCAAGGAGGAAATCCAGCAAGAAGCCTTGGTCAAAAATCTCGGTTCGTTTACACGATTTCTGGAGATCGCGGCTTTGATGAACGGCCAGATCGTGAATGTCGCGTCGATTGCCCGTGATGCGGCAGTCGCCCGGCCTACGGTCCAACGCTACTTTGACACATTGATTGATACACTCATTGGGGTGTGGCTGCCGGCGTGGCGCCCGCACGCCAAAGTCAAAGAAGTTCAACATGCGAAGTTCTACTTCTTTGATCCGGGCGTGGTGAATGCATTGACCGGGCGCTTGCGCGATCCGCTCGATAAGAGTGACCAAGGGTTTTTACTGGAGACGCTGGTGCTCCATGAACTGCGCGCAGCGATGACGATGCGCAACTGTGGAGGGCAGTTGTCCTATTGGCGCACCCCTGCGGGCACGGAAATCGACTTCATCTGGTCACGAGCGAAAACGGCCATCGGGATTGAGGTGAAGTTGTCCCCGGTGTGGAAGCGAGAATTCGGGGTGGC
>JANMSE010000598.1:0-3972 GCA_031389045.1 Deltaproteobacteria bacterium | reverse complement strand
GGGCTGGAAACGGGCTTACGGTCGGACTCGTGAGGCACTCCCAGAGGAAACGGGGAGCAACAGATAGGTCCAACCTGCGGAGCACCGCGCCAGCTCTCGACCCTACCGACACCGAATGACGGATCGCATTGAATCCAGAGGATATCACCCCTACGGATTTCAATCGTCTCAGGCTCCTTCGTCATCCAACAGCTCCGACTGAAACGACTCGAGTTCGTTCAACAAGGCTTGCATATCAGCACGGCCAGCACGGTAGTCTGTCGCCAATTTTTCGCGTCGAGCAGCGGTATCTCGCCGTGCCAAGCCCTCCGACAATATCTCCTTTGCCACCTTGGCGCATGGTTTCCGCGTTTGTTTGGCCTGCCTTTCGAGCGCTTCGTACGTCTCTTGATCAAGCATTACGTTCAATCGTCTCATATTCGTTTTGATAGCACATCTTCTTGGGAGGAGGGAACACGGAATTCCCCGCATCTGCCGCTTCGCAGCCTCAATCACATCGCGATGGCATGAGAGTAGCATTCAGCACTGACGAACAAGTCGCCAGTGGCATCCAAAAGGGAGGGAGTCAGGAAAGGAGTTGTGCCACGGGCCACTTGCCTGCCCGTGTGTCGCGTCAAACACTGCTGGACAAGCCAGCAGTGGCACCCGGCGGGGGAGGAATCCCGGATTGCACTCCGTTCCATCCGGGCGACATGGTTCGGGCAAGTCGCGGATACGTCAAACCTCGTGACTGTGCAATACTATTCGCTGTGTGATACGTTCCCAACAAGATAAACAGCTCGTGAGTTGTGGAGCGTGCGGATGGCATCTCAACTGATTACCTTAGAACTTCCTGACAGTCTCTATCTTACGGTGAGCAAACTGGCTCAGGTGACCCAGCGACCGGTAGGAGAAATACTCCAAGAAAGTCTGGCTCACACGCTCCCACCCCTTGATGATGTGCCTGCTGATGAAGCTGATGTCCTTGCCCGTATGTCTACCCTGGATGACGCGGTCCTATGGCAAGCGAGCAAGAGGACACTGCCTGAACGTCAGCAAGAAGAATTAGCGACTCTTCTTGAGGGCCAGAATGCTGGTGAGCTGACGCCTGACGCGGCTGTCCGGCTCCAAGATCTCATGGCCGAATATGGCCGTTTGCTCGTCCGTCAGTCTCATGCCTGGCTCCTTCTGGCCAGACGTGGCTACCAAGTTCCTATCCAGCAACAGTAAGAGTAATACGTCGTGGCACGTCCTTACCTCGCCGACGCCGTACGCGAGAAAGTGGCGGCAGCGGCTCAATACCGTTGCGGCTACTGCCAGACCTCGCAACTCATTACGGGTATGCCCATGCACATCGAGCATCTCATTCCCCTTGCGGCTGGTGGTCGGTCCGATGAGGAGAATCTTTGGCTCGCATGTCCTCTCTGCAACGGCTATAAGGGCGTCCAAACGTACGCTCCCGACCCTGAGACCGGAGAGACCGTAGCCTTATTCAATCCACGTCAGCAAGTTTGGAACGACCACTTTCGCTGGAGTGACCATAGTGCGGAGATTGTTGGACTTACACCTTGTGGGCGTGCAACGGTGATGGCTCTCAAACTCAATAACGAAAATATCACCCGCGCTCGGCGCCGCTGGGTGCTAGCCGGATGGCATCCACCGACAAGCTAAAGTGACTCTTCTCCACACTCCTGGCAGCGAAAGGGCGTGTTGCCACGAATAATAGGAAGTTCGGGGTGAGCCTCGACAACCGGGAGCGGTGCAGCGAGTAGCCTGGACGAAGCGGAGCGTAATCCAGGAAGGCGGACGGCTAGTGGTAGGCACCCCGGATTCCACTCCGTTCCATCCGGGCTCCGTTCCCCTTGGTTGTCGGGCTGGTAAGCAAAAACGAGTTGTTGTAGAGATAGACGCTGTGAAGCTTTCATACACAGCATTGAAGACGTTCCAGCAATGCAACTTTCGCTATCACCTGCGGTATAACCGAGGGCTCCCGAGTCGACCACGACCAGCGGCGCAGTCGTCTCGCGCATTACATGGTGCTCTGCATCTTTTCCATCAGGGGCTGAAGCAACAACACACCGAAGCCCCAGCCCTGTTCCCTTCCTCAGCCAATGCCCTTGAGACGCTCCTGGCTCACCTCAAAGGGTACCACGACAATCCCTTACGTCCTCTGACGGATGAGCAGTATCAAGAAGGACAGGCACTGCTCAGGCGCTATTGGGAAGCTTACCGTGGGCAGTTTCCCACCCCGTATCTGTTGGAAGAAAAATTCACCCTGCATGTCGGCCCGTTTGTCCTCACTGGGCGTATTGACCGGGTTGATGACACACCGGACGGATTCGAGATCATCGACTATAAGCTGGCGCAACGGAGCATTATCCCGCCCGATCCTTTGCAGTTAGATGTCTACCAGCTTGGATTTCATGCGCGGACCGGAGAAGCGGCCAAGAAGCTCTCTTTTTACTATCTGCGGACCGGTCAGACCGAAACGGTTGAGGCCGATGAACCAGCGGTGGCGCAGTCCCGGGTACGGGCGTTATGTCGGGACATCAACCGCGAGCAGGAGTTCCATCCCCAGGAAGGGGCCTGGTGTACGAGTTGTGACTTTCGTGAATTTTGTCCCGCGCAAAACCGCACCCCGCGACCGATCCCCGCGAAAGGGCGCGCGACCCAGTTGGGGTTTGATTTCTAAGCATCGGGGAAAGAGGGAGGGCGTATGAAAAAGAGTGAGAATCGTATTCTGACTACTCATGTTGGGAGTTTGCCGCGTAATCCCGCCTTGTCAGAGATGCTCATCCGTCAGGAACAAGGAGAAGCGGTCAACCTTGCTGAGCTTGAGCGCGCGGCGGCGGATGCCGTTCAACATGTTGTCCAAAAACAATTGGATGCGGGTGTTGATATTGGCAACGATGGTGAACAGCCGCGGATTGGTTTTCAGACGTATGTCCCGCAGCGCATGCGCGGCTTTGGCGGGGAGAGTAAGCGTCCCGTTCCTCAAGATATGCGAGAGTTTCCAGACTTCATGGCCATTATGGCGAAACGGCAGATGGGCCGTGCCAAGGTGTTTAATGCGCCGCAAGCGATATCGGAGGTGGCGTATGAAGACCTCTCCGGAGTGCAAAAAGAATGCACGCTCTTTCGCTATTGCTTGGACCAGGCATCGCCACCATTTGTCGAACCGTTCATGACCGCGGCGTCGCCGGGCATTATTTGCACGACCATGCTCAACGCGCACTACGATTCCCATGAACGCTACGTCTTTGCCGTCGCCGAGCAGATGCGCAAGGAGTACGAATACATTCATGCGCAGGGTTTTGTTCTGCAACTTGACGCCCCGGACTTGGCGATGGAACGGACGTTCCTCTACCAAGATAACTCGACGCAAGAATTTCAGAAGATCGTCGAGCTGCACATCGCGGCGATGAATCATGCGATCCGTAACATTCCACGCGATCGTGTCCGCCTCCATGTCTGTTGGGGGAATTACGATGGGCCGCACAATCACGACGTCCCACTCGCCGACATTTTACCGCTTCTCTATCAAGCAAAAGTGGGAGCCCTGTCCCTGGAAATGTCGAACCCTCGTCATCAACATGAGTCCCCTGTCTTCAAGCGATACAAATTGCCAGCGTCGATGATCTTGATTCCTGGTGTGATTGACTCGACCACGAACTACATCGAACCAGCGGAGGTCGTCGCGAATCGGATCTGTCAAGTCGTTGATGTCGTGGGAGATCGCACCCGTGTTATTGCTGGGTCCGATTGTGGGTTTGGCACGTTTGCTGGGTGGGAAATGGTGGCTGAAGGAGTGGTGTGGGCGAAACTGAAGGCATGTAGTGATGGGGCCCGTCTCGCGACGCAGCGGTTGTGGGGGAGCGAGGAAGCATGAAAAGTCAAAAGTCAAAAGTCAAAAATGACAAACATAAGGACTGAGTGCTGAGGACTAAGGACGGAGTTGAGAACCTGGGGGATATTACTTCCGCCGACCTTGGA
>JANMSE010000591.1:0-3088 GCA_031389045.1 Deltaproteobacteria bacterium | reverse complement strand
CGTGGTGGCACCACCCAAGCTGATGTCAGTCTGGTGCGTTTCGAGCACGACATCCGCGAAGCCAGCAGTAGTGAGAATGAGGCGGAGCCGATCCGGGTCGGCGAAGGCGAACGGTCCAGGGGCGTGTGGGACTGGCGGAGGTGGTGGTGGCACGTGTTGTAAGGCGGCCTTGAGCGGAAGACGCGCCCAGTCATTCTTGGCCAGCTCTTGCCAGCATACGAAGCAGAGTCGTCCCGTGGCGCGCAGCGCACCGCGCAGATTGCGAAAGGCGGCGGTGGGATCCTCGAAGAACATCACTCCGAACCGCGAAAAGATCACGTCGAAGCGGTCACGTGCGAGCGCATGAGTTTGCGCATCGGCGCATATAAATTCGAGGTTCGTCAGTTTGAGTTCCTGTTGCCGCTCCCGCGCGCGGGCGAGCTTGGGTTGCGAAATGTCGAGACCCACGACCGCGCCACTGGGCCCGACTCGGCTTGCTAATGCCAACGAGGTTTGTCCACAGCCACAGCCGACATCCAGCACCTGCTCTCCGAGTTGAATGTTAGCGCGTTGCAGGGCGGCGAGCCCGAGTGGCTCGATTTGCGCATCTAGGCGTTGTTGGTTCCGTACCCATTTCAGGCC
Source organism: Deltaproteobacteria bacterium (assembly GCA_031389045.1). Lineage (GTDB taxonomy): Bacteria > Desulfobacterota > Binatia > Bin18 > Bin18 > JABFSC01. Next base: position 2,467 of record JANMSE010000591.1, on the reverse strand, counting down.
GGACTCTTCATTCCAATAGCGGATTTGGTCTTGGTTGGTCGGGGTGTCAGACATAGTAGTGTGCCTCGGTGTGAGAATTTAAGACGTAAGAGTTTAGCTATCAGCTATCAGCCAGACAAGAAAACACAGAAGGTTTTGCCTCACTTCCCACATGAGCCAGAGATATCAGGTAGTGCGTGGGTCTCTTTGTTTTTGCTGAAAGCTGAGAGCTGACGGCTGAACGCTTCAGTATTTATGCAAGCTCGCCCAGCGTTCGCGGTGCCACGCGGCATCACCAAAAGTCATCTCGGCGGCACGTGCGCGCTTGAGGTAGAAACCGGCATCGTGCTCGTCGGTCATGCCAATGCCGCCGTGCATCTGCACGCCTTCATTGGCCGCGAGGATGTAAGTGTCGGAACAGCGGGCTTTGGCGAGCGCGACCAGCGTCACCCAATCGTCACTCCCTTCGTCCGCGGCACGGGCCGCCGCCATGACTGTGGAGCGCGCGAGTTCCAGCTCCATGAACAACCGCGCCGCGCGATGCTTGAGAGCCTGGAACGTGCCGATGAGCACGCCGAATTGTTGGCGGGTTTTGAGATAGGTCATCGTGTCATCGAAAATCTGGCTCATGCCGCCCAGCATTTCCGCGCACAGGCCAATCGTGGCGCGGTCAACTGTTTGTGACAGCAGGTGGTATCCCTCCCCAAGCGCGCCAATGAGACTGTCCTCTCCCACGGTGACGCTATCGAACGAGGCGAGCGCGACGGCGCGATTGTCGAGCCGGTGTTGGGGGATGACCGTCAGCCCTGGCGTATCGCGTTGCACGAGAAACAGGCTGATGCCGTGCGGATCGTTGGTCGCGCCCGCCGTGCGGGCCGAGACAATGAGCAGGTCGGCGTTCAGCCCATCCAGCACCTGTATCTTCTCGCCGGAGAGGCGCCACGCATTGCCATCCTGTTCGGCCTTAGTTGTGACGCGGTTCAGATCGTAGCGGCTACGAGCCTCCTGATAGGCGACCGTGAGAATCTTCTCGCCCGTGGCAATCGGAGGAAGCCATGAACGTTTCTGTTGGTCATTGCCAGCGATGGTGAGGAGCTGGCCAGCGAGCAGCACGGTTGAAAGAAACGGTTCAGGCGCGAGGACGCGACCGAGTGCTTCGAGCACGACCGCGAGATCGGCGAGCCCCATGCCGGAACCGCCATGTTCTTCGGGGATCAAAATGCCAGTCCACCCCAGATCGGCCATCTGCTTCCACAGGTCACGCGAGAAGCCCAGCGGGTCCTTCGCATCGCGCAACGCGCGAAACCGTTTGATGGGCGAATGGGAGCGAACAAAGTCACTTGCTGTTTTGGCGAGCAGTTCTTGGTCTTCAGTGAGTACGAGTTGCATGGGAAGCTCCTGGGGATTTGGGCTCTGGGATTTGGGATTTGGGCTCTGGGATTTAGCAAGGAATACGGATCACGTCTTCCTCTTCCCTAAATCCTAATTCCTAATTCCCAAATCCTTCAATCGGGCAGTCCCAACACCCGTTTCGCGATGATATTGAGCTGCACCTCGCTGGTGCCGCCTTCGATGGTGTTGCCGCGGGAGCGGAGCCAGTCGCGGGTGAGCGTCAACTCGCGGTGGTTGAACCCTTCGCCCTCCCAGCCAAGAGCTTGTGGCCCAGCAATCGACAACAACAGTTCTTGGCGGCGTTGGTTCAGCTCAGTGCCATAAATCTTGAACATCGAGCTTTCTGGTCCAGGCGGGCGCCCGGCTTTGGCGGCGTCGCGGGTGCGGTCGGATGTTAGTTTGAACGCTAGCACATCCATTTCAAACTGCACGATGCGCTGACGGAGCGCGGCGTCGGCCAGGCGGTCGCCATCGCTCTCGACATACTCGCGTGCCCAGTCCGCCATTGTGCGGCGTTTCGCTCCCGCGCCAAACGCCGAGGCGATCATTGAGCGTTCGTGATTGAGCAGCGCTTTGGCCACGGTCCAGCCATCATTCACTTTGCTGATGACATTCTTCACCGGCACGGCCACATCGGTGAGGAACGTCTCACAAAATGGTGAGGAGCCGCTAATCAATTTGATCGGTCGGGTTTCGACCCCAGGAGTGTCCATATCGACCAACATGAACGTGATGCCCAGATGCTTCGGCGCGTCGGGGTCAGTGCGGACCAACATGAACATCCAGTCCGCGTTATTGGCGTAGGAGGTCCACACTTTTTGTCCGTTGACGACGTACTGATCGCCGTGGAGAACGGCCTTGGTTTGCAGCGAGGCGAGGTCGCTACCGGAACCTGGTTCCGAGTAGCCTTGGCACCAGCGAATCTCGCCACGCACGATTTTCGGGAGATGCTCCAGCCTCTGCTCTTCAGTGCCATACTGGAGCAGAGTCGGGCCGATCATCGTCAGGCCAAATCCAGAGAGAGGTTCCGGCAGCCTGAGCGCCGTCAGTTCTTCGCGGAGAATTTTGGCTTCGGCTTTCGACAGTCCGCCGCCAC
>JANMSE010000567.1:0-16683 GCA_031389045.1 Deltaproteobacteria bacterium | reverse complement strand
GGAAATCAAAGCCGTAAGGTACCGTGCCACGGACGGCTGTCAACATCAGCTTGGCGGAAATTTATGGAAATCCGATGGATGTGTGGCGGGAGGATTTGTTCGCGCGCTCATGGTACGATGCCTCGCACGAAAGGCAGGGAGTGATATGCCCAACGAGCACGAAATCAGTCACAATCTGCGCGTGGTGGAAAACGCGATTGCCCAACAACGGTTGGAAGGATTAGAACCGTCCAGCGTACTCGTGGCGGATCTCGAACGCGCGGCCCGTGGCGAAATCTCTGTCCAGGAGATCATCAAGAACCTCTACAAAAGATTCCCGCCATCGCAGCGGCGAACAACGGGATTATCGATTTTGCATGTCAGCGTTCATCAGCAGGTTGTCCACATCGCCTGTGAGACTGCGCAAAAACGCAAGCAGCCCCTGCTTCTCCTGCGCGGAAAGGTGCAGTGGACTGACACGCGGGTCCTGCCCGTCGGCTCCGGTACCGCCTCGGTCGTAGTAATCAATCACTTCTTCCAACGTCAGCAGTGCCCCGTGGTGCATGTACGGTGCGGTGAGCGCGACGTTGCGGAGCGATGGCGTCTTGTATCGCCACAGGTCGGTGGGGTCGTGGGTGACTTCGTAGCGGCCTAAATCCTGACTCGGTGGCGTGAGGATTTCGTCTACTTGCGCGCGGGGCATCTGCACTGTGAGCCCACCACCGAGGTCCACAGCCACCGTCTTTTCGGGAATAAGCTGAACCTGGGCGACGCCGGTATTGTGAAACCCCTGGTTCGTGAAGAGCGCGAAGTCCTTGCTGACCGTGTGACAGGTGCTGCATTGCCCTTTGCCTGAGAAAATCTTGAAGCCCCGTTTCATGTCGTCACTGACCGCGGTTTGATCCTTGCCAAAATACCAGCGGTCGAAGGGCGAGTTCCCGGACAGGATGGTGCGCTCGTAGCTGGCGATGGCTTTCCCCAGGGTCTCGACACTTACACCTTCGCCAAACACATTGTGAAATTGCTCTTCATAGCCCGGCAGTTTGCGAATCTTGTTGACCACATACCCAATGGACGGATTTCCCATCTCGACGGGATTGATGAGCGGCGAAATTACTTGGTCTTCTAGTGTAAATTCGCGCCCGTCGAGAAACAGCAGGCGCTGATACGCGACATTAAACAGTGTGGGCGAATTGCGTTTGGTGGTTTTGCCGTTGAGGCCGACGGCGAGGCGGGTTTCATTCACCGTGAATCCTTGCGTGGGCAGATGGCACATGGCGCAGGACATGGTGTCATTGGGCGAGAGCCGACGGTCGAAGAAAAGGCTCTGTCCTAGCTTGATCTTTTCTGGAGTCTGGGGGTTAGTCGTGGGGACGGGGAGGGGAGGGAGGCCGAGGGGGACAACAGCAGTTCGGAGTTCGGAGTCTGGGAGTTCGGAGTCGGCGGCGTGAAGATGCGAGTTGCTGAAAATGAGCAGAATAGCAAGGCAGAATAGGACTGGGGTGTTCATGGCTGTGGGGTTGTCGTTACCGCCTGTTTGTCGGTTTCGAGAAGAATGGTTTCGATGTCGTTGAGGACAAGCTGGGCGTTGAAAAGTCCGGTGCTGTAGATGTTCCGCACGTTGTGGTTGGCGTCAAGCAGATAGACTTTGAGCACATGGCGAAAGAGTCCGCTCCAGTCGCCGTTTTCGTGGCTGAGTTTGACTACGGATTGGTTGAAGTCGGCCAAGATCGGAGTGAGCTGTGCTTGTGAGGACGTGGTCAGAAAATGCCAGTCGGTGCGGGGATTGAGGATGTCGCGCGTCTTGGCGAGATGCGCAGGGGTGTCACGTGCGGGGTCGAAACTCACGGACAACAGCGTCACACGTTTGGCCAATGCCGGGCGCTCATGTAATCGACGGTCAATTTGTTGCAGTACCGCGGCCGCCAGCGGACAGCCGCCAACATCAGCACACGAGGTGTACATGAACGACAGGACCGCGATTTTTCCTTGGGTCAGATTGCGCAGGTTGACCGTTTCGCCCTTGGTATCAAGAAAGATGTGGTCGGTGACGGTGTCGATGGTTGGGAGTGTGTAGGTGCCTGGCGGCGGCGGCGTGAATTGCGGTTGGACGGCGTCTTGTACGACGGAGGATTGGGCGTGGACTAGGACCGGTAACAAGAGGGAGGAAAGGCAGAGAAAGAGCTGAGGCACGATGCGCATGTGGAAAAACTCATTACAGCGGTTTGTACTTGAACGAAGAGAGAAAGAAAGTAGGCCGGAATAAGCCGAGCGTTTCCGGCCCGTACGCTCGCGCCGGGAACGGCCTACGGCCTTATCCCGGCCTACGGAAAGGGATGTCTCCTCGCTCCAATGAAAACCGCTGTAAATCCCCTTCACCCTCACCCTCTCCCAGCCGGGAGTGGAGTAGGATGCGCTTTGCGCACCGTTGTTCGATCCCGGAACCGAGGTGCGCTGAGCGGACCCTACCTCCGAGTTAGCGTGAGTTAGCGCGCAACCACCGCGAGTTTGGCGTCTTTGGCCGCTTGCTGTTCGGTATAAATCTGATTCTTGTAAAACTGATCTTGCCCGAAATGCATGATATGCGGACGACCAAGACCTTCTTTGTTGAAATCCACCGTGAACGTGTGTTTCAGCTTTGTGCCGTCCCAGTTGTAGGCTTTCAGGAATTGTTCGTTGGCGTCCCCTTTCTTGTCCCAGTTCGCGAGCAACGAGGTCGTGAAGTACACCCGTTGCCCGTCCCAGGACTGTGACACCATGTTGACCTGTGAGCCGATCTTCTGTTCGTGCACCTGTTTCGGTTTCTTGGGATTGGCGACGTTGAAGACGCGGCAGGTGCCGTCCATGAAGGTGTTGACGAACAGGAAACGGTCGTCGGCGGAGAGGCTGATATCAACCGGCAGTGGAATTTTGCTGGGGTCGCCGATGTCCGCGACCGCGTTGGCCGCGAAGGTGCCGTCCTGTTGCTGGTCGATGAGCCAGATTTTGGAGGTGAGCGCGGTCGCGGTAAAGGCGTAGTGATTGCGCGGTTGCAGCGCCCAGCGCACTTCCAGCGGCGCGCCAGGAACTTGGAAGGTCTGTAAGGGTTTGCGCGCATGAAAGTCCCAAATCACCATCGTGCCGCCAAAGCGTTTCATGGCTTCTGGGTCCGCGAGCATCTGGCCGAAATCCATCATGTAGTTGTTCCACCCAGTAAACGACGAGGTGAGCATGCGATTGAGATGCGGTTGCACCCGCACATCGTAGCCGTACTCCGCGCCGTCGGGCATCCATATCGTCTGAATGTATTTGCCCTCGTTACTGTATTCGACCATCCCGGTTTTGCCGCCGTGATCCTTGTCGTTCGAGAGTCCGGTGATGAGCAAGCGACCGGGCAGCGGGTAGATGGTGTGCGGGCCGACGACGCCACCGGAATCTTGCACGAAGGTGTCGATGGTTTTGGTGAGCACGGGTTTGGACGGGTTGGCCACGACATCGAAAATGAAGATTTTACTGTCGTCGAGTCCCGCGAGCCAGAGATAGCGGCGGTCATCGGTGAACCCGCCATGATGCGCTTCGTGGCGACCACCGACGGAGACACTCGAAATCACCTTGCCATACTGGTCGGCGCGCGCGGGATTGGTGCCAATCGTGACCAGTTTATCCGATCCGTCGCCAAGACCTTCGGTACCAAGGGTCCAGACGTAGACATAATCTTCCACCCCGGTGATTTTGGGCAGGTACGGCGATTGGCAGGTTTCATCGGCAAAGACCGCATACGGAACCCCAGTGAAACAGAGGACACCGAGAGAGACGATGACTGTCAAGTACAAACGCCACCTGAAATGATGAGTTGACATGCTTTCCTCCTTTTATCCCGACATGCTCGGTTCGGGGAGAAGAGCTACCAGATCGACTTTGTGGATGCAATGAGAGGCTCTCCCGAAATCATTTGACAACGAGCTGTTCGTCCGTCGTCTCCCCTGAGATCATCGAAGGGGAGACGACGGACGAACAGTGATTTCCAGAGAACCTCTTCCTTAGAAAAAAATGGAGGCTGCTCGCCCGCGCTAATTCTGGACTGTTTCGCTGCGCTTGAGTGCTTTGGGCATCAGACGCGGCTTACCGGGGGTACTGAGGCTTGCTCGGTTGCCGCTGTCGTCAAGTGGTCCAAAGTCAGGCGGAGGAGAGCGATGTTTCGTGGCTGCTTCATAGGCCGACGCTATACTCAAACAGGTTGGCTCGCCAAAGGGCAGACAGAGGAAATCAATCCCGACTGGCAACTTCGCGGGAGTCGGTCCCATTAGATTAAGAGCAGCATCGCGGTCATATACTACGGTCGTGAACCCGGCGGGGACGGTGATCGCTGGGAAGCCCCGGCTGTTGATGAACGTCCACAGTCCTCCACCATTTCGGTCGTTGACATTGGGCTCCTCGGGATTCGTTATGATCGTAGGGGGCACATTGCCGGTCGGGTAGGTCACGGCGTCAAGATCCATTTCCGCGAAGCACTGGAAGATCACCGTCTGTAAGGCAAACCGATTTTGCAGCGTGCTCTGACTGGCCAGTGTCAAGGCTGTGTCCGTATTCTGGAGATTCGCTTTCCGATTCGCGATCACAGGATCAGTCCAGAAATTCGCCTTGTTGATTAAATCCGTGACGCTTTGGATCGCTGGATCCCCACGCTCTTTCAAGTAGACATTGAAATTGTACTTGGCATCTCCCGTGTCGCCGGCCGCTAGTCCGAGATTCCGGATATTGGGTTGTCCATTGACGGGATCATGGGGTACGAGCGAGAGGTTGAAGAACATGTTGACCAAAAGGGGCATGTGGTCCGTTCCAGGTGGGAAGTAGGTGGGAAATTGGCCGATAAAGAGCCGGTTGCGCCATACCGGAGAGTACTTATCAACGCAGCCTTGGAACAATGCTCCACCATTGCCGGGGTCAACTATTTGGGCTCCGAGTTTGCGTAAGTCGGCAATGCCCTTGTCTATGATATCGATAGTCTCATGGTCGGCGACACTGAAGAGGTCTTTATCCATGTATTCTCGAATCACCCCAATCCGTACTCCGTCCAGCCGTCTCTTTTTCGCGAAATTTTGATAGGGGGCCGCGGGCACCCGATCAATACTGAAGGCCGTTAATTCATCCTTCGGGTCAAAGCCCGCATACACATCAAGGACACGGGCGACATCTTCCACCGTGCGACAGATTGGTCCAACTCTGGTGGTGATCCCCTGTTGAATCATCCCGTCCGCGCTCACCAACTCGCGTGTCGGCGCAAGCCCAACCACGTTGTTGTTCTTGGCTGGCTCGCGAACCGAAGTTCCCGTTTCCTCTCCGATCGCGCAGGTCACGAGGTTGGCTGACACGGAGCTGCCGGAACCGCCACTCGATGCCCCAGGGTCGCGTTCCGTATCATACGCATTGCAGTTGGTCCCGCCAAACGAGCTGCGAACTCCTGGAATTCCTCCCGCGGCGTATTCCCCCATATTCGCTTTCGCGAGCAGAATTGCTCCAGCTTTGCGCAGGCGTTTGACGAAGGTGGCATCATCTGGGGGACGATCATTAGTGTAAAAAGTATCCGCCCCAGAGGTGGTTCGCATATCGAACGTATCGTACTGATCCTTGATGGCCATTACGACGCAGTGCAGTGGCCCCGACAATTTTTTCGTCTTTGCAAAATTGGCATCAAGTGCTGCTGCGACCTGGAGGGCGTCTGGCATAGTGGGGTCATTATCAGCCGGGTTGGTCATGCTTCTCGCTTTGCGAGCATCGAACCCTAAGCGATCCTCGTTGCTGGTCGCAGATTCAGGGTCTGGAGTGCGTTGAGCTGTCCGGCATTGGGTATGGTCGAAATGGGGCCAAGTAATCCCTGCGGCTGATTTACACAGGTGCCGTTATACGCCTGGATACGATCCAAGTACTGATGAACCAACTCGGTACAGGTGATCTTTTTTGTCAGAATCGCGGTGTGAATATCCGAGATGGTTGCTTCTTCTAGTTGGAACTTCTCACCAGGCTTCCCCAGGTCTTGAGCTGCAAAGGCGGACGGCGTCCCCTCCAGAGAGAGAGGAAGAAAATGAACGCTAAGAGTAACGGCAGGTGACACCAGTACGCTTGCGAAAAAGACAGTCGCAAGAACAACACGTGTTCTTTTATTTGGATTTATTCTGATACTCGACAGCAATAACATTGGGCTCTCCTAAAATGAGATGAGGGTTGCTGACTGTTGCACCACTGACGACAGAGTCGGGAGTAGGGCGACGTCCGTGGGTCAAGCGATTTCAAGGAATGAGAACCACGGGGGCTGGGGAGTTCCACTATGGCATTGATGGTTTCCCCCAGCCCCCAAGTCCCCGCGTGTCTACGGCTCGCCTGGCAGTGGGCCGAAATCAGGCGGCGGGGTCCGAGGCCCGCGCGCGTATTCGTACGCTGAGGCAATCTCCAAAAGGACCGGTTCGGACCACATCCGACCAAGGAACTGAACGCTCAAAGGCAGGGCGACATCTCTTTTCACCGCGGGTGGATTAAGCGCGAGCGCTTCCGAAGGGGCGCCTCGGGTCGTGCGATCGTACACGACTCGCGTAAATCCAGCCGGCACACCGATATCCGGCAACCCACTCACATCGGTAAAGCCGTTAATGCCTCGATTAGACCGCCCGTCGTAGGTGAGCCACGCGATGGATTCACTCGTGCCGGTGAGAATCTTCGGCGGAATCGTCTCGTATGGATAAACCAAGGCATCGAGTTTGTAGTCCACCATGATCCGTGCGACGATCTCGCGAATCGCTTGCATTCTGAAGAGATGGGTTGCTTCCCCTTGGGTATCAAGCGTCAGACCGCTAGGAATGGCGGGGACTCCGACATTGGGAGTGACGCTTGGGCGATTCCTTTGCACGATGGTTCCTGTCGCATCGTCATTGACGCGGAAAAAGCTGATATGCTCGGTGGTATTGCCGTCGCCATCAAGGTCGTCGAAGTCGATGCTGAGATCCACCACCCTTTTCACTTGTGGGTCATTTCTCCTCACGAGCATCTGTTCCAAAGCATACTGTCCTTGGTTGAGGTTTCCCGTGGGAGTGGTGTCGAGCTTGCGGAGGTTAATTTCCGCCGGAAACGACGTCGGGACAAAAAACATCTCGACACTCTTCCAGATAATATCGGTTCCAGGCGGGAACAGGGGGCCGACCGGATCGAAAACTTGGCGCAGGATATTCGGCAAGAGGCCCGTTGTCGTGCTTGGTGAGGGGACGGTGGAGGCATTCGCAAACGACGGGTCAAGTGTCGGGAGCATCTCCGCGACGATGGCCTGAATGTTCATATTGGGGATGCTGGGGTCATCGACGGCCCAGCCTTTGGCGATATCGCGAGCATTGACGGATTCGAGCAGCACAGCTCCCGCCGCGCGTAGGGTGGGAATGACTTCCGCATTGAAGACGCGGATCGAATCCGCGTCATTGACCGTGATATTGGGCATGAACTCACGGATGATACCGAGCCGCTTGCCGCGCAAGGTCTTCCCGTTCGCGAAAGTAGCGAACGAGGCATTCGGTGTGTACCCGACCTGCGTGGCGGTAATGGGATCTCGTGGATCATAGCCTCGTATCGCGTCCAGTACCTTGGCCAAGTCTCCCACTGTTCGACATTCCGGACCGAATCGTTCTCTGATGAGGTTGGCTCCCCAGGTGCCAAAACGGCTGACGAGTCCGCGGGTAGGCGTCATGGCGACGACGTGGGTCTTCGCGCCTGGTTCACGAACTGATCCTAACGACTCTTCCGCGATCCCGCACACGGCGAGGTTGGCCGCCACGGCGGTTGCCGAGCCGGTGCTCGAACTCCCCCCATCGCGATCGGTCGCGTAGGGATTGCACATTTGCCCCGCATAGGAACTGCGATGCGTTCCTCCGGCGTATTCATCCATGTTGGCCTTGCCAATAATAATGGCCCCTGCCGCTCGTAGTTTCGCCACCAAAGCGCCATCGTGAGCTGGGCGATCATCCGCGAACTGAGTGAGCGAACCATCCGTGGTGCGCATGTCGATGGTTTCCATCTGATCCTTGATGACAATGGGAACACAGTGCAGTGGACGCATGCTCGTGGGTCGAAAATCTCGATCCAGTTGGGCCGCCACTTCCAGAGCGTCCGGCAGAGCCGGGTCATTGTCGATCAGATCAGTCTCCGATCGCGGGCCGGGATCATGAGGCGGGGCGAAGCCCAGCGCCGTGTAGTTGGCCGGGCGTAAGTTGAGGGACTGGAGGGCGTTGATCTGACCCGCATTCCCGATCGGACTGACGACTCCAAGATACACGCCTTTCCCACTGGGCATGTAGAAGTCATAATCCGGACTGATGCCATCACCGTTAGTGTCATACTTCACGCACTGCCCGCTGTACGCCTTGATGCGCTTGAAATAGAGTTTGACCAACTGTGAGCAGGTCAGCTCCCGTCTCTGGAGAGCCCTATGGATATCCTCGATTGTCGCTTCCACGAGATGAAATTTTCCATCGCGCGGTGGGGGTGGTTTCATGGGTAAACCTTTTCGTGACGTTCCCACTCGACGACCTTTATCGACATCGATGCCAGGCGGGGCTCCTGGGATTCCTCCGCTGTCGTCGTCCTGATTGTTACCGAAAGCCGGCGGTGGGATGAGTAACAAAGCCGAAAGGAAAGCCACCCCAAGGCAGCCGATTCCCTTGATATGCAATGAGTTGAACACTGACATACGCTCCTCCTTCTCCCTAAAGACGTAACATGAAAGTGGGCTAAACAATTTCAATGAATGAGAGCCGCCAAAGGGTGCTCGTGAGTTAAGTTGGGTGGAGCGGAGACATGATAACCTCCTTCTTCTCTCTTCTCCCGTAGTGTGGTTCTCCCGGCTGTATGCTGAGCCAGACGCTTTTGCTTCCCTCCTTTTCTCTCCCGCTGCTCACCAGGAGTTAGTGCTGCTTGTGGATTAGGCGCGTGGGTTTCTCACCACGCGTCGCTCGTCGTCGGGCGAGCATCGGAGTCGCCATCACCTGTTGATGACGTGAAATTGTGCTGCCCTGCTAGCGCAATTTTCGCGCCAGGCAGCGGGGCGTGTGAGGGACGAAAGAAAAGGCCTGATTTTTCGCGTGAAAAGGCGCGGAAAGGCGGAGGGGCACCTCGTGCGGCATCACGATGCGGTGATGCTAAAACAGCAGAGTGCTGTTCTTCCTGCGCGTTTTTATAGCACGCGCCTTCGTGGACAAGTTCAGTGAGACCCGATTGCGACGCTACTATTCCCGCGCGGGCAGGAATCCAGGAATCCCGCCTGCGCGGGACACTACGCCTGGAGGCTCGCTTGCGCGGGCACGATGGACCGGAGAAACCACGCAGGTGGGAAACCCATCCCCTCAAAGGAGGGCGAGGAAGGGGGAAATGTGATTACCGATAGGAGACTCACTCCAAATTCGCTTCAATCAGCATCGGTCCAGCGGTCTTGAATGAGTAGTGCAAGGCTTCAGTGAGTTGCTCGGCGGTGCGCGCGGCACGGGCTTCGACGCCGAAGCCTTCAGCCACTTTCACGAAGTTGATCTCTGGATTCTCCAACGACGTGAGCGCCAGACTCGCGGGGCCAGGAGTCGCCCGCGCGCGCTCCATTTCCCACCGGAGGATCGCATAGGCACGGTTCTTACAGATCACCGTGGTGACGTTCTGCTTCTCGCGCGCCATCGTCCACAGCGACTGAATCGTGTAGAGCGACGAGCCGTCTCCTTCGAGACACACCGTGCGTTTTTGCGGCTCAGCGGCGGCGGCTCCGACGGCACATGGGAGTCCTTGCCCGATAGAGCCGCCGGTGAGGGCCATGTACGTGAACGGTGGCGCGCCCGCCGCGAGTCCGTAGTAGGCGAACCCGGAGGTGGCTCCTTCGTCCATGACAATAAGGTTATCGGGTTGAGCGGCGGCGACGGCTTGGCACATGGCGAGCGGCGTCAGTGCTCCACGTGGGGCTTGGGGCCGTTCAGCGGCGGGGACCGCTTGCGCGGGTGGTGCCTTGAGTGCCTCGGCCAGGGCCACCAGTGCGACCGAGGGGTCAGTCGTTGGCGGACACAGGTGGATGATCTTGGCGTCTTCGGCGCAGAGCCCACTGCGACTGTTGGGATAGCCGAAAAAGGCCACCGGTTCGCCAGCACCCGCGAGGATCACCGAACGGTAGGGCGCGAGCAGTTGGCGCGCGGGTTCGGGTGGATAGGGGATTTTGTCGGGCGACAGCAACCCCGCGCCCCGATCTTGCACGGGAGGAAAGGTGGGGGCGAGCACGCGACAGCCGGTGGCGCGCATGATGCGTTCCGCGGCGCGCAGGCCAGCGGCGCGCAGGGCACGCCCACTCAGGACCAAGGCCGCATTGCCAGCGCGGAGGGCACGGGCGGCGGCATCAATGTCATTCGAAGTTGGGGCCGTGGGTTCGGGGATTGAGAGCGTCGGGAGCTGATTGTCCACCTCGGCCCATTGCACGTCACCGGGGATAATCAACGTGGCGGGACCACTCGGCAGTTGCATGGCTTGGGCGATGGTGAGCGCCATGTCCGCTGCGGCGGCTTCTGGTCGCGTCGAGGTGTGGACGAACTTTGACATGGGCCGCGCGAGGGTCGCGATGTCCGAAGTCAGTGGCGCATTGGCGGCGATATGCCAAGTCGCGTGCTCGCCGACGATGGAGATGACGGGCGTGTTGGCTTTGCGGGCGTTATGCAGGTTGGCTATGCCATTGGCGAGACCAGGGCCGAGGTGCAGCAGCGCTAACGCTGGGGTGCCGGAGATGCGCGCGTAGCCATCGGCGGCACCGGTGCAGACGCCTTCGAAGATGGTGAGCACCGAATGGATCGCGGGATTTTTATCGAGAGCTTGGACGAGCGAGAGTTCGGTGGTGCCGGGATTGGCGAAGCAGACCTTGATTCCAGCGGCGGCGGCGACATTGAGAATGGCTTCCGCACCGGTGATTTTCTGAGTGTTGGTTGACATCGGGGTTCCTCCTGCTGCGGGGAAGGTAAAGGGTGGGAGATGGAGCGTCAAGCGGTGAGATGTCCTGCCTTGCCTGAACAGGGGAGGGGACATCTTGTGCCGGTTTGCTATGCTGCGCCTCGGCGCAACTGACGCTCTGGAGGAGAGACCCCTATGGCAACACACGATTCATCTGACCCACGCGAATGGCCGCTGTTTGGCATGCGGAAAACATTTACCTCCGAGGTCGCTCCTCCCCAGGAGCACGCGGGACCAGCGTGGTGGTTCGCCTTTCATCGCAATCGCTTACTGGTTGAGATCACGGAAGATGTGGTGCGGGTGCCGTATCGCGAACGAGTTGAAGAGTTGGGGGTTACGGTCGTGCAGCGGCATTATTTAGGCCGGTATGATGGCGTGCCTTGTCATGCCGTGGATTTGGCCGATGAGGCGCTTCCTGATGGGATGGGGTTCAAGGACCTGCGGCAGGTCTACGGGGTGCTTGAGGAAGATTTGTTTGTCCTTGGTGGCCGTGCCGTGCAGATTGTCGAGTGGGACCGGACGCACCAATTTTGTGGCCGCTGTGGCAGCCAAACTCAGTCCAAGGAGAAGGAGCGGGCTAAAATTTGCCCCAACTGTGGGCTGCATTGCTTTCCGCGTCTGTCGCCAGCGATCATCGTCGCGGTCGAACGCGGCGACGAGATTTTATTGGCGCGCTCCTCGCATTTTCCACGGGGGATGTTCAGCGTGCTCGCCGGCTTTGTGGAGCCGGGGGAGACCATTGAGGAATGCGTGGTGCGTGAGGTGAAGGAAGAGGTCGGCGTGACCGTGGGCAACATTCGTTATTTTGGCAGTCAGCCCTGGCCCTTTCCTAATTCGTTGATGATCGGGTTTACCGCGGAATACCTGGACGGCGAGCTGGAGCTTGATCCCACGGAAATTGTCGAAGCCGGGTGGTTTCGTGCTGACTCGCTACCGAACATTCCTGGACGGATCAGCATCGCTGGTCGCTTGATTAAGTGGTTCCAGGAAAAGTCCCAGGCGACCCGGTAGAGCAGGGCGCATCACGGTGAGGATGATCCCGAAATCGCCATGAACATTTGCAACAAGAGATGGCCGAGCGCTTAGGCGTCTCTCAACCCGTGAGGTCGGATTCTGAGTGTGGAGCGTTACGCCTCCATGGCGAGTTGATCGCCAAGCTCGCCGTGATTCTTGTCGTTGAGATTCTCGACTTCACGCCGCTTACGGACTGCACGGGCACCTCAACGAACGGTAAACTCCAACGTCGCTTACCGTGGTTCGATCGGCTGCCCCAACGCGATCAGCACCCTGTTACGGACTATTGATGCCTTCTTAGCCAAAGCCAGCTAAGCACAGGACCAAACGAGACTGAGGAGAAAGTATGGAGACCATCGCAACCCCGGTGGAACTGGTGACGTCAGTGGCCGAGTTCCGCTTCTCACCCAAGCTGAATGCCAAACTCCAAGACTTGATGGACCGCAACACCGAAGGTGAACTGAGTGCCGCCGAGCGGGAGGAGTTAGAAGCGTTAGTGGAGTTGAGTGAAACGATCGCACTGTTACGGGGCGAAGCCCTCAAGGTGTTGGGCCGTACGCTCTTATGAGTCTGTCGTGGGCAGAACGTCGGCAGATGGTCGCAACCAGAGCCGGGCAGCGGTGTGAGTATTGTCGGATGCACCAGGAGCTGCAAGGGGCCGTCTTTCATGTCGAGCACATCGTGCCGCGTATCCTGGGTGGGAGTGACGAGCTGGACAATCTGGCCTGGGCGTGTCCGGGCTGTAATCTGGCGAAGACCTCCCGCGTGCGACTGCGCGACCCGCTGACCGGCCAAGCGGTACCAATGTTTCATCCCCGCCAGGATTGGTGGGCAGACCATTTCGCTTGGCAGGGCTATGAGCTGATTGGGGTGACGCCCATCGGTCGTGCCGTCGTCGCGGCGTTCGATCTCAACCACGCTCGCCGGCTTCGCGTCCGGCAAGTCGAAGCTCGCTTTGGCTTGTTTCCTCCCTCGGAATAGTAGCATTCTTAGGAGGGGATCCTTCCCTTCGCGGCCATTGAGGCGGTCATTGTTCGTGCCCCCGTCCAAGGCATTGCGCCCGGCCCCGCCGCTGAGCATATCCGTTAGGGGCGATCTCCCAAATATGTTGAGGATGATTTTCGCGGATGGCTGGAGGTTTCAGGGAGTTACGACAGGTTTTCGTCTCACCTGATTTTGGATAAGCAGCGGAATGCCCCTCTTCGTGCCGGAGGAAGAAGTGTGATAGACGAGGAAAAATTGCTGAGGAGGACAATCATGGCGATTAAGAAATTTTCGAGCGCGTATTATGTGGTCGGCAACATGGACCAAGCGGTCGCGTTTTATCAAGACACGCTGGGCATGAATGTGAAGTTCCGCGATGGGAACCGCTGGACGCAGTTTGATGTGAACGGCGTGGGCGTCGCGCTCGCCGATCCGAGTGAAGGGTCCGTGCCGCCGGGTGGCGGCGCGACGGTCGTGCTTGAAGTGGACAACCTGTTAGAGATGCGCGAGAAACTCACGCAAGCCGGGGCGCAGGTGAACCCGATTGTCGATATGGGCGGCCACGGCAAATACTTCACCACCAAGGACCCGGCGGGCAACATTGTGCAGATCTTCGCCCGCTCGTGATCCGGTTACGGGTGGAAGAACCAATAATCGAGTGAGATCGCGCCGGGGCCAAGTAGGAAGAACATACCAAAGAGGACCGCGAGGTTGATCGCGTACTCCGCGCCTGGCGGGTTGTTGAGAATGAGATAGCCGGCACCTTTGTGACCGGTGACCGCGGCAATGACCATGTTGACTGTTAACGCGAGGGCGATGGGGCGAGTGAGAAAGCCCAGCGTAAATAGGATGCCACCGCCAAATTCGATCACGGTGGCGATCCAAGCGTTGAGGAGAGGGTTCGGTATGCCCAGGTCTTTAAGCCAGCTCGCGAAGGCGGGAACGCCACCGGGATTGGTTTGATGAAAGCCGAGTTTTCCCAGACCGTGGACGACGATACAGCCACCCAGCGCGACCCGCACGACAAAGAGCGCGAAATCTAAGAGCCAATCTGGATACGATAAGAGTAAAGTTCCGAGCACCGTTTTTTCCTCCCCCTCTAGAATGGCTGGGGATCATAGGGAAACTCGCGGTACGGGTAAAGGGAGGAGCGAAAGTGATGAGCAGAGGTGTCGGTTTTGTCGCGACCATTGTGATGGTCGCTGTGATGGGTGGCAGTCGGGTGGGGCGAGCGCAGGACCATGCCCACGATGCCGAGGTGTGGAAATGGACGCCGGAACAGATTCAGCAACAGGTGAACAAGGTGCGCGCCGGAAAAAGTCTGAAACCCAAGCAGTGGCCGAACGGAGCCAAGGTGGCGGTGAGTATTTCCTTCGACTTCGACACCGAGCCGGTCTGGTTGGGATTTCAGAAACAGCAGAGCCCATCCTACATGTCACGTGGCGAGTATGGCGCGCGTGCGGGGATGCCGCGCATTCTCACGCTGTTGGATAAGCATAAGATTCCGGGGACGTTTTTCATTCCGGCGATGTCCATGATTCTGCATCCTGAACAGCTTCAAGAAATACTGAAACGGACTCAACATGAGATTGGGTTTCACAGCTACGTCCATGAGAATCCCCTGGAATTCAAGGGAAACGAAGAGCGTGAGACCTACGAGAAGGCCATGAAGATCGTGGTCGAGAAAACGGGGAAACGGCCAGTAGGGTTTCGCTCCGCTGCCTGGGACCTTACCCCGCAAACGATACAGATTGTGAAGGATATGGGATTTTTGTATGACAGCAGCATGATGGCGGATGATGACCCCTATACCCTGGTCGCCGAAGGGACAGACTCGGGAGTGATCGAGCTGCCCGTCGAATGGATTCTCGATGATTGGCCGTACTTCCAGGTGAGTTGGGCGAGCCACCATGTGGGACTACGGACGGCGGACGAAGTATATTCGATTTGGTCTCAGGAATTTGACGGCGCATACGCGGAAGGCGGCCTGTTCATTTTGGTGACGCACCCCCAAGTGATTGGGCATCGCTATCGGATGCAAATGTTGGAGCGGCTTATCACGTACATGAAAAAGAAACCTGGGGTGTGGTTCGCGACGCATGAGCAGATCGCGCGGTATGTGCAAGAGCAAGCAAAATAATAGTCAGTAGTCAGCATTCAAGAAGGAGGGATCACCATGAGTTACGATTTGTTGGTGAAGAACGCGCGGATTTGTGATGGGACCGGAGCGCCGATCTATCAGGGGTCGGTTGGGGTCAACGCCGGGAAAATTGTCGCGGTTGGGGATGCCGCGGGCGGTGCCACGCGGACCATTGATGCCGATGGTTTGGTTTTGGCTCCTGGTTTTATCGACATTCATACGCATTACGATGCGCAGGTTTCGTGGGACCCGTTGCTCACGTGCTCCAATTGGCACGGGGTAACGTCGGTGTTGATGGGCAATTGTGGCGTTGGGGTCGCGCCCTGTCGCCCGCAAGACAAGGAGATCGTGTCGTGGGATTTGGTGAATGTCGAGGCGATGCCGCAGGATGTTTTGCTCAACGGTGTCGCGTGGGATGAGTGGGAGAGTTTCCCGCAGTACATGCAGGCGATTGAGAGACGCGGTGTGGGGCTGAATGTGGGATTTCTCGTGCCGCTGTCCAGTTTTCGGTATTACGTCATGGGAGCCGAGGCGTCGGAGCGCGAGGCCACACCGGCGGAACTGGAACGGATGGTGCAACTGTTCCGCCAGGCGATGGACGCCGGGGCTTACGGGTTTTCGCTCAGTTTGCTGAATCAGCATATCGGCTATCAAGGGAAACCCCTGGCGAGTCGCATGGCGACGAAAACGGAGTTGTGCGCGCTGGGACGGGTGATGCGTGAACTGGGACGTGGGGTGATTGAGATCGCGCTGACCCGCAGCGTGAGTGTGCTGACCGAGGAAGAACTCGACCTGCTGGTCGCGATCGCCACTGAGAGCCAACGTCCGGTGACCTGGTTGGGGCTGTTGGGACGGTCCGATATGCCGTGGGTCTGTCGCACGGCGCTTGAGCGTCTCGCTCCCTTGTTCCGACAAGGGCTGCGCATCCCACCACAAGTGACGCCGCGACCGATTCAACAATACTATACGCTGAAGGTGCCCTTTATCTTCGCGAGCCTGCCGTCGTGGCGGGAGGCATTTAACCGCCCCGTGCCGGACCAGATCGCGCTCTATCGGAACCCGACTTTTCGTGAGGCATTTCGTCGCGACCTCAAAGTCGGTGGCGCGATTTTCACCAATCAATGGGACCGGGTGCACGTGGTCCGAGTCGAGAAGGAGCACAACCGGCGCTACCTCAATAAGAGCATCGCGGAGATCGCGGCGCTGTGGGAACGGGACCCGATTGATACGATCCTTGACCTCGCGATTGATGAAGAGCTGGAGATGGGCATCACACTATCGGTGATTAACACCAATGCCGACGAGGTGCGCGAGCTGATTACGCATCCCGATGTGTTGATTGGCCTCTCGGATGCTGGGGCGCATGTCGATCAGCATTGTGATGCCGGAGTGCCTACCTATCTGCTTGGCGAATGGGTACGGAAACGGCAGGCGCTCACACTAGAGCAAGGCGTGCGGCGGCTGACCTCGGAACCGGCTGCATTTCTTGGCAACACGCAAAAGGGCACTCTGGCTGTCGGGAAAGATGCTGACTTGGTGCTGTTTGATCCCACGACGGTTGGGGTACAGGCGCCGGAGTGGGTGAA
>JANMSE010000491.1:0-3823 GCA_031389045.1 Deltaproteobacteria bacterium | reverse complement strand
CACGCAAAACCTGCGTGAGCGCTGCGAGGAGATTTTTCATATTCAAGTCGCGGGACTAGGGAAACGCTTGCTCCATCTCAACAAACCCACGGTGACCATTGGCGTATCCGGGGGGTTGGATTCCACCTTGGCACTGCTGGTGACCTGTCGAACCGCTGATGAGATTGGCATGGAGCGGGCGCGGATCCAGGCATTGACCATGCCGGGGTTTGGCACCACGCATCGGACGAGGCAAAATGCGCTTACGTTGATGAAGCTGCTGGGCGTTTCCTCTCGTGAAATCGATATTCGTTCCCTTTGTCTGGAAGAGCTGCGGGCACTGGGACATCGCCCCTTTGAGCTCGACCTAGCGGGTCTGACCGTGGAGGAGTTCTCCGAACGGATTCGTCGTCTCCCCACGGAGCAGCGCCACGACCTCACCTTCGAGAATGTTCAGGCGCGGATGCGCACGAGCCTGTTGATGAACACCGCCTTTGTGATCGGTACCGGTGACCTGTCCGAACTCGCCCTGGGCTGGGCGACGTACAACGGCGACCACATCAGCATGTACAACCCCAATGTGAGTATCCCCAAGACCTTGGTGCGATTCCTCGTCGCTTGGGCGGCGGAACATGAGTTTACTGGGGCCACGCGCGAGACGTTACAAGCCATCGTCGAGACGCCGATTTCACCAGAGTTGTTGCCGACGACGCAGACCGGAGATCTCGTGCAAGAGACGGAAGAGGTGATTGGTCCGTATGAATTGCATGACTTCTTCCTCTTTCATTTTCTCCGCTACGGGACCGCGCCAGCAAAGATTCTCTATTTCGCGAATCAGGCTCAGTTCGACAAGCCTTACACCGCCGCGGAGATTCGTCATTGGCTCACTATTTTTTTACGTCGGTTTTTCGCCAATCAATTCAAACGTTCGTGTTTGCCGGACGGACCCAAGGTCGGGTCGGTGAGCCTCTCACCTCGCGGGGATTGGCGGATGCCGAGTGATGCCGACGTGGCGAGCTGGCTGCGGTGAGGAGAGTGTGGCAATGGAGCTATTTCCGCCCCACAAAGCCGAGCGCCCCGAAGTGGTTTTCTACGATGGGCATTGTGGCTTATGCCATTGGGCGGTGCGCTTTATTCTCGCGCGAGATCATACTGGCGAAGCGTTCCGGTTCGCGCCACTCGACAGTGACACCTTCCGCGCCGCGCTCTCGGACACCGCACGCGCGTCACTGCCGGATAGTTTGATTGTCCAAACAGACAACGGCGCGATCCTGATGAGGTCGGACGCGGTTCTCCATGTCTTACGGCGACTCGGTGGGATGTGGAGGACGCTTGGCATCATTGGCCGTCTCATGCCGCGCGCCCTACGAGACAAAGTGTACGACGGCATTGCGCGCAGGCGTCACCGGTTGTTCCAAGCTCCAGCCGCGTCTTGTCCAATGATTCCCGCGGACCTGCGCGGGCGCTTTCTGTTATAAGTCCTCAGCCCTCGGGCTCCGGTCCCCGGTCTTTGGTCCCCCGTCCTTATTCGCTAGGTTACCGAGAGGAGAAACTCGACATGACTACACCACAAGAACGATACGTGCAGGCCGGAGACTATCGCGTCCGGGTGTTCGAAGCCGGGCAAGGCGAGCCGATCCTGTTTCTACATGGCGCGATGGGCGCGGGGATCTGGACCGAAGGGATGGCTCGGCTCGCCGAGCGATTTCGTGTGTTGCTCCCTGACCATCCAGGGTTTGGCCCATCGCCATTGCCGGACTGGTTAATTGGCATGGACGACATGGTGTTCCATTACTTGGAGTTGCTGGACGCACTCGACATTCGCGGTCCAGTGCGTATGGCGGGAGTGTCGTTTGGTGGATGGATTGCCGCGGAGTTCGCCGCTTTTCACCCAGAGCGTGTCAAAAACCTCGTGCTCATTGATGCGGCGGGGCTACGGATTCCCGCTGTCCCGATGCCGGACATCTTTCGCTTGCCACCACAAAACATCTTGCCATTGGTCTTTCACGATCTCTCCAAAGCGATGGCGCTCATGCCCAAGGATTTTGGGCCGGACACGCTGATTCAGATGTTTCACGACCGCAGTGCCTTTGCGCGTTTATCTTGGAACCCCTATCTCCACGATCCCAAGCTGCCCCGCCGCCTGCATCGCGCAACGATGCCGACGCTCTTGATATGGGGCCAGCAAGACCAACTGATTCCTCCCGTGTATGCGGAAGAATACAAACGTCTGCTTCCGTCCGCGACGATTGCGTATATCGACCAGTGCGGACACGATCCTACTATTGAGCAACCAGAGGAGTTCGCGCGAATAGTCGGAGAGTTTTTACGTAAAAACAGGAGTTAGGCTTGAGGAGCTAGGATTTGGAGAGAGGAATGGCCTTCCCAAACTCCAAACTCTAAATCCTAAATCCGAAATCCCAAAGCCTCAGGAGCAACGCGACTATGCAATCCTATTTCTTTCATCTCATGCCGTGGACTGATTATCCCGATGATTTCGACGAAAAATATGAATCGTCTTGGGTCACCTTTCCGAATACTTTTTACGACCCCGTCAAAGGGGCCGATCTCTACAATCGCTACCTTGATGAGCTGGAGTACGCCGACACCCTGGGGTACGACGGGATATGCGTGAACGAACATCATCAAAATGCGTATGGACTGATGCCCTCACCCAATGTGATTGCTGGAATGTTGGCGCGTCGCACCAAGAACGCCAAGATCGCCATCTTGGGAAATGGCCTGCCGTTGCGCGCCAACCCGCTCCGCATCGCCGAAGAAATCGCCATGCTGGATGTGGTCACGCGAGGACGGATCATTTCCGGCTTTGTGCGTGGCATTGGCTGCGAGTATTTGTCGCTCGACATCAACCCCACTTTTTCCCGCGAGATGTTTTATGAAGCCCATGACTTGATTACCCGCGCATGGACTGAACCTGGACCGTTTGAATTCTTGGGGAAGCACTATCAGTATCGTTATGTGAATGTCTGGCCGCGCCCGTACACCAAACCGCATCCCCCGATCTGGTTGCCGTCGGCGGGAAGTTCAGAGACGATCGAGTTCGCCGCCCAGCATCGGTATCCGTATGTGTCGGTGTTTACGCCCATCGACAATGTCAAACGTTTGCTAACCGCCTATCGTACCTGCGCGCGCGAGCAATTTGGCTATGAGCCCGATCCAGCCCAGCTTGGCTATGCACCGGGCATGTATGTGTCTGATGATGAACAACGGGCAAAAGAGGAGGCGGCGGCTCACGGGGAGTTCTTCCGAAGCAAAGCGTTCAAGATTCCCCCGCACTTCTTGATTCCGCCCGGCTATGTGACGGAGAACTCACTGCGAGGCTTCCTCGCGGCGGGACTCGGACAAGGCGGCTCGTTAGGCGACGCGATCGCGGGCACGCCCAAGACCGTGATTGATCGGCTCATCGCCGACTATGAATTCTTGGGCGGCTTTGGCTATATTATCGTCGGGGCCGGTCCGGGAAACGCGACGCATGAACAAACAGTGAAGCACATGACCTTGTTCCAGACCGAAGTGATGCCCGCGCTGAAAAAATACCATGCGCAAAAAACCGCACGGTGAGTTGGAGGAAAGAAACTATTTGCGTCTGACAAGAAATTCAGGTAAAAACTAACGGCTGCAGGTCCCCCCCTGGGCAAGAGGGGGACATCAAAAATTGAGAAGAGTAAGGAAAGGAGATCTGACGATGAAACGAGGACGTAGTTTTTTGGTTTTGTGGGCGTTAGCGGCGACTGGAATGGGTCTGAGTGGTTGCGCGATGTCGAAGAGTAAGCGCGACGGGGTAACCTTAGGAGCGATGGTAGGTGCCATCGTCGGTGGTGGC
>JANMSE010000474.1:0-2041 GCA_031389045.1 Deltaproteobacteria bacterium | reverse complement strand
TAAACAAATGCCGCTCCCAACCTTGATTGTCTTGGTGACCGCGGCGGCAGCCGTGAGTGTGACAAAAAGATCATGGGTATGCCAATAATCCTTGGGCAAATCGCCGCCACCCGGCCACGGGCTTTTGCGATTGGCGGGAATGTGGGTGTGTTCAGGAAACCACACCGACTCAAACCCGCGATCTTCCGCCGCGCGGGCTAGGTCGTCGGGACGGACAGCATAATCCGTGGCAAACATGGATACTCCAACTTTCATAGCGCCTCCTCATAAATGTGTTGCGACCCGTTCTTTCCTAATCGCACGACGGCGTCAACTCAGACCCCCCGGGGTCAGGAAAAAAGAGTTGCACGGCGCGCGTCAACGACATAGGCTACGCGGAGGAAGAAGGAGTTTTTATGTCTCAGACAATCATCACTCCAGAGCCACGTGAACCGTTCAAGCTGAATGTACGGGGGATCATCATAACAGACGAGCAATTCGAGCTACTCTGCCGGGAGAATCCAGAACTTCGTCTTGAGCTAACCGCGCAAAAGGAGTTAGTCATTATGCCTCCGACGGGATCCGAGAGTGGCTGGCGCAGTGGAGAAGTGTACTTTTCCCTGACCGCATGGTCGAAACAAGACCGCACGGGATTATCGTTCGACTCTTCTACCGGATTTACACTGCCAAACGGTGCGGTTCGTTCTCCTGATGCCTCTTGGGCAAAACGAGAACGTTGGGATGCTCTGGCGAAAGATCAACGAATAAAATTCGCACCGCTCTCCCCCGACTTTGCTATTGAAGTACG
This sequence comes from Deltaproteobacteria bacterium, assembly GCA_031389045.1. GTDB lineage: Bacteria > Desulfobacterota > Binatia > Bin18 > Bin18 > JABFSC01. The sequence continues at coordinate 1,254 of JANMSE010000474.1, read as the reverse complement.
CTCGCCAACCGATAAAGTCCCTGCCCTCCACGAGAAAATGCAAGAATACCTCGACAACGGCGTGCGCTTAGGGTGGTTGATTGATCCTTTTGAGAAGCGTGTCTACGTCTATCGGCCCGGTCAACCCGTCGAAACCCTGGCCAATCCCACCGCGGTCAGCGGGGAGTCGGTGTTGCCGGGATTTGTTCTGCGGGTGTGGGAATTATGGTCGTGACAAAGGAGAAAGTATGAAACTTACCAGTGTCGCGCACACCGGATTCACGGTCAGTGATCTCGACCGTTCGGTGGCCTTTTATCGTGACTTGCTGGGGATGCACGTTGTTCATCAGCAGGACACGACGGCCCCTTATGTTGGAGCGGTCACCGGCTTTGCTGGTGCGTATCTCAAAATTGCCCACCTGAAAGTTACTCTTGAAGACTCCCATACGCTGGAGTTGTTGCAGTATGTCTCGCATCCTGGTGAACCGACGGACCGGGCGACGAATCGACCCGGCAACGGTCACCTCGCTATTCGCGTGGATGATTTGCAAGCGTGGTATGAGCGACTCAAAGCCCACGGCGTGGAGTTTCGCTCGGAGCCAGTGCCCGTGACGACGGGAATGAATGTCGGTGCGCAAGCGGTGTATATGCGCGACCCGGACGGGTTCACGATTGAGTTGGTACAGCCCGCGCGGAAATAGAAGGGGTTGTTAGGATATGGATATGCACTTGGCCGCGGCAGCCTGATCGGGAAGATTTTTTATGAATGACCGGTTTCTCACCTTGCAAGAGATTCGTCGTGCGGCGAAACGCATACTGCCTCCTGGAGCATGGGCGTTTGGTGCTGGTGGGGCGGAAACCGAGACGACGTTGCGGCGTAATCGCCACGCCATCCAACGGCTGGCGATTCGCCAACGGGTCTTGGTCGACGTTCGCGAAGTCGATCTCACCACCAGTTTTCTCGGCCTCCAGTTGCCCATGCCCATCGCGATCGCGCCGATGGGGAGCATTATCCTGTTTCACCCCCAAGGTGACGTGGAGATGGCACGAGGCGCGGCAGCGAGCAATAATTTAGCGGTGGTCAGTGGCGTCACGGGCTGGCCGGTGGAAGAGATTGCCCAGGCCGCTGGTGGGCCGCTGCTTTTTCAACTCTATTTCGCCGGTCCCCGTTCGTGGGCGCAGGAGTTATTGGGGAGAGTCGAAGCGTCGGGCTATCACGCCGTGTGTCTCACGGTGGACTTACAAGTGTATGGCCGACGGGAGCGTGACCTGCTG
>JANMSE010000497.1:0-4931 GCA_031389045.1 Deltaproteobacteria bacterium | reverse complement strand
CCATTTCGACGACATCGGTATGAACGATACGGGCTTATCAATGCGACCGAGCGACATTTTCAAGCGGCAATGCTTCATTTCGTTTGAACCGGTCGAGCGTTCGCTGCCACTGTTGGCGGACTATATTGGCGCTGACAACATCTTGTGGGCGACCGACTATCCGCATTTGGATGGATTCCCCGGCGCGGCGCGCATGATTCAGGCGATGGGCATGCCGCCACATACGCTGGCCAGCATTCTTGCGGGTGGCGCGAAGCGGTACTACGGGTTGCGGTAGTGATACCGCCCCTGTGTTCTCGTCGCCCAGCACGAAGGAACAATCACTTCATCCCCCTCACCCTAGCCCTCTCCCAGCCGGGAGAGGGAACTTGTGGCAACACATCCCATGAGTGCATGCGTATCTCCTTTTCCGTGAGCATTTCCCGTTCCTCTAGAGCTGAAGGCGACCACATCGTGACGCGCGCGGAGTGCGGAGTCGGGAATTGGTATTTTCGATCACGACGAATGAGCGTTTAGGGTATCATTTTTTTCCGGGCGCGATATACTGTCATAACTATGAGTGATCGTGCTTCTGATGCTCGTCCCCGCGCGATAAATGGCGTGGTGAACAACAGCGTGCAAGCGGTATGAAATCTTTCTCTTGGCAAAGCCTGCTCCGTCCTCATCCGCTCTTCGTGAGTCTTCCTCACGAAGAAATCGAAAGCCTGCTTGGCGACGAGGGCTCGCAAGAACGACGTTACTCCCAAGACGCGGTTATTCTTCACGAAGGCGAAGTTGGGGACTCGATTTTTCTGATTGGCTCAGGAGCCGTGCACGTGACACTTCGGGGAACCGGAGGACCAGTCACGCTGCTTGCCGTCCTAGAAGCAGGCGACATCTTTGGCGAGATGGCGGTCCTGGAACACACGCCGAGATCCGCGACCGTGTCCGCCAAGGAGGAGTGTGTGCTGTTGGAGATCACGGGAGAACGTATCCGTGCTCTCTTGGATGCGCATCCGCGCATGCAGGTGGTGATGTATACTTTGGTTCGTGACCGCTTGAAGCAGTGGTTTCACCTTCTGGGGGTGGAAGACCTGCACTAACTCGTGGTGATAGTGGTGTCACCCATTGGCTTTTCCCTTGACGCCTGACGACGGACCGTGACATGGTGAGGCGTTCCAACCCTGAGTACCGATGATGCCGAAAGGAGGGACTTCGGATGTCAGCTTGGCTGTGGGGGCGGTGGATCAAAAGAGTGATGCGCGGGAGTGGGAAGACTCTTCCTCTCGTCATCCCATTTCTCCTGATGTGGATCGCGCTCGCTAGCCCGACGTGGGCGGCGAGCGAGAATGGCACGGACAATCGAACCTGGCGAATCGTGAGTGAACTCTCCGCCGAGGACCTGGCCCAGTTTGATCCGCGCACGGACACTCCACGGCATTCCGAATTCCCTTATCTTCCCGCCGAACCTTATCCGTTCACGCCACCGTATACCGCCGAAGAGATGGGCTACCGCATGATGGAGTTCACCCAGCGGCCACGCTGGTCCTGCGCATTGGCCAATCTCTTTGGCTCGATTTCAAGCGAGGGCGCGTTACTCGGACTTGGACGGGCCGTGAACCTCATTGCGTATGCTGGCGACAACGGTGCGGGTGAAGAGTTGACGAAAAAACCTGGCGAGGAAGTCTATCGCCAACTGACGCAACAGCTCTTCCCGCCTGAATCCTACACATCGCAGATTCTGGTGATTCGCTACCGCACCGATCAGGCGTTCGTGAAGAAAGAGGATATGTTTTCCTACTCGCCCACGCTGCGTCGGGTGCGCCATCAGAACTCCATGCGCCGCAATGATCGTTTCCCGCAGATGGCGATGACGCTGGATGATGCCTCTGGGCGGTCCGCCTGGGAGTACAGTTGGACACTGCTCGGCACGGATGTGCTCTTTGAGACCGTGCGGTTTCCGGTGACCCGCCCGCGCGTGACGATCACCCAAGCGGACGGGACTTATCAAGAGCGTGTCACCAAAGACCTCAAGATCATGGGCGATGACTACGCGCATTACACGCCTGGCAACGGGGTCAAATGTTACGTGCTCGAAGCTCGCACGCGCGCGGACTGGCTGCCCGACTATCATGCCTCGCGGATCCTGTTCTGGTTGGAGACGCACTCCTTCCTGCCGTTACGCACGGAAACGTATGACCGCGAGGGCAAGCTCAGTCGGGTTGAAGTGCGACTGACCAAGATGGTGCACTCGGCGTTAGGGGAGCGCGGGTATAGCCCGTTCATTCAGGTGTATTGGGACCTGGCCTCGGATATTCTGACCTACAATATCCGGGATGGCGTGCGGCTGATGCAGTGGTCCCCGGTGGATATGATGACCTACTTCAGCCCTGATTTCATGCGGCGGGGGTGGTATTTGGTGCCGCTGCGCAGCTACTTGGGTATCGAGCACCCAGAGGAGTTTTATTTGCGGCCCGGACTCGAACCGGGCAAGTTTCCCGATCACCGCTCCATTCAGGTTCCCGAAGCATTGGCGGAACGTATCCGCGCGCAAGATGCCGAGGGTCGGTTGGTGTTCACGGGGCAGGTGACCGCACCCGCTCCTGTGTCGATGAAGTAAGGACGGTAATCCATCAACCCATGCGCAGGTGCGCCAGCATGAGGCGCATCGGCAAGAGTTCGCGACTGAGCGGATTTACCATGAGTCCGATGGTTTCGAGGGTCACCGCGCCCAGCAACGGACTATCGTCCGCCTGTCCGAGCACCACAGGTGACGTGGCGCTCTGTTTATCAATCGTGAAACGGCACTCGGACACTCCACGAGTGATAAGAGTGCCGTCGGCAAGGGTGAACTCGACCGTGCGTTGGGGCTTGAGCTTTAGGGTGCGCCAGGTCTTTTCCGGGAGGACGGTATAGATAGCGCCGGTATCCACGAGGAAGCGCTCTTCAATTACCCGACCCCGCCTATCTGGGCGACTCATCTTGGCGCGTACGTAAGTCATACCCATAAGCGAAATACTCCTTGTCGCTCGTCATGTACATGGCGGCACCATAATTTGCTAATGAGAGTTTGGCAAGGGAACGCGCTCGATGGCTGCTGATTGCGGCGGGCCTCCGCGTTTTGTATAGCTCGGAGGCAACGAGATTAATAAGGAGGCGGACATGGCAAGGATTGCAACAGCAAGTGTGGAGATGTTTGGGACCGGCGTGCTACGCGCCGAAGGGGTAGTGGTGGACCGCGAAGGAAATGTGTGGGGCGGAGGGCGGAACGCCAAGGTGTATAAAGTCAGTCCGGATGGCGTGGTCCATGAAGTCGCGGAGTTACCGGATCGCGCGATTCCCAACGGCGTCACGTTGGACCGGGCGGGGAATTTTGTCTATTGCGACCTCAGACACAAAGCGGTGATGCGCTGTTCGCCAAGCGGCCAAGTGTCGATGGTCGCCGACCGCGCGGGAGATCTGCCGTTGTCGATTCCGAACTTTTGTAGTTATGACGCCGAAGGCAATTTGTACGTTTCGATTTCCAGCACCCAACCCGGCAACAAAGTCTTCGAGGAGTTCGACAATCCAGCTCCTAACGGGGCCGTCGTGCGCATTCGACCCGATGGGCGTGGCGAGGTGGTCTCGATGGGCATCTATTTCGCTAATGGCACGGCGATTGATCCCAACGAGGATGCGGTCTACGTGCTGGAGAGTTCGCGCAATGATTGTGTGCGTATCCAGATCAAGAAAGACGGGACCTTCGGCAAGCCGGAAGTCTATTCGTCTGGGTTCCCAGCAATCCCCGATGGCATGGCGTTCGATGTCGAGCGCAATCTGTACATTACCCTGCCGGGCGTACCCAAGGACGGCAAGCTCGCGCCCCGCAATCAGGTCATTCGCGTGGATACCGCCGGCAAGTGGGAGATGTTGATCGAGGACCTTGAGGGGACGAAGCTCGCGTTTCCCACCAACTGCGCCTTTGGTGGGCCGGACATGCGGGACCTCTTCATCGCGAATTTGGAAGGCGACCACTTCAATCGTGTGCGCACGCCGTTCCGTGGGCATCCGCTGTATCACCAGAGGTGATTTCTTCGTATCTGCCTCACCCCAGCGGCCTGCCAATTGGGAGCGGGAACGTGGGGTGAGGCAGCTTCTCTACTGCGCCATATAGCCGCCATCAACCGGCATGGGGTGTCCCGTCATGTACGACGCGCGGTCGGAACAGAGCCACGCGACCGCCTCGCCCACTTCCTCTGGTTGACCGATCCGCTTCATCGGCTCCGAGCGCGCGTAGCGCTCTTCCATGTCTGGCCGCTTCTCAAAGGCTCCCATCAACATGGGGGTATAAATTGGCGCGGGACAGACGGCATTGATGCGAATGCCATGGCGCGCATACTCAAGCGCCGCGGCTTTGGTGATCCCCGCGACCCCATGTTTCGCCGCCGTATACGCGGGGACGCGGATCGCGCCCGTGAGTCCCATGATGGAGGAGGTGTTGACTATTGAGCCGCTTTTCTGCGTGAGCATCTGGATGATCTCCGCCTTCATACACAGCCAGACGCCAGTGAGATTCACGGCGAGAACCCGATTCCACTCTTCTTCCGTGTATTCATGCGTCAACGCACCCCGCCCACCAATGCCCGCGTTGTTGAAGGCACAATCTAGCCGCCCGTAGGTTTCCACCGTCTTGGCGACGACGGCGTTCACGTCCTGTGATTTCGCAACGTCGGTTTTCATGAATATCGCCTCCGCGCCCATTGCCTTGACCATGTCCAACGTTTCCAAGCCACCAGCTTCAACGATATCCGCCAGCACGAGCGTCGCCCCTTCGCGGGCGAAAATCTTCGCCGTCGCGCGCCCGATCCCTGACGCCGCACCGGTGAGCAGCGCGATTTTTCCGTCCAGTATCCCTGCCATATTTCAAGCCTCCTTTCTCCGAGCAATTCGTCTCCACGTTCTACCTCAAAGAG
>JANMSE010000462.1:0-3856 GCA_031389045.1 Deltaproteobacteria bacterium | reverse complement strand
CCCACCAGATTTTAGCCACGTTGCCCAATGACCTCTTTGCCACCAACGAACTCGGTCATATTTACCAGCTCCGTGGCGACCTCGAAGCCGCGAGTAAGCAATACCGTCGCTTGCTGGAACTCGCGCCGGATGACGAAGGGGTAAAAGCCACCGCGTGGGGCAACCTGGGGCTGATTTACCGGACGCAGGGGAAGCTGGCCGAGGCCGAGCAGTTCCACCGCGACGCGTTGGCCATCAATCTGCAGCTGGGCCGCTTGGAAGGGCAAGCCAGTGACTTGGGCAACCTAGGGCTGATTTACCGAACCCAGGGGAAGTTGGCCGAGGCCGAGCAGTTCCTCCGCGACGCGTTGGCCATCGAGCTGAAGCTGGGCCGCTTGGAAGGGCAAGCCAGTGACTTGGCCAACCTGGGACAGATTGCCAAAGATCGGGGCAACCTCGCGGAAGCCCGGCGGTTGTGGACCGAGGCACGGGAGTTGTTCGCGCGGGTGGGGATGGCACCGCAAGTGGCATTGATGGAAGCGTGGTTGGCGGGCTTGTCGGAATAAGAAAGTTTCGGGTTTCGGGTTTCGAGTTTCGGGTTAAAAAAGTCCAAGGTCCAAGGTCAAGCAGTTCGGGGTTTTGGGGTTCCTGATGTTCTCGCCATTGGTTCTTGTTTGGGATAGACACAATGTGGTTAAAGAAACTCATTGTTGAACCTTTTATCGAAGAGAAGTTATGGGAGAAGCACCAGGTGACTCGAGAAGAGGTCGAAGACTGTTTACGCAACCGGCGAAGTATCCGACTTCGGCACAAGAAAAATCCTGTTCGGGTCGTCATACTCGGTGTCACGCAGAGGGCACGGCTTCTCAAAGTCATACTGGAGTTTCAGGGACAAGGACAGTATTTTCTCGTCACTGCCATGAACATGGAGCCCGAGGAGAGAAGACGGTATGGAAAAAAAGTTAAAGGCGCTGCCTAAATTCGCCTCGTGGGAGGAGGAAGATGAATTTTGGTCCACGCATAGTGTCACCGAGCTCGATTTAGAAGCAGATGTCACCCCGTTGATTGTGGAACCCGGTGCCTTGCGTTCGGTAACAGTCATCACCGTTGCTAATCCTCGCTCAGTGCGCTCATGGAAAAGAAAAGCGGCATAACGGTTACCCATGAAGGACTCTTCATTCCCGCGCGGTACTTTGCCGGGATGACAGACCAGCTTGAAGTTGTTCTCGCGGCGGAAGAGATTCGGATCCGCTCCTCCGCGAAGAAAAGGCCTCCCCGGAAACGGGCGGCCCCGCGAAAAAAGTTATAGCGTACGCCGGGCGCCCCGTGCCGCCGCGTTCCCTCTCCCAGCCGGAAGAAGGAAAAGGAGAAAAGACTATGCCGCTCAATGCCACAAGTGTCGGAGCCACCGTTGCCCCAGTCATCCATGACGTTGATGCCCGGTGGCTGATGGCGTATGCCGCTGGCCTTGGCGATACCCTGCCGTGCTATCTCGATACCTTACGACCGAGCGGGATTGTCGCGCATCCGCTGTTCCCGGTGTGCGTGGAGTGGCCAGCGGTCCTGGCGATGCGCGGCACGACCGCCGAGACCGGATTGACCGTGGAGGAACGCCTGCGCGGCGTCCATGCCACCCAAGATACGATCATTCACCGCTTGGTGCGGCCTGGAGATCGATTGATGACACGGACCACGGTCGTTGGGGTTGAGCAGCGCAAGCCAGGTGCGTACCAAGTGACGCGGCTGGAGACGCGTGATGCAAACGAGCAGCTTGTCTGCACGACATGGAACGGGAGCCTCTATCGTGACGTGGCCGTCGCGGGCGCGGATCAAGCGGCGACGACCATTCCCCCACTTCCCGTTGTCGCCGCGACTGGCGCGACGGTTCGAGCAGAGGTGAAGATGCCGATTTCCGCGCTCGCGGCGCATGTGTACACTGAGTGCGCGCGGATTTGGAATCCCGTGCATACCGATACCGCCGTCGCGGCGCGGACGGGATTGCCGGGACTCATTTTACATGGCACGGCGACGCTGGCGTTGGCGGTCTCTCAGGTCGTTCGGTTGGAAGCGGACAACGCACCGGAGCGGGTGTGTCGGATCGCTGGCCGGTTCACGGCGATGGTGATGATGCCCTCGGAAATCATCGTGCGGGTGTTGTCGCGTGAACGAACTGAGGCGGGAGATGTCGTGTGTTTCGAGGTCCGTACCGCCGAAGGGGCGGCGGCGATACGGGATGGGGTGGTCGTGTTGCGGGCATAAACAGTTCGGAGTTCGGAGTCGGGGACAGTTCGGAGTCGAAGGCAGTTCGGAGTCGGTTGGTGCGCAAAGCGCACCCTACAACTTCTTATTTTTGCCTTTTGCCTTTTGCCTTTTGCCTTTTGACTTTTGGATTTTGACTTTTGACTTCTCTCTCTCCAACACCGCCCAACGAACAAGCCACTCGACCACGCTGGCTCTTGCTGATGCCGTTCCTGGGCCGCCCGCCAGCTCTGACGCCTCGCCAATGGAGCGTGCTGGGACTGGTCGCGTCGGCCTCGTTTTTTGAGCAGTATGATGTCTATCTGGTCGTGCTCACGCTCAAACAGATCCAAGCGGCGTTACATATCCCTGAAGCGCAATTGGGGCTGCTGGGAGCGCTGGTGCGGTTCGGGGCGCTGCCCGCTTTTCTCATTCTGGTGTTCGCCGATCGGATTGGCCGGCGGCGCGTCCTGCTTTTCACGATTGTCGCCTATACGCTGCTGACGGCGGCGACCGCATTTGCGCCTGATGTCCGCACCTTTGTGGTTCTCCAATTCCTCGCCCGGACCTTCGCGGTCGCGGAATCCTTGCTGGGGGTTGTGGTGATCGCGGAAGAGTTCGATCCTGCCGTCCGAGGGTGGGGAATCGGTGCGCTCGGGGCGATTCAATCGTGTGGGGCCGGGCTGGCCGCGCTCTTATTCGCGCTGATCGGCGGGTACGACAATGGGTGGCGGGCATTGTACTTAGTTGGCCTTGGGCCACTGCTGATCCTTGCCTACTACCGTCGGCGGATGCCGGAAACGGAACGCTTCGTCGCCTATCAGCAACAGCGCAACCAGCAGACTGAACCCCAACTGCTGTTCGCTCCGCTCAAGGATTTGTTCCGGTTGTATCCCCGTCGGTTCGCCTTGCTGGCGGTCGTGGTTTTTGTTTTTGCACTCGCGGCAGCGGTGGCGGACTTCTTTGCCGCGAAATACTTGCAAGATGTGCATGGCTGGACTCCGCGTGGGGTCGGGCTTCTCACCGTCTTCGCCGGAGCCTTCGCGGTCGTTGGCAATGTCTTTGCCGGATGGTTGAGCGACCGGATTGGACGGAAGCGTGTCACTGTCGGTTTTCTCTTTGGCGAGGCGATCTGCGCGATAGCGTACTACAATGCCCCGTCATTTGTGATCGTCCCGCTCTGGCTCCTGATGATTTTTACCTTACTGGGGACTGGGGTGATGCTTGCCGCCTACGGAGCAGAGTTGTTTCCGACGTCGTATCGTTCGACGGCGGCGGGGGCGCGGGTGGCCATTGCCACGATTGGCGCAAGCACTGGTCTCGTGCTTGAGTCCGTCCTCTTCAATAGTTTTGGTTCCCACTGGCCAGCGATTTCGCTGCTGGCGTCCCTCGCCTTCATTACCCCACTGATTGTCGCGCTGACATTCCCTGAGACCAGCGGTCGGTCGTTAGAAGAGATCGCACCGGAACGATAAAGGCAGGCAGGGGTTGGGGGTCAGGGGTCGGGGGTCGGTTGGTGCGCAAAGCGCACCCCTACAACTTCTTCTTATTTTTGCCTTTTTCCTTTTTCCTTTTGCCTTTTCCTTTCACCGCCCCCCCCACTGTCGGCAGACGGCAAGGAGAACAACCGGGCGATACG
>JANMSE010000459.1:0-3763 GCA_031389045.1 Deltaproteobacteria bacterium | reverse complement strand
GTGGCGTTATACCCTCTCCTCAATCTACTACACCCCAGAGGTCACGGCGGCCGTCGAGGCGCTACGGGCCGCCCACTCCGCACCGCAAGTGATCTCACAACTCGCCGCTTGAGTGTGCCAATGTCGTGTGGTCTGATTTAGGCCACACGAATGAGCGGGACGCCCGGTGCGGGGATTATAGAAGTGATGGCGGACACGAGGACCTGGAACATCCTCGAATGCTGCACCGTCTTGGACCAGATCGCTAATGGATTTCGGTTCCCCTTTATAGTTCGGAAACGGCTGTCCAGTAGAAAGGGGTTCCAAGCCGAGACGACCTAACATGGCAAAGTCAGTTCTTAGCACTGAGGCATTAACCGATTCTAGCGAAAGCCTCCTATGGGTCTGTGCTTTATAAGCTAAAGCACGATTAGGAAATGCAAATACAAAAAGGATCGTAAGACATGCAAATAGTTGCTTCATGGGAGATAACTCCGTAAGAATTCTTTGACCGAACCACATCTAGAGGGTTCGGCCCATTTCGCTCTTTCTCCCCTATTCAATATAGGGGTCCAATAGGTAGGGATTCCCTGTTCCTTAAAACGTTGCTCTTCTAGGTGTATAGCCACCAGCGTGCGAGGAATTTGCTTCCACGTACAGTCGTCGTACTCAAACGCGAATGTCAGAGCAATATCGAAGAACGCTAAGTGCTTGGCATACTCCTCGGTACTCCCGGCAAACTTCTTCATTCGAATGGTGGTGCGATGCCAGTGCGGCAAGGGCAGGACCCGGGGAGCGGGGTCCATACTGAGACTCCACTCAGGAGGTGGGTGAGCCACAGTATAGCCACTCTTGAACAACGCTAGCCTCGGGGATCTGGATAATTTCAGGGCGCCAAAGAATGGTCGCAGCTTGGGTCCCCAGGCTGGAAACGAGAACAGGCCATCGGCATTCGTGACCGTCTCCAGCACGACAAGTTCGCCGGTAGTTTTCTCGTGAAACGGCCCCCCGCCTTCCAGTTCCCAGTGGGCAACGGCAATGACGCCTTCCAACGGCTGTTCGGTGTCGTCATCAACTACGCGGGCTTCAAGCGCTGGAGAGGAATACCACAGCGGGGCGGCACATCCCCGGGCTGCCCATAACAGGAGAAGAACACACAGAGGAGTAACGGTCCATTTATAGCGTCGTTTCATCTTTCGACCCTCCATTTTACATGGCCCCGAGCTTCCACATTCCCTCGTCATCCTTGACGAAATAGAGCAGGAAGAGGTGATTGGCGCCATCAATTGTCCGAATGATGGCGTACTCGCCAACGTTCTCCGAGATTGAGACCCGTTGTAACGGCGAGTACGACGCAATGATCGCGGCCATGTGCGGCAGCAGCGCGTCGAAGACGGGGCCGTACTTCACCTGCGCTCCAGGAGTGAGGAACGTGAGTGCGGTAGCTTTGTCGCCCGCCAACAAGGCCGCGTTCATCCCCTGCCAAACTAGGAGAAACGGCACATCAATCGGGTCCGCCGTCAGTAGTTGCAGACTCCCGCTGGTATTGCCCGCGGCATCGGTGACGACCACTGCCAGACTATCGCCGACTTGCGCCGCGAGCTGTGCACTGAAGCTGCCATCGGCAGTGGCCGTGACCGTGGTGACCTGGCCCGTGCGCGGGTTGGTGATCCGCACTTGACTGCTCCCTTCCACACTGCCCGCGCTACCACTGACCGTCACCTGCCCGTTGGTCACCGCACTCACGGTGATGCGTCCACTCTGGGGAGCCACGGGTGGCGTGGTATCAATCGTGAGCTGGCGCGTCGCAGGCAGCGAGAGATTGCCCGCGAAGTCCGCGACCGTCGCACTCAACGCCACCGCGCCTTCCGGTAACGCGATCCCAGGCGTGCACGTCAATTCCGGTGGGGTGGTCGTGCAGGTGCCGGGTAGTGTGAGCGTATTCGCCCGGAGTTGCACCGTGCTGGGGTCCACGCCTTGACCGCGATCATTGGCGCTGAGCGTCAGCGGTGGACGAGTGTTGTTGACCACCGCGCCCGCCGCCGGCGTCAGGAAGCTCAGCGTGGGCGGCAACAGATCGGTGTACAGCGCTACGGCGCGCAGCCGTGCCGTACCAAAGGTGCGGGTGTGGAGCACTTGTCCCGTGGTACTGTAATGCCGCAGCGTCGCTCCCTGTGCGACCCACACCGTGTGATCCACCGGGTCCGCCGCCAGCGCCACGACACTGGGACTATCATCATCGCCACTGGTGGGCAGAGCGACATCGACCAGGCTCTGCCCGGTCGCCGAGCGCCGTTGAAGCCGCGTGCTGGTCGTCGCCCATACTCCTCCGGCTCCGTCACTGACGAGCCGCGTCACGCCGGATATGACAACGTCCACTACCCGACTGCCGTTTGTTGCGTAGCGCTGGAGTCGACCATTCACACTCACCCATACCGCGCCGCTGAGTTCGTCCACCGTCATATCGCGCACCGTGGGATTCGACCCTAATGCCAGGGTACTCACCACCACTCCCTGTTCAGTGTATGCCTGGACGCTATTGGTGCTGGCTCGCCACAGCCGCCCGCTGAGCGGATCAAAGGCCAGCGTCCGGATCGTGCTGGGCACCGTCAGCGTGTGCAGTATGCTGCCCGTGGCGCTGAGATGGAGCAACTGGGTACCGCGTCCCAACCACACACTGCCCGTCGTGGTGTTGACACGAAGGACCGCGGCGACGGCTCCACCCTCATCATCATCGTCATCATCTCCACCTCCGCTGACGGGAGGCACAGGCACGGTGCGCACGAGCTGTCCCGCAAAGGTAAAGGCTTTGAGCCGATTGGCGCCATAGCTCCACACCTGGCCTCGCGGCGCGTCCACGGCCAGCGGCTGCAGCGTCGTTTCGGCGGGCAGGTGCCAGACTGGCGCGCCATCGGTCGCCGCGAGTTTGCGCAGGCCCGTGCTTGAAGTGAGCCACAGCGTATCGGCGAAATCGGGATGAGGCGCAGGCGCGGACTGCGCCGTGGAGGACGCGACGGACAGGAGCAACAGGCCGAGGCTGAGCGACACGACAATACCGAGACTAACTATGAGTGAAGAGCGGGGGGGGGGAAGACCGGAAGCGCGAACGGGATAGGGGATGGTGCGACATGAGGGCTCCTTTGTGTTCACCGAATCCACGCGGGAATCTCCCGCTTGTGGGAGCCATCGGAGGATCAGGGGAAAACTTGAGGCAGGAGACGGAAGAAAAAATCAAAAGGCAAAAGGCAAAAGGCAAAAATGTAACTCCCCAGCAACCTAAGAGATACGGAGTTATTGCATAAGCGTAGCGGGATTTGGGGAGAGGGTGAGGAGGATGTTCCAGCCTTGTTTGCGAGCGGTGGACATAACGGTGCGGAGGATGGTGAAGGTATGGGCTCCGGTTTCGCCGCGGAAGCCCCGAAGATTTTCTGTTTGACCTTTCTCATGCGCAGGTCCTGCTCGGCCTGACTGTTGGTGAACCGCACGGCGGGGACGCTACATCCACCTGGAAAACCTCGCGCGCCAGCTCTTCCACCCGCTTGACCAGCGCGTGAATCACCGCGTCTTTCTCCGCACTGGTCAACTTGCTAAGGTCCGGAAGCTGAGGCATGCTCCCCTTCAATCATATTGTCTTCCCTTTGCATGCCTCCCGCCTCTTGGGGCAATGGCATTCAGTTAAGCAACTGTGTCATTGCGAGCAGCGAAGCAATCTTTGTTTTGTTGGAGATTGCTTCGTCGTCCGACTCCTCGCAATGACAGTCTCCCCCTTAACTTAATGCCATTG
>JANMSE010000434.1:0-2257 GCA_031389045.1 Deltaproteobacteria bacterium | reverse complement strand
ACTGTTAGTGCCGCCCCGAGGACGGCGAGCGCCATGTCCTTTTGCGCATCCCACACATCGCCCTGAATTCCCAGGTAAGCCGCGCCGAGATCGGGATCGACAAGCCACGCGACTACCGTCTCGATAATTTCAAAAAATCCGCTGAGTGAAACGATGACTGGCCCCGCGAGAAGCAAGGCCCAATAACCGCGCACTCTCACGACGCGCACTAAAATCTCGTGGACCGGATACGTCAGGAGCAGTCCGAACGAGAAATGCACGATCCGGTCGAAGTGATTTCGCCGCAGGTGAAAGGTGTCTTTGAGCCAGTAGCCGAAGGGCACTTCAGAATAAGTATAGTGGGCGCCGACGGCGTGCAGGATCAGGAAGAGAAAGACGAGCAGGTAGAATGCATCTGAGAATGGCAGCCGGTGATAGGTAAGGACCAGCAGGGGCACTGACACGAAGACGAGGAGATTTTCGAGCAGCCAATCATCGGGCTTCAACGGGTAGATGGCCGCGCCGATCCAGATGATTCCGTAGCAGATGCAAAGCGTTTGGAGCAGCCGGCGCTCGCGGAATGGTTTTTCGTTCATTGCAACAGGGTGCGGGAAGGGGCGACCCGCTCGCGCCACCAGGTGATGAGCATCGCCGCTAGCGCGCCCAGCAGCGCCATGGCCATATCCAGCTGTGCATCCCATTCGTCCCCCTGCGCCCCCAGCCACGCCGGGCCGAATCCGGGGCTGATCGTCTCTGCCACAATCGCCTCGATGATTTCAAAACAGACGCTGGCCGTCAGCACCAGACTCACCGACAGCCAGTTGGCCGCCCAGCCCCGGATTTCACCCGCGCGGACAAGGACCTCGCGCATCGGATAGGCCAGCAACAACCCGAACGAGAAATGGATGACGTGGTCATACGGATTTCTATGCAACCCGAGCGTCTCCTTGAGCCAGTAGCCGATGGGGGTCTCAGCGTAACCGGAGTGTGCGCCGACCGCGTGGAGGCTGAGAAAAATCGCGATCAGCAGGCAGGAGGGATTGGAGAAAGTAAACCGGCGGTAAGTCAGGACGAGAATGCCAATAAAAATGACGACGGGAAGATTCTCCAAAGCCCATGTTGGCCGATCACGCGGCACAATCGCCGCGCTGATCCATACCAGCGCGTACACCGCCAGCAGAATGTGGAGGAAGCGGTTGGCCGAAAATGGCGGGACAGCGGGCATGGTAAGGGCGTGCTCCATTGAATACTGCCAGAGACACTAAGGACTTATCCGTAAATACTGTTTATCTCCCCCGGTACCTTCCGAAGACGAATGATGTGGTGGCGAGCATCTTCGACGAATGCCGCATGGAAACGCGGTGCGCGAACTCAGCTATTGGAACCGCATCCCGACTCAATGTGCGCGTGCTCATGGCGCGTTGTCTCCTGATGCCTCGCGCGCCAGCAATTCAATCACTTCTTCATCAGTAGTCTGCGAGAAGTCCTCGTAGAATTGTCCGACGGCACGAAAATCCTCAGGCGTAATCGCGCAGACGATTTCATCCACCTGTTCGCGCAATTCCGCGCACGTTTCTGGCGAGGAAACCGGCACGCCAACAACGCAGCGAGCAATCGCACGCTGCTTGAGTGCCTTTACCGCGGCCCGCATTGTGGCACCGGTGGCAAGGCCGTCATCGACGAGGATCACCGTCTTGCCGCGCAAGTCCGGCGCAGGACGTCCGGCACGATATTCCATCTCGCGCCGCTCCAGTTCCCGCGTCTCCTGCGCGGTGACGTGTTCCAGCACCCGCTCAGGATCCCGCAATTGCGAAACGACATTTTCATTGAGGACACGAACCCCGCCCGACGTGATCGCGCCCATGGCAAGCTCTTCATATCCCGGCATCCCCAGTTTTCGGACAATGAAAATGTCCAGCGGCACGCCCAGTTCCCTGGCCAGTTCATAGGCCACGGGCACGCCGCCACGAGGCAGCGCCAGCACGATCACGTCCGGGGCTCCAGCATATTTCCGGAAGTACGGCGCCAGCGCACGCCCCGCCTCGCGGCGATTGCGGAACTTCCCGCCAGGCACCGACTTTGAAGGCGTGCGACTCAACCGGCTGGCCCGTTCCGATCTCGCCTGCATGAAAGAACTCTCCATCGTTCCGCGGGCGACGCATCTTTTCGAGGATCCGTGGCAGGTCTCGCGGCGTGATGGTTCGAGCGCCATCGTTCGGCGCTGCAGCCTGCCGGCCGAAGTTCAACCGTTTGACGTGAATCAAGGCGGTTGAAGGGC
>JANMSE010000402.1:0-10361 GCA_031389045.1 Deltaproteobacteria bacterium | reverse complement strand
TGTATGCGCAAAAGACCGGGAGGCAAACGATTAAGGTCGTCCCAGGGGGAGGTTCACGCACCAAGGAGGTTACCATCCCCGCTACCGCCTTTCGCCTGCTCGTCCATATCTTGGAGCAGATGGCGCAAGGCCACGCCGTGGCGTTGACTCCCGTCCCTAGTGAACTCACCACTCAGCAAGCGGCTGATCTCTTAAACGTCTCGCGTCCCTACCTCGTCAAGCTTTTAGACACGGGAACAATCCCCTCCCGGAAAGTAGGGACTCGCCGACGAGTGCGCGCCACCGATATTGTCACGTATAAGCAGCGCATCGATGAACGACGACGGGCGACTCTGGATACCTTGGCCGCGCAAGCCCAAAAGTTGCGGATGGGCTACGAGTCAACGTCGGACAGGTAACAATGGCCCTGCTGACTGTGCTGTACGATGCGAGTGTCCTATATCCCGCTCCTTTACGCGATTTACTGATGCGGTTGGCTCTGACCGATGTCTTCCGAGCACGCTGGACTGCTGATATTCACGAAGAGTGGATGCGCAATGTCTTGAAGTCCCGTCCTGACCTGACCCGCGAGCAACTGGAAAGGACTCGTGCCTTGATGGATGCCAACGTGCGAGATGGTGTGGTGAAAGGCTACCAAAGTATGATTCCACGCCTTCAGTTACCGGATCCGGATGATCGCCACGTGCTTGCAGCGGCCATTCGGGCGAAAGCTTAGGTCAGCAAACGGCAAAAGGACTGCCGTGTCATGGTGTGGCAGTGCGATAAGTGTAGAACTGACAGATCTCCTATTGCACGTATACAGCTCAGAGATTACATTCGCAGCAAATCCTGGCGTGATCCTCCGGAGGGACCTAGAGGCTGGAAAGATAGATGGGAGAATTGGGCAGGTTGGAATGCGGAAGCGGAACACAACATACAAAGTCTTCATTTCTCACGCCTCGGACGATACCTGGGTCGCCAAGCAGATGGCAACGCACCTCGAACAGTGTGGAGCGTCATATTTTCTAGATGTGGCCGACATTCAGCATGGAGATGAGTTCGAAGAGCAAATACGGCAAGCGCTACGTACCGCCGACGAGATGTTGCTCCTCCTAACCCCGTGGGCAATAACGCGCTCGTATATATGGATGGAAACGGGAGTATTTTGGGAGAGGCAAAAGAGAGTCGTTGTTGTCCTGTATGGTGTGACGTCGAAGGACTTCTTAAAGGATCCTCGGATTCCCCACTTTCTGAAGAAAAAGGATTTTGTCCTTATCAATGAGATTGACACCTACTTCGCCCAGCTCGAAGCGCGAGTAAAAGCGAAGAGGGGGAAAAATGGCCGAAAAAAAACATAATGTGTTCATTTCATACTCCTCGGACGACAGGATGGCGGTTGACGAACTCGTCCGCAAGTTAAAAGCGAGAGGAATTGACGTGTGGGACGACAAAAGTATCCGAGGTGGAAAACAATGGCCGGATAAGGTCCGCAAAGCAATTCAGGAGAGCGACACGGTTCTTGTCATCGTCTCTCCACATTTCGTCGAATCTCCAATAGCTCAAGTTGAGACAGGAATTGCGCTCGGCCTTATAGAAGAATCCCCAGAGACGCGCATCATCCCGATCCTCCTCTCTGGAATAAAGGAGGCGTCGCTTCCGCCGTTGCTCCGACATAAGAAAGCGCTACACGCTGGACGTATGAGTGCCGATAAACTGAGTGCAAAAATCCAGGACGTTCTCAACGCCAGTGCATAATTGCTTCCACGCTAGGCTTTGAAAAACTCGCGCGGTTATCACTGTGCGTCGTCGAGAGTCGGCTCTTCCTTCATGCCGCGATGATCCTCGTACTCTGTCCATTTGATTTTGATGTGCCCACGATCGTCATGCCCGCCCTTCCGCTGCGCTTAGGACAGGCTCCGGCAGGCATCCAGAAACCCCACCTCACTACTTACTTGGCTGAGTGAAAGTTATGAAAAGAGATAAGTCTTATTATGATTATGGTGAATGCCACGTTTGTAGCGAGCGGGTAGAGGAGAAACCGATCAAACAGGAGTTCTGGATCAAAGGCAAGCTCATCCTCGTTGAGGATGTTCCCGCAGGCGTCTGCTCACGGTGTGGCGATAAGGTGGTCAGGGCGGACGTCGGACGCTGGATAATGGCGCTGATAGAAGACTCAAAGCGACTGCGAAAGGCGCGGACGATCAGTGTTCCGGTCATCAAGTTTGCAAAAAAAGTTGCCTAAGATTTGCTCTAAAATTGATCCACACGGCATTGGTACACTGCCATGAGCAGGGGGCAAGGGCGAAGCTCGTCTTCGCCCTGCTGTGTGCAGCCTGCCTGTGGGCGATCACAAGGATCGCCCCTACAATGTGTGCCAATCTTGTGTGGTCTGGTTAGCCCCCCTCACGGGGTGACTAACTGAGAGTTTTTCATTTGCTATCAGTCATCCTCTTCATCATCATCCCCAGAGGCAAACTGGGGGCTGACTTGCACGGTCGCGGTATTCCCCGCGTTATCCTTCCCCGTTACTCGCATGGTTGGAGTGGGGGCCTCGATCTTGAGGGTTCCGTCCTTTTCAAACTTGAACTCCTGCTTCCCGCTGTTGGCTTCTTTCAGCTCCACCTTGACCACTTGCCCTCTGGTCACCACCAAGCCCCCGAACTGTTGCAGTTGGGTCAGTAGCGCCTGCGGGTTCGGCCCCTGAATTTTTACCTTCTTCTCCTTCCTATCAAACTCGACTTTCACTTCAGCCTTGGTCTTGAGTTCGATTTTGAGGCCACCCAGGGCCGGCGTCCGCACGGCCCCGGTGACTTGGGGTGTGGCATGGCAGACATCGGTGACGCTGAACTCCAAGCGGAAGGTTCCTTCGTCCTCCTCAACCTTCAGCGGCGCCCACCGGGCAGAAAGGCTTGGCGGAGTGGTGTCTACCACCGTCACGGCAAAGCTGCACATATTCTGGTTGGTAGCAGCATCGGTAGCGGTACAGGTATCTGTGGTGGTCCCCAGGGCAAAGAGCGAACCTGAGGGGGGATTACAACCAAGCATGGGACTCGCCGTGCAGTTGTCCGTGGCCGTGGGGCTGAAAGAAACAGCGGCTCCATTTGGCCCGGTGCACTCAGCGGTCTGGTTGCTTGGGCAGGTAATAGCTGGCGGCGTTTGGTCGACCACGATCACGGTTTGCGTTTGCGAGGAGGTGTTGCCCTTTCCATCACTGAAGGTCCAGGTGACGGTGAAAGTGCCCTGTTGTGAGTAGCTGAGCGGATCCGAGGTTGTACCAGTAATGACCCCGGCGCAGTTGTCGGTTGCTGTCGGTGGTGAGGTGATCTGAGCCGAACACTCGCCAGTTACGTTTGGTAGTGAAGCAAGGTCAGGAACTGGAGCTGTCGTATCTTTTACGGTGACAACGACTTGGTCTGTCGCCGTCCCACCCTTACTATCGTTTACTGTTAGCGTGATGGTATGAGTTCCCAGGGGTAGAGTAACGATTGGAGTCGATCCACTGGCTGTACCAAAGGGACCAGACCAGATATGTGTAAGGGCATCACCATCTGGGTCGCTGGAGCCAGTACCGTTGAGCGTTACTTGTGTCCCTGTTGGACCGCTGCAGGGTACCGTTTGATCTGACCCGGCATTGGCAACCGGAGGTGAGTTACCCGAAACGATTATAGGTTCAGCGTCGGGTGCAGTGGAATACTGCAAACTGAATGTTTCAGATCCTCCAGGTACAGTGACACCTTCAACTCTTGCCTCCGGCTGTATGGTCCCATCGGTCGAGTATGCTTTCACTGACAAGGCATACGCACCCATCTGCGCGCCGTTCACGATAATAGTGTACTTGTTATCCTTGGGCTCGCGAATCTGGACAATATGCCGCACTTCAGTAGCAGGTTCGTCAGTCTCATCGTCTACCAAAGTGAGCCGAGCGTAAGATGAATCAGGAATCTCTTCGACGATCATGTTCGTGGTAACATCGAAACCAGTCTTTCTTCCACTCTCGTCGACTATTAGTAAGTCTCCATTATCACCGATGCGAATGTTCAACCCACTCATATTCGGTGGGTCTTTCGTAACACCAACAGTGAGAAATTTGTTGGAATAGTTTTTGAGGGTGGTTCTGTCCCGATGGCCTGGATCGGCAATGAGATATTGATTTCCGTCGGTATTGCTTCCTCGTTTTCCGGTTACCAAGACGTAGTGTCCCGGCACGCCATCTGGATTCAGTTTAACACCGACAAGCATTGGTAGCTTATCGACGCATAATGCTTTATCAAGGGCGTTATTCGCACCAGACAACTTAGTAACCGAACTTAAAGAACGCTGATCGAATCGAAACTTGTTGTTGCTTATATTTTGACCGATTTTGCGCGCAGTATCGTCGAAGTCTACATCGCCCTCGTCGTCAAACGCCCCACCAAGCGCCGACAAATTCACCGTGTTAGACATAAATTCGTTCAGGACAAAAGGATCTAGTGGGGTCGAGCCCTCCATATTGATGCTCGTCACACCGACGTGCTTCAACGCCATCGTGAGCGATGTTAGCGCACAACCAACCTGCCTGATCTTCTTGGGAGCCAACAGGTTAATTGGAGTGGGTAAACACGAGTCGTCACATAATTCTAATTTATGGGACTCTCTTGGATAACAGGACATGTTTTGACAAGCAAAGTTATAGACATCTAAATACCAACGCGGTGGGCCCGTTTCCTGCGGGTCCGCTCTCAGCTCCGCGTTGAACCCCGAGTATCTTTTAATGGCTGCCGCCAAACCTGTGAGGTTATTTTCAGCTGGAGACAACTGAATAGGAAAGCTCCCCTGAATACCAGCGCTAAGTTCCATCTTGCCGGTTGCGGAAACTGATGTTGTGTTTTTTGTAGAATAACTGGTTGTTGTTCGGTATGAATGGTCATACGATTTGTCCGCCCATTTAGCCCCTGCTTGGGCCAACCGTCGTATAGGAAGCAGACAAGCATCAAGGTGCTCGGCTCGCAAAATCAGCTGAGTGGAACCACTTGAAGCCCAGAACGCAACTCGGTGATCCCCCGGTTGCTGTGAGCGAGGGTTTCCCAAGGCGTCAGTCTGCGCACCAGCCAAAGGGTCATACAAAGCGAGATTATCGATCTGAAATGTTTTAATGGTATCGTCGATCTGGACGACTGGAATGGTATCGCCGACCTGGACGACTGGAATTGGAGGATGCGCTGGAATAAACAGAAGATCGTGGGGAGGATCTTGGTCTCTTGTGACATCAAAGCGAACAGTCCAAATTCCCTTTTGGTTAGAAAATTTAAGCCCTGAGAGGAAGAATTCTGTTGCACTGGGAGCGTTAGGGGTAGCAACAAAAGATACGACAAAAGAGTCATCTTCAATTCCTGCTACACCCGCAGGTAGATGTACAACAGACACCCGGCTATCGATATCGATTGAATTCAAAAATAGCGGGTTGTCCAAATCATCGGACCCAAGCTCTGCCCTAGGGCCACTGGCTCCAGCATTTTCACCTGCAATCCTAACAAGGGTTCTGGTTCCACCCTGTTCAAGAGAAGCAAAGACACCGTCTCCACTGCCACGATTGCCGGCAAACACGACTATTGTTCCATCATCACTGATCCCTGGGCTCCGCCCCATCTGAGTAAATCCCATGCTACCACTAGCGATAACCTTAAGCTGCAACAAATCATTGCTCCATAACTGGATTGGTGATGTCGAAGAATTCCCCGGACGAACGGCAATACGACCATCATCGGCGATAACAGGACGTAGAGGTAGCTGCATTGACAGGAGGTTGTAGGGATTAATGATCGAGCCGCTCGGTGTGGCGAGAAATGAGCCTCCGAGCTGTGCACTGAAAACGACTTGATCGTTGTTGTTGATACTTGGGAAGCTAAAAATGGCACTGAACGGGTCGCTTGTGCCGCCGCCTATGGCAATATCCGTGAAGGACTCAATGGCATTCGCGTCCCATCTGCGCAAAAATGTTCGCGGGGGGGTCGTCCCAGAGCCGGAAACCAATTGGCGCGCAACCACTTGGTTCATGTTGTTGATTTGGACCGCAGGAGCAAAAGAAATTCTTGACGTCACGCGACTCGGTGTGATGTTTTGAGGATCGGCCGATCCATCGCCTACAAAAACTCCCTCACCTCCTGCAAGTCGGCCGACAAACGCTACCTTCCCACTGTCGTTGATCGACACGTTACTATCTATGCTGGTTAGACCTGCCTGCCCAGTAACTGCGATGATATCGAAGTCATAAAAGACACTGGCAGGAGCCACCGATGCATGAAGAAGAGTGAGAAAAAACCCAGCGGCAATTCGCATTCTAAAGGTACTGTACCTACTCATATAGCGTTCTCCCCCTTTAACGAGCCATCGCATTCAGCGGTTCGATTCGTTCTTACGAATTCAGCCAGAATATCCAAAACGTGCAAATGTCGGTTCCCTTGACGAAACATGGAAGGGGAAAAGCCCTCCCACGGGCTTTTCCCCCCATGCTCTACTATCTCAGCCTACGGACACACCGTCGAATCGAAGAGCGCGCCTTGATCGACGCAGACATGTCCTGGGCGCTGATCGTGAGGAACACAAACCGTGACTTCACCCCTGCAGGTGCCGCCCATGCCATCATCCGCCGTGAAGGCAATGTGATAAACGCGACCGTCTCCCGGCACCTTGCGATTGCCTGCCCGTTCCGCGCGCACTTTCGCCGTGGCGGTATCAACGCCAGCCCCATCGGGACAGGTCTTACCGCTGCCGGTCCCGGCTTCGAGGACTGGTTCATCTTGGCGAATACTGTCGACGGCAATGCAGACTTCATCGCCATCCAGATCGGTGACCCCGACAATACTGATAGGGACACCCTTGTGATTCGGTGGCCACAGCTCAGAAGGATTGGCTTCTGCCGCGCTGCAATCGGGAGGTTGATTCTCGGGGAACGTCCAGGTGTCGGTAAGGACGGTGCCTTGATTAAACGTATCGCCCCCAAACATGAGCACTTGGTTGCGCGCGGCATCGTACGCCATCGCGTGAAAGATTCGCGCCGGGGGATTCGTTGTGGGGGATTGCTGGTCCCAGGTTGCGCCGTCCCACACCCACGTGTCACCAAAGACAGCGCCGCTACTGCTTTGCCCACCGAATAAGACCACACCAAGGTCTCCCGCCATCGCGTGCCAATATCGTGCTGGTGGACCAGCGCTCTTCTGAGTCCAGTTGGCACCGTCCCACACCCACGTGTCACCCTGGTTGAGGCCGGAGGAGTTGCCGCCGAACAAAACGACCTCGCCTCGCGTGGCATCGTACGCCATGGCATGCCCGTATCGCGTCGAGGGACTGGTCGCGGGAGTTCTCTGAGTCCAGTTGGTGCCGTCCCATACCCAGGTGTCGCCGAAGATTCCAGACTGTGTGCTAGCCCCCCCGAACAAGACAACTTCACCACGCACCGCGTCGTATGCCATCGCATGGTAATGCCGAGAGGTAGGACTAGTCGCGGGAGTTTTGCGGGTCCAATTGGAGCCATCCCATACCCACGTGTCACCCAGGGACTGTGTGTCATATCCGCCAAAGAGCACGACCTGTCCGCGCGCGGCATCGTATGCCATCACATGGTTTTGACGTTCCGAAGGACTGGTGGCGGGAAACTTCTGGGTCCAGGTCAGTCCGTCCCACACCCAGGTCTCGTCAAAGAACTGGTTTGCAGGATCTTTATTTCCACCGAACAGGACTACTTGATCGCGCGCCGCATCGTAGGCCATTGCATGAGAGAATCGCGGGGGTGAAGGAGTCGTGGTGGGAAACTTCTGGGTCCAGGTGACCGATTGAGCGGCGACTGCACCCACCCCTAAGACCGCGCTTGCACAAAAGCAAACAGACTGAAAAATCCATTTGCGGCATCTCTGTGTCATATATAGGTCTCCTTTCCTTACTTCTGCGGCGCCCTTGAGCGCGGGTTACTCCTCTTCCTCAGTCCCTTTATTGCCACCCAGGTCAATAGAAGTGACTGAGACACAGGAGGAGGAAGATCGTCAGGACGCTTTTCAGACCTGCTCGCGTAGCAAACTGATACAGCCTTCCTTGCCAGCAGCGGTGTAAGAATGAAGCGCTCATGCGGCCCTCCAGGTGAGAAGCTCCTGCGAGCCTGGCGTGGACGTCAAGATGATGTAGCCGCTACCACGGGAGAGGAAATTGACCTGCGCCGCGGTTTGCCCTTGGTTGGGCTCGAAATGGAGGGGAACTTTAGCGTGGATAACTTGCAGTTTGGTCTTGGTGACAACAAATGCTTGAGAGACGATACTATCTATCTGTGAGAGATTTTCGGGGGGGGGGGGGTAACAGTCTGTTATTACCAGAGAGCACACTCTTGCGCGTGGCGCAGGCGGCTGCCATCAGTCCCAGAGTAAATGTCAGTGGCCATGCCCAGGTGATCCAGTTAGCAGGGTGCACAGCTTCCTCCCTTTCTTTTTTTACGCCTTTCGCGGTTACGTTCCCTTCACTCAGCCCTCTCCTCTACCGTTCGGATCGATAAGGCGGGATGAGCTTTACTAGAAATACAGTCCTTCTGTCAAGGGTTTGGGAAAAAGCTTTCAGCTATCAGCTATCAGCTATCAACTATCAGCGTTCAGTGGTCAGCTTCGGACAGAGAAAAGGGGGCGGGTCGTGCAATTGAGCATTTTGCCTCGTGCCTCGCCGTCGGATGTTTTCGGGGTGGATCAATGCAAAACCTGACTCCTAATGCAGGCTGCTCGTAAGTAGACAAGCGGTGGGGAAAGATAAGCCCAAAGGGAGGGGGAAAGACCGCGAAAGCGCTGACCAAAAGCCAAGGTATTGCCGCGCGTGGTACGCGCCGCACCATGCTTCTGTTAAGGAGTTAGGGAGTAATATTTGCCCAAAGGTCTGCTGTGACAAACCGCGAAAGATGTCCGACGTTGGTTGTAGCAATCACCAGATCCGAGGAGGGAATACCCATGGTGAGTGCCTGGGCCGCTATCAACACATCACAATCCAACTCTTTCGGATCGGCTGTCGGTATTCCGGCATTGCGGGCCTGCCCCCAGAGCTTCGCCGCGAGCCGTAGCGCGTTGTCAGTGAGAGCCAGGTAGCGATCCGCCCGCGCCGCGTTGAAGGCATCGAGCTGTGCGAGCCCTTTTCGGTGTCCCACCCGTTCCAACTCGCGCCGCACCTCGTAGTCGGCAATCGCCGGCACAATAAGGCGATGTCCCGCCGCCATAATGTCTAGAGCCTAGCGCGTTATCGCTCTGGGCTCTGGGGTTTTCTTTGGATTCGTCAGCAGTCCTAAGGGCCCCGTGTCGAGAATGATCACGCGACTCATGGATAGATCCGCCGTGCGCCAGCCCGCTCTCGTTCGGCGTTGATTGCCTGCTTAAATGCCTCCAACTCTGCCTGGGCCTGTCGTACCTCGTCTGGGTCGTCCGTCGCGTCTTCTTCTAGCCAGGACTGCAACAGGGCAATGGAAGCGGCATTTTCGTCGTGCGTCGGTGGCAGATGTTTTGTCACCAGCTTCCGCACCAGATCCGCGGGGGCTATGCCCTCCTGCCACGCCGCGGCACGCAATCGTACTTCTTCGGCTGGAGTCAAATTGATCGTGAGTGTCATCATTACCCTCCATAACAGATCAGGGCAGGCAAATGCCAAGCGAACAGGTAAACGTTGGTGTCAAGGATACACTTCATTATGGCTCTTGGTAGACATCAACAAACCGTCCGCGCCCTTTGCGCAACAGGTCTCTGAGGGCACCCTCAGCTTCTTTATTAATGACGACTTCCTCCAGTGCACGAGTAATCGTCTCACTGTACGTGGTGACCCGCAACAGCTTTCGAGCTTTTTGGAGTAACGCCTCGTCCACCAAAAGACTGGTGCGCCGTTTCGTTGTCATAGTCCTCACCTTATTCTTTAATATTACGACTTCATTATCAATTGAACACCTGTACCCGTCGCCCTGTGAGTGGGTCTCGTGCGTGGGTTTGCGTTCCTTTGAACCCCATTGCACATCCGACACACGAGCCAGAGGTTCTCTTCCGTCTCCGTCCCGCCGCGTGCCCGCGGGATGAGGTGATCGATTTTCAGCGGCCCAAGCACGTATTGCTGGACAGCTGGACACTGAGACAGTACCCACAGCGCTCTCGTGCCTGTTCACGGAGACGCGCACGTACGGCCTCTGAGATGTAGCCGTGGCTCACGCCGATAAGGGCTTTCGCAACCTGCGCCGAACTGCTTCCTGAAGGGCTTGGGCTTTCCGCAAAAGTCCGATCTGATACCGTTGCATCAGTGTCCAGAGTTCCGCCCGTTGCGGGTCGGTCAGCTCACCCCCCTGTTGCTCGTCTAACAAAACGCTTAACCGCTGGTCATCTCGCGGTTCTAATTGGAGGTGGGTC
>JANMSE010000365.1:0-15972 GCA_031389045.1 Deltaproteobacteria bacterium | reverse complement strand
CCCGATGACCAGCGATTGTCCACGGCCCATGAGGTTATTCTCTTGGACTCGGGCGGTGGCGACGATACTCGTGGAGGAATTGAAGCCCGCGCCGACACTAAAGGCTCCGGTTTGCGACTCTTTGACATCGACAAGGACGTTGAGCAGGTCATTTTTCACGCCCCGCTGTGTGGCCAAGTTGACATCCTCAAAGAAGCCGAGCCGTTGCACCCGCTCTTTGCTGAGCTGCAGGGCGGACGCGGAAAACAGCCCTTGTTCTTCGACCCGTAACTCACGACGGATCACTTTATCGCGGGTTTTCGTATTCCCCGCGATTTCGACTCGGTCAACGTAGACCTCGGGTCCTTTATCGACTCGATAGTGAATGTTTACGACCTTCTTTTCTGGATTGACGGCGGTCTCAGGTTCCACGTTCACGAACGCGTACCCTTGGTCACTAAAGTACCCCGTGAGACGAAAGACATCATCGCGCAAGATGCTCGCCTTGAACGTCTTCCCCTCTTCCAGCGTGATGCGCAGTTTCGCCTCTGCTTCACCACCCGGCACGTCACCAGTAAACCCCACTTCGCCAATGGTGAACTGTTCGCCCTCGTCGATGCGGAGGGTCACATATAACCCATCTTCTTTCCGTTCGACCTTCGGTTCATCGATACGGACGTTGATGTATCCGTTGTCGTAATAATAAGCGGTGAGCCGCTCCGTATCGGTCTTGAGGGCATCGCGATTGAGGACGCCGGTGCTGAGGAAGCGAGACAAGAAGTTTTTCTGTTTCGTCGCGATGACGCCACGGAGTTCATCAGCCGTAAACGCGACATTTCCTTCAAAGAGTAGCTCTTTGATACCGACCTTTTCTTTTTCATCAATCGTAAAGGTCAGCGAGGCCTCTCCAGCGGTTGTCGTTTCCGTGCGGTAGGTGATGTCCGCGTCGAGGTGTCCCTTTTTCTCATACTCTTTTTTGACCTCGTCGATGCCGCGGCGAATTTTGACCGGGTTCAAGATCGTCCGCGGATGAATCTTGAGCTTGGTTTCCACCTCATCCTTCGCCAGCGCTTTATTCCCCTCAATACGGACCTCGCGCAACAGCGGACGTTCAGTCACCTGATACGTCAGGGTTGTCTTCCCGTTTTGTTCAGTCACGCGCGCCTCAACGTCCTTAAAGAACCCCATGTTGTAGATCGCACGGATATCGGTATCGACTTTTTGCTGATCGAGCGGTTCCCCGACCAGGCTCTTGATGTACACACGGATGGCTTCCTCTTCGACCCGATCATTTCCGCCCACGAGGACAGCCCCAATTTTTTTGGTATCGTCCGTCGGTGATGCCGTTTCAGAGGAGGAAGGAGAAGGGGTCTCCGAGGGAGGAGGTGTTGTCGTCCGCCCTTCGTCATCGGCGGCGGACACGAAGCCGAACAAAAACAGGGAGATAACGAAGGCTGCGCTTGCCAACAACGATTTGGGCATCATCATGAGGGGAATTCTCTCGCGAAAGACGTGTCTCCCGTAACAGAAACCCCCCAGATTGTAAAGCAGTTCGGAGTCTCGGATATCTAGAGAACTCCCCCGATTCCACGCTGTTTCATCCGGGCTACAGTGTTGAGATGCTTTCTAGACCATCTCCGGTGAGCCCGTTTCCCCACCCTCCCTCTTTGCAACTGGCCCTCCATTTCGCGTGTGATCCTGCTGGCGGGACCTTTCTGGCCCGGCAGTTCGTGACCTATCCTTTTTTTCTCACCCAGCCGTTTTATCTGGACGAGACACTGCCAGGGATGCCCTCGCTGATTCTGCAATCCGTGTCGGGCGGACTTTATCAAGATGAACGACTGGCGATGTCCGTGACCGCTGATGTCGGTGCACGGGTCCACTGCACCACCCAGAGCGCGACCGTGGTGCACTCAATGGCCGCGCACCGACATGCCTCGCAAGTGGTGACGATCTCCGCGGCGGCAGGCGCGTTGGTCGAATATCTTCCTGGACCGCTGATTCTTTTCCCACACGCAAACTGCCGTACCATTCTCGACATTGTCCTCGACCCCAGCGCGGCGGTGCTCGTGGGAGAGGCGTTTCTCGTCCATGATCCCGCGGGGCAGGACCAGAAGTTCGGATCGCTTATGAGCGAGACCACGGTGCGACGACCGGATGGACGCCTGCTCTGTCGCGATCGACTACGAATCACTGGCGAGGAACGGACGCTTGCGGCTCCTGGCGTACTTCGCCATTTCCAAGCCCAAGGCACCGTGTGGGTGCTCTCGTCTTCGTCCACACCGGAATTGTTAGAGGGATTGAGAACCGCGCTCAATGGAGTGACCGGCCTGTATGCTGGAGCCTCAACCTTGCCAAATCAAGCGGGCGCCTGGGCGCGCTTCCTTGCCAGTGATGCGCTCGTGCTGAACCGCGGATTCTCGGCTGCGTGGTCCGCGGTCCGGCGTGCGCTGACGGGAAAGGGAATCGAGGGGCGACGCAGGGTGGGATGGGTGTGAGCGGAGCCTGGTCCAATCTTGTGTACAACCCCATACCGATGACCTATAAAACCACCCATTACCGCCGCAGGAGTCTCGCATGGCTGAAACGAACGACGAAAGACCGCTACCGGATTCCGCTCTGACCGAGGAAGAGGCCACGCCCACGTCCGAACCCCTCACGCCCGGCGCGGGATTCCCCATCGTGGGGATTGGCGCCTCGGCTGGTGGGTTGGAAGCGTTGGAAGCGTTTTTTAACGACATGCCCGCCGATAATGGGATGGCCTTCGTGGTCGTGACTCATCAGGCCTCCGCCCGCGCGAGTATGCTCCCTGAGTTACTCAGGAACCATACCACGATGGTGGTACGCGAAGTCACCGCTGGTGTGCCCGTCGCGCCCAACACGATCTACCTTCCGCAACCCGGTCTCCACCTGGCCCTGTTCAATGCCGTGCTCCAGCCGATGCCCGCTGAAGTGACTCACGGCAGCGTGCAGTTTCCCATCGACTACTTCTTCCGCTCACTTGCCGCGGACCAGAAGGACAACGCGATCGGGATCGTGCTGTCCGGGACCGGGACCGATGGTACGCTCGGCGTGCAAGCGCTCAAAGGGGTGGGTGGCATGGTGATGGTGCAGGAGGAGCAGTCGGCCAAGTTCGCGGGGATGCCGACGAGCGCGGTCGCTACCGGCGTGGTGGATTACATTCTGCCTCCCGGCTCCATGCCCCGTCGTTTGCTCACTTTCGTGCAAGGGCCGCACCCACCAGCCCCGATGACGCTCACGCCCGTCATGCCGCTGACCGCGGACCTCCTGCGGCAAGTCCAGGTGTTGCTGCGCAATCGCACCAGACAGGATTTCTCCGCGTACAAAATCAGCACCTTGCAGCGGCGCATTGAACGGCGCATGAACGTCCACCAGATTCAATCCGCCGACCAGTACGTGCGCTTTCTGCGCGAACATCCCTACGAATTGGACTTGCTGTTCCAGGAATTGCTGATCGGCGTGACGAACTTTTTTCGTGACCCCGAGGCCTTTGCGTTTCTCGCGCAGACCGCGATCCCGGAGATGCTGGCAACCCGACCGGACGATCTTCCCGTGCGGGTCTGGGTGCCGGCCTGTTCCACGGGCGAGGAAGCCTATTCGCTCGCCATCCTGCTCCGGGAAGGGCGCGACCACCTCCAGAAGAGCTGGCCCATCCAAATTTTCGCGACCGACTTGAACCCACAATCGGTTGAGAAGGCGCGCAACGGACGCTATCCAGGGGGCATTGCCGTGGACGTCAGTCCCGAACGGCTCGATCGATTTTTCGTCACCGAGGACGACGGGTATCGGATTAAGAAAGAGATTCGCGAACTCATCATTTTTGCCGAGCAAAACATCCTCTCGGATCCGCCTTTTACCAAGCTGGACCTGCTGTCTTGCCGTAATTTGTTAATTTACCTGAACCCGGAGAGGCAACGCCAGCTCATGCCAGTGTTCCACTACGCCTTGAATCCTGGGGGCTTCTTGTTTCTCGGCTCCGCCGAGACCACTAGCGAATACACGGATCTGTTCACGACGCGGGAGCAGCGCTGGAGGGTCTTTCAGCGCAAGGAGTCCAGTCCGGCTCTGATGCCGGGGATGGATTTCCCCGTGCGCTTCGGGCGACGCGAAGACCCTACGGTCACGGACGATGCCTTGCCCCGCTCGTCGGAGGCCACACTCGCGTCGCTCGTGGAGCAGGTGCTCGTGCGGCAGTTTGCCCCGCCCAGCGTGATTGTGAACACCCGTGGGGAACTCGTGTATATTCATGGGCTCACCGGCCATGTGCTCCAACTCGCGCCTGGCCCGCCGACGCACAATCTGTTCGCCATGGCCGACGAAGGGCTGCGCGTGAATCTTCTGGCCGCGGTGCGCGAAGCCACCACGCTGGATCATCCCGTTCTCCGGAAAGGGATGTCGGTGCGGACGAATAGCGGCACCACCACCGTCGATATCGTGGTGCGTAAAATTGCCGACCCCGAAGCGTTGCGGGGCTTAGTGTTGGTGAGCTTCCTCGAACCCCAGCCCTCACGCGCCCGCCGCCGCCGAGTCAAACCGGGCCAGCTTGAGGCGGTCGAACACGAGCGCGTCGCGGCACTGGAACATGAACTGCACACGCTGCGCACAACCTTGCAAAGCACCATGGAGAAAGCCAATACCATCAACGAAGAACTCACATCGACCAACGAGGAGTTGCAATCGACCAATGAAGAGTTGCAAAGCGCCAACGAGGAATTGGAGACCACGAAAGAGGAGATGCAATCGCTCAATGAAGAACTGCACACGGTGAACAGCGAACTGCAAAGCAAGGTCGAGCTGCTCTCGTCCATCAACGACGACATGCTCAATATCCTGAACAGCACGGCGATCGCGACACTGTTCCTCGATAATGCGTTGGGCATCAAGCGCTTCACGCCGCAGACCACGCAGGTGTTCAAGCTGATCCCCGGTGACGTGGGGCGACCCATTGGCGACATCGTGTCCACGTTGCTGTACAGTCAGCTCGAAGCCGATGCCCGTGAGGTGCTGCGGACATTGGTGTTCAAGGAACTGGAGGTCGCGACCCAGGACGGCGTATGGTATGTGATGCGGATGTTGCCCTATCGGACGAGCGACAACGTGATTGATGGACTCGTGATTACCTTCATGGATGTCACCAAACAGAAGCGGGCGACGATGAAGTAACGAAATATGCCCGGCGAAACGCGCGCTCATACGAGAGAAGACACTCAATGAAAAAATCTGCCACACCTGCACTCACGGCGGTGGAGCGGGCTCGTGCTCTGCGACAGCGGGCTGAGGAAGAGTTGCGGACCACCCGCAGCGAGATCCAGCGCATGTCACCCGAGGATGTGCAAAAGTTAGTGTACGCGCCGCAAGTCAGCCAGATCGAACTCCGGATGCAAAACGAGGAACTCCAACGCGCCCAACAAGACCTGACGGCAACCCGCGACCGCTATAGTGACCTCTATGACTTCGCGCCCGTGGGGTACGTGACCCTCTCTTCCGAGGGAGTCATCCGAGAAGCGAACCTGACCGCCGCGACCCTGTTGGGGACCGAGCGCGCGCACGTGGTGGGCACGTTGTTGTCGCGGTTCATCAGTGCGGACGCACGGGACACCTTCCGGCGGCATCTGCATCGCCTCCGCACCGAGCGCGCGCGCTGCACGTGTAAAGTGGCGGTCCTGCGATCAAATGGACCACCGATGACCCTCATACTTGAAAGTGTCGCGGTCGGGGAAGCGCACGGGACGCCCGGACAGTTTCGCACGATTCTGAGCGACGTGAGCGCGCGCGTAGAAGCCGAAGAGGCACTGCGGACCCTCAACGCGACGCTTGAGCAACGGATAGTCGAGCGCACTCGCACGTTACAAGAAAGCGAGGAGCGGTGCCGAGACTTGTTTGACAATGCCTCGGACTTGCTGGCCACGATGACGCTAAAGGGCGTGTTGACCGATGTGAGTCGGAGCGTCCAGCACTATCTGGGATACGCCCCGGAAGAGGTACTGGGAAAAAACTGGCGCGACTTCTCAACCCCAGAGTCCATCGCGCGGATCGAAGAGCAGCTCAGTCGCTCCAGGGGAGACGGAGATGAACCTGTCAGTTATGAATTCGAGGCGGTGCATAAAACAGGGAGGACGGTCCCGTTTGAGGGACAGAGCCGGTATATTCGCGATCACAACGGCACTCCGGTCGCGCTGCACGGCACGTACCGTGACATCACCCACCGCAAGGAAGTTGATCACTTGAAAGATGAGTTGGTCTCGACCGTGAGCCATGAATTGCGCACGCCGCTCACGAGCATGCGTGGATTCACGGAATTATTATTGACGCGCGACTTCGCGCCAGAAAAACAACGGGCCATGCTGTCGGTCATGCATCAGGAGTCCGTTCGTCTGACGACCCTCATTGATAACTTTCTTGATCTGCAACGCATGGCCGAAGGGCGGCAACCGTACGCTTTCGAGTCCGTTGATCTCGCCCCCCTGTTGGATGAAGCCATCGCGGTGTTTTCCGCGGGGCAAGAACGGCATCCGTTGCAGCTTACCATTCAAGCCCCACTCCCTTTTGTCCATGCGGACGCGGACCGCGTCCGTCAAGTGTTGCGCAATCTGTTGTCGAATGCCATCAAATACACGCCCGATGGGGGCCTAGTGAGCATGGGCGCGCATCGCGAAGATGAAGAGGTGGTGGTGTGGATCACGGACCGGGGCATTGGCATCCCGCCGGAAGCGCTGTCCAAGCTCTTTACCCGGTTTTTTCGGGTGGATAATGCGGTCACCCGGACCATTGGCGGAACCGGCTTGGGGCTCGCGCTGGTAAAGGAGATTATCGACGGCCATCATGGCCGCGTGTGGGTAGACAGCACGGAGGGGAAAGGGAGCACCTTCTTCTTTACGATTCCGGTGGCCGCAGGTTGAGGCCACCTCGTAGGTGAAGGAAGTTTAATCCACCGCCGACCCAGGCTCCGGCACCTCTTCCCGTGCACGCCGAATCTCCGCGAAACTCACCCCAGCCGCGGGCAGCGCGATCAGCCCTTGCGCGATCAGCGTGAGAAACTGCACGGCATTGAGCACCAGCCCGTAAGCAAGGGCATCCACCTCGCTCACGCCAAACATCCCAAGTCCCAATTGGCAGGCATATTGGTAAGGGCCAATCATGCCCGGCAAACCTGGGAGCGCGGTGCCAAAACCGATGAAGATAAAGGTGATGAGCGCGGCCCCAAACGGCACCTGAAAATCGAACGCGAGAATCATAATGTAGGTGGACAGGATCGGCAGAAACCACTGGGCCAGCGAGACGAGGAATACTGAGAGCAGTAACCAAGGATTCGGAATGACCCGCATGCCGTCCGCGATGGAGGCGAGGACTTTCTTGACGTTCGCCCGGAACCGTTCAGGAAGAAGATGTAATACCCACCGGTCAACGAACGTCTCGCCCCGCCACCAGAAGAGCAGAACCAGTGTCACGAGGATCGTGGCCGCTGCAGCCGGGAACAGTGCTCCGCGACGCACCCACAGTGGGAGATTTTCAACGGTCAGGAGCCCAAGGAGGATATAAAAAACGATGCACACCGAGTCCAAGGTTTTCTCAAAGACGATGTTGCCGACCACCGTTGAGAACGGCACGGTGGATCGCCGTGAGAGGAGCCAGGGACGCACGACTTCTCCGAGTCGAACCGGCAACAGGTTAATGGCCATGTAGGCGATGGCGACGATCATCCACAAGCGACCAAACGGCACGTGTTCCAGTGGGCGCAACTCCAATTGCCAGCGCCAGGCGCGAAACACCATGATGAGGAGACTCACACAGACGGCGACCAAGAGCCAACGGGTGTCGAGTTTGCCAAAGGCCGCGCCTAACTCAGCGAATTTGATATTGCGAAACGCGAGATACAAAAAGCCCAGGCTGACGATGAGACTGATAGCGAGGTGACGCCAGCGTGAGGGGGTGGGGGTGTCTGCCATGGATGCTCCTCTGTGAAGATTGGGGGTTAGGTGCTCGGTGCTGGGGGTTGGGTGCGTCCCCATCTCCGCGGATCACAAGCACGATTCGTTTTCATAAGCGCCGTATCATCGCTGACTAGGCTCATCTTGACAACCCTTCTCGCTGAGGAGGAGAATCGCCACGCACATTCGCACAGGAGGAACACTATGGCGGAAGGTCAGATACTCGCTGGTTTTCTCGCGCCCCATCCACCCCATCTGGTCTACGGTGAAAACCCTGATCGCAATGAACCCCGCTCGACTGGCGGGTGGGAGATGCTGCGCTGGGCCTACGAAAAATGTCGCGAAAAAATCAAAGCCTGCAAACCGGACGTGATTCTCGTCCATAGTCCCCATTGGATGACGATTGTCGGTCACCATTTTCTTCGCGTGCCGCATCTCAAAGGGTTGTCGGTTGATCCGATCTTTCCCCACATCTTCCGCTACAACTACGAGATGAACGTCGATGTCGAGCTGGCCGATGCCTGTTACGAAGAAGCGCGACAGACGGGGCTGGTGGCCAAGAAGATGACCAATCCCAATTTTCGTGTGGACTACGGCACCATCGTCTCGCTTCACATGCTTAACCCGGATTGGGATATTCCGATTCTGGGCATCTCGGCCAACAATTCGCCCTACTTCTATTCGACGGAGATTGGTCAGGAACAGATGGTCAAGCTCGGCCAGGCGACCGCGCGAGCAATCGCCAAAACCGGTCGCCGCGCGGTGTTGGCCGCGAGCAATACCCTTTCGCATCTGCACTATGATCGCGAACCTGAGCTGATCGAGGACATGCACAAGGAAGTGATCTTCAATAACAACCAGTACCAGTGGGATATGCGGGTGCTGGAACTAATGCGCAAAGGGAAGACTGAGCAGCTTATGACGGTCCTGCCTGAGTTCATGGAGAAGACCGCCGCCGAAGTCAAATCCGGCGGGCTCACGTGGATGCTGTCGGCGATGGGCTTCCCGCGCACGCCGGCTCAGGTGCATGGCTACTGGACGGTGATCGGCACTGGCAATGCGGTGGTCGAGTGGGATTTGACGCGGGGGACGGTCTAGGGCGAGTCACTCAGTTCGGAGTTCGGAGTCTGGGAGTTTGAAGACTAAAAGACGGGACGAGCAGCAAATCAGGAATTTCTTTATGTCAACCAGCACGATTCAACGCGCATTCCTTGTCCCCGGATTACCACACCTCACCTCAACGCTTTCTGTCGAAAGTTGGGAAACGCTCCGGCGTGGATTGCGTCAGGCTGGGGAGCGGATCAAAGCCACGAACCCGGATGTCCTTGTTATCTACAGTACGCAATGGATTTCCGTGCTCGGTCACTCCTTCCAAACGAACCCGAATCCCAAAGGGCTTCATGTGGATGAGAATTGGTACGAGTACGGCGACCTTCCGTTCGACCTCCGAGTCGATGCCGCCCTGGGGACCCAGGCGGCGGCCATCGCGTCTTCATTGGGATTGGCGACGAAGACGGTCAACTATCACGGCTTTCCACTCGATACGGGGACGCTGGTGGCACTTCGTTTCTTGAATCCTGACAGTACGATTCCAGTGGCCGTGGTCTCTTGTAACATTTACGCCGGGCAAGCAGATTCTCTGACTCTTGGGCGCGCCATGCGCCAAGCCATTGAAGAGAGTGGCAAGCGTGCAGTCGTTGTTGCCTGTACGGGATTGTCCGGGCGGTTTTTCACCGAAGAAGTTGATCCGCGCACGGATCGCTTTGCTCGTGTCGAAGACGATACCTGGAACCGCCGTATCCTCGACTTAATAAGCCAAGGAAAGAATGCCGAGGTGCTGACGTTGAGCACGGAGTATGCACGGGCCGCCGTCGCTGACATGGGGTTCAAAGCCTTCGCGTGGCTGATGGGGGTGCTTGGTACGCCAACAACGTCAGGCACAGTGCTCGCGTATGGTCCCGTGTGGGGGACTGGCGCGGCGGTGGTGGAATACAGAATGAAGAATGAAGAATGACAGAGGACACTGGTCAGTGAGGAAATCGCGACCGAATCCGGCTACCAACAGGCCGAGAGCTGTTCGTAAGCGCCCCTGCCTTTACACCGAGGGCGACGGCGCTGGCAGTTCTTCCAGTTGCCCGTCCTTACAACGAAACACCCGCGAGGCCACCTGCTGAATACGCAGGTCATGGCTGGCGATGATAACCGTGCGCTGTTCCTCGTCGACCAGTTGCCGTAACAGGCGAATGACCTGCTCCCCGCTGTGCGAATCTAGACTTCCGGTCGGTTCATCGGCGATTACCACCAGCGGCTGCAGCGCCAAGGCCCGCGCCAGGGCGATACGTTGTTGTTCCCCACCTGACAACATCCGTGGCAGGTGCTGGAGTCGATGGCCGAGACCAAACCGCACGAGCAACTCTTCCGCGCGGTGTCGGGCTTGCGCGAACGTGTACCCACCAAGACGAAGGATCAGTTCAACATTTTCTCGCGCGGTGAGCGCGCTCAGCAGTTGAAAGAACTGGAAGACGAATCCAAGCTGCCGCAGGCGAAATCGCGACAAGTCGGCTGACGAGAGGGTCGTCAGTTCCGTTCCCGCGATGTGAATCGACCCACTGGTGGGATGCAGGAGTCCACCAATCAGTGATAGCAGAGTCGTCTTCCCCGCCCCGGACGGACCAAGAATCAACACCAGCTCGCCAGGATAGGCGAGCAGATTGACCCGATCGACGGCCCGCACGGCAGTGTCCCCATGCCCGTAGACTTTGGTGACCTCACGGAGATGGACAAGGGGTTTGAGGTTGAGGATTTGGGGTTCGGCGTTGCGCATCTTTGGAGAGTGGGTGGTAAGAATTCCTGGTTTCACCAGACAGAAAGAGAGGAGAGGCAAAGTGCGTGCAATGATTCTCGCGGCTGGTTTTGGCACCCGTTTACGCCCGTTGACCAATACCACGCCGAAGGCACTGGTGCCAGTCGCTGGCCGTCCACTGATCGCCTACGGACTCCGCTTGCTCAAAGCCCACGGCATCGACGAGGTCGTCATTAACCTCCACCATCTGGGCGGGAAGATTCGCGCCACGCTGGGGGATGGCAGTGCGTATGGACTTCGCCTTACCTACTCGCCGGAAGACCCAATTCTCGAATCTGGCGGCGGGATCAAGAATGCGCAATCGTTCCTTGCTGGAGATACCTTCGTCGTGCTCAATTGCGACACGATCATTGATCTTGATTTGACGGCCGTGCTCGCGGCGCACCGCAAGACCAAAGCCGCCGCCACGCTCGTGTTACGACCAGACCCGGACGCTGCTCGCTATGGCATTCTGGAAACCGACAGCGGCAATCGTATTCGCCGGTTTCTTGGTCAGCCACCAACAGTCAACGAACCGCTCTCTCCGTACATGTTCACCGGCTGTCAGATACTCGACCCGCGCGTTTTCGCGTTCATGCCGGAGGTGAAACCGTTTAGTACCACGCGCGCGACGTATCCCGCCATGCTGCATGCCGGAGAACCATTGTATGGCGTTATCCACACTGGGACATGGATGACCGTCGATGATGCCGAGGCGATGGCGCGCGCCACGCAGGCGATTGAGTCGGGACAGGTGCGACTTTCTTATTTGCCCGCCTAGCGCTATCTCAGACGAATTCGACCAATAAGGCTCGCGTTGAGGTCGTGACCTGCTCCGCTGTCGACAATTGCGACAAAGTTCTCCAGACAGCGCCGCGCGATTGGTGCTTCTTGGATGCTCCCTAGTAGCCAATCCCGCACGGGTTGGCTCTCAGGTCGCCGGTGAAACACTTCTGGTGACAACGCCGAAGTCAGCGCGTGAATCAGGTCAGACATGATCTGGGGCGTGAATTCGGGATGAAACTGCGTCGCCCAAATCTTCTCGCCCAGGGCAAAGGCTTGGTACGGCCAATGTGCATTCTCCACGAGCGGGATCGCACCGGGAGGTAACTCGGTCACCACGTCTCCGTGACTCATCTGGGCGATGAAGGTGTCGGGGACGGAAGAGAATAAGGGATTCGTTTGTCCATGCGCGGTTTGGGTGACCGCCACGGTTCCCACTTCCCATCCACGTGGACATTTTTCGACCTTACCACCGAACGTTTGAGCAAGGAGTTGATGGCCGAAACAGACACCGTACAGCGGCACTTCACGCTCCGCCGCGCGTTTGAGAAACTCCTCGCTGCGCTGAATCCAGGCGTCGCCGTCGTATGTTGAAGCGGGCGAGCCGGTCACGATAATGCCCGCCCACTCCGTGTCAGATGGTGTCTCGGTCCGCGCATCCACCACCACGCACCGCTCGTCACCAACCACGTTCAGAAAGGCCCGCTCATACGGTCCAAGGTTCGCGATGACGCGGCGCGGGAGTTCGCCGGTTTTGAGGATGAGGATGGGTTTCATTATGTATCACCGAGAGGGCGAGAAAGATTTTAGCAGTTCGTCTAGCACGAGCACCCGAACCTCCACCACTCGCTTGAGAGCGAGATCGTTGGTGAGAAAAGCTTCGCAGTTCGCGGCAAGGGCGGCGGCAACTTGAAAGGCATCCGTCAGGGAGAGATTGTAGCGTGCTCGTAATTCGGCGGCCCTCTCAGCGACATCGTCGACCCCGACGTATGAGGTGTGCGTTCCCGCCGTAATCACGTCACGAAATCGCTCGACGAGTCGCTGGTCGCCATATCGATACGGGTGCACCAAACACTCCGCAAGAGTTACGGATGAAGTGACCGCCTCAACCATCCCTTCGGTAATCGCTTGAAATATCGCGTCCATCACCGGCTGATAGGCTGAAACACCTTCCACGTGATAAATGATGGGAGCGGTATCCAAAAACAACCGGCGGACGCCAGCCAAAACCGTAGCCAGGTTCATGGATTTCGTTTCCACTGCTCTTCCCGTTGCTCATCCGCTTCGCGTCGCGTCCGCGAAACCCATTCCTGCGCATCTTTTTCATCTAGTAAGCGCGGGGCAATGCCCCGCACCGACATCCAGTCGTACCGTTGCCCCAATTCAGCTTCACTCGGTCGCCTCGCCAAATCGTGCGCGGTCATCTCGATCAAGCGTAGCCGTTCTTCTCTCGGCAACGGCTTAATGTGTTGCTCATAGATTTCTTCGATGTTCATAGCCACC
Organism: Deltaproteobacteria bacterium; assembly: GCA_031389045.1. GTDB lineage: Bacteria > Desulfobacterota > Binatia > Bin18 > Bin18 > JABFSC01. The sequence continues at coordinate 2,916 of JANMSE010000365.1, read as the reverse complement.
GTTCTCCCTTCCTCACCGCGCCCGGTGATCCCGCTCTTGGCCCGGTTCCTTCGGATGGGCATAGGGATGTGGCCGGGTGGTGTCAATATTGAACGGAACCGCGGCCATCCGTTGCATCCCCTCCTTGAAGGCCGCGATGAGACGATCTTCACCCGTGTAATCAAACGGGTCGAGGAGGCGCTGCTCAACCTCGTCGCCGGGCTGTGGTCGGTTAGCGAGCAACCACTGGACGGTTCTTTTCAAGCCTTCCTCTGGAGAGACAAGGTCACGATAGCCGAGTTCGGTCTTGATCTTGAACAGGTCCATCAGTCGGTGATGAGAACTCTCTTGAAACGCATACGGGCGCGAAGGAATCGCCACGGCATTGGGAATCCCCACCATCTCCCATTGGTGGTTCATCTCCTTGCTAATGACTTCCACGACCTGGTGAAGCGTGAGGGTTTGCTCATCGCCGCAGTTATAGATCTGCCCTGCTGATGCGTGCGGTTTATCGACCGCCAACAACACCGCATGCGCCATGTTCGCCGCGTAGCCATGCGTGGATAGTGTCAACCCACCATCGGGAAGAATGATATGGGGCCGCTTGTCGAGGATGCGACGAATGATGCTCCACTCTCGCGGCACCAATTGGTACGCGCCATAAATGTAGGGATACCGGAAGAAAGCAGCAGTGGGATGGTGGTCCAGCACCACTTGCTCGGTCATCGCGATCAAATAGGAAAACCGTAGCTCCTCCTCGCTGGCGACGACTGGGGCACTCTCTGGCGTGGGAGCTAGTAACCCGGCGGGAAAGAGCCGGTTCGGTTGCATGTACCCCCGATAGCTGGCAACTCCACCCACCCCGACGAAGCGCCCAATTTTTCCCACCAACGCCTCGGCGAGCAGGCGAATCCGCCCATACATCACGACCGCGAGATCGAATGTCCGTCCGGCTAAGGCGGGGTCAATCGTTTCGCGGAAATGGGGGTCCCCATGAATATGTTCTACCTGGGGGGGAATTTCCGGCACCTCGTGGGTGCCACGATGAAATATCGTGACCTCATAGCCACGTTCGAGTAAGCCGTTCACGATGTACGGTCCGGTCGGCCCCGTGCCTCCGACAACCAGTGCTTTCATACGTCTCCTTTATTGTTCAATGCGGTCTTGCTCTTGCAATTCCTGTAACCGGCGAATGGCTTCTTCCTGATCCTGTTTGAGCTGGCGCAACGAGTGCTCTGGAGTTCCTCTTCCCCGCTCTTCATCGGAGAACCACTCCGACGCGGTCTCCTTCACGCTCCGCGCGGCCCGCGTGTACGGCGCTTCGATCTCTCCGTATTTATTTTTTCGCCAGCCAAACTCACGCTTCAATTCGTCAAGGACGCTCTCATCGTGATAGGGATCGTAGTAGCTTCGATGGGGCATGCGTTGGGTTTCTGTCACACAACCCAGGGAAAACACAAGCACTCCGAGTTGGAGGACTCGCCACGGCCATTGGTATTGCATCGGTATGTGTCCTCTTGGTGGCGCTCACCCTACCACAGGTGACATGCAGGGAAAAAGTATGACATCGGTAAACAAAATGGGGGTCTCATTTTAAGACATTTCGCCAAATTTTCGTTGTCTTCTTTTGCCTCACGCGTGTCTCACAAAAACAGGAGGCTTGCCGAAACCTCACATTTTTGTCGGCATCCTATTGTGGCACGGTTCCTGCTCGGCATTCGGAGAACTTCACGATATTTCGGTAATAGTTGGAGGTGTCACAATGGTCAACGAGGCAATGGAAGAACGTACGTTCGGCAATCTTGAATCCGATCTGATGGTCCCTTCGCAATTTTTTGATCGCATCAAGGTCGAACACTCAGCGCAGCCGGAAAAACGGCTGATGTTGGCCGTCATGGAAGACGCCATCTCCACATTTCAGAAGTCCGTGCGCGGGCTGACACGACGGCAGCAGCGGCTGCTCCGTGAAACTGAAGAATGGGTGGGTGAATCCAATACGCAATGGCCGTTTTCGTTTGAGAACATCTGTAATGCCCTAGATATTGAACCTGCATATCTTCGACGCGGGCTCCGCGATTGGAAAGGCAGATTGCTCGCGCAATATGAGCGGGTAAGCGTGCCAGGACCACTCTCCCCGTTTCGACGGGTCAGTGGTCGTCGCCATACCCTTTCCGCCGGACGCGCGGAACGGGCACCAAAAGCAAAAGCCGCGTAAATTGTCCCTGTCCTCGTTCCTCCCCCAGGAGAGGCGGTTCCTCCCTCCCCCCGCCTCTCCACCCTCCTCACCCCCATGACAGTTCCAGTCCCGCGAGAAACTCACCACCATTGTGGGCACAGGCTTTTTATCAGCAGGAAAGCCTGGACTCTTGAGCGCTCACCGTGCGACTTCCCGCCCATTGCCCGCAATAGCGAAGATCCCACTATGGCTGAGTGTCCCTGAAACGCGCAATCGGAGGTGATTTCCAGAAAAGATGTTCCCTATCGGATGTAGGCTGGTAATGAGCGAAGCAAATTCCAGCCTGGAGGCGGTGCATGTCACGCTGGGATTCCCGTTGGTCATCCCAGCCCACCTCTGAGTCGAAGCAGCGACGTTGGCGCGCACCGCCAAATCCGTCAGGAACGCTTCGACCTTCGGTTCGGCGACAAGAGGTCCGCGCGCGATCTCATCCTATGGAAGCGAACGAAGCGAATGATCCAGTCCACGTAGGCCCGCTCGGTATGAATGGAATAGTGGTGGAGACGGAGCACGTGACGGACTTCATCAAGCAGTTTTGGTTGTTGACTTCCTGTTGTGATTGACATATGAGGTCCCCGTTAGAGCGCTTGAAATTTCTGATAATTGGCACAGGGCAAAACTGCCCGAAAACTCGGCTAATATCACATTATCAGGGCGAAATGACAAGTTTATAAGAACAGGGCAAAACTGCCCGAAAACTC
>JANMSE010000326.1:0-2368 GCA_031389045.1 Deltaproteobacteria bacterium | reverse complement strand
CAGCATGACGGGATAGCCAATCTGTTCGGCGATAGCGCGGGCCTCCTCGGCACTCGCCACCGCATGGGGGCTCCCTGGAATGATCGGAATGCCAAGTGCGTGGGCCAACTCGCGCGCCTGGGTCTTGTCGCCAAAGAGCCTGAGCGTTTCGGGACGCGGCCCGATGAAAGCGAGGCCCTCTTCAAGGCATCGCTGCGCGAAGGCGCTCTGCTCGGACAGGAAGCCGTAGCCAGGATGCACGCTGTCGCAGCGACTGGCCTTGGCCGCCTCGATCAACGCGTCGATATCGAGATAGGCGCGCACGGGATCGCTCGACGCCGCCGGCGGCGTATCCTTTGCGTGGGACGAGCCACGCGAACGCGTCTCTCCGAGCGCACGCGATTCCGTCGTGACGCGCGTATGCAGCGAGAGCGCGTCCGCCGGAGCGTAGACGCTGACTGACTCCACGCCGAGCGCCGACGCGGCGCGCGCGACGCGGATAGCGATTTCCCCTCGATTGGCAATCAATACACGCTTGAACACAGATTCACCCTCCAGCGGCATTCTCAGAGTGCAGGTTCGTACGACTCTTGCTTCTAACTTCGCGAAAACCCGGACAATAGGCACGGTAAAATGAACCGGCATGATGCGATCACGGTGTACGAGCAAGACCCGAACATTCGCAGGGGCAAATCAGCGACCGGGCGCGTCCGGATTAAATTCCTCAACGAACATCACCGACGATCCACCCTCCGTCAGCTCGTTGATCCGGAGGTCCTTCATCGGTTGATATTCTGGAGAATTGTACCAGGCTTCCGCGACCGCCATGCTTGGAAAGCGGATGACGGCGGCCCAGTTTCCGTCCCAGCTTCCTTCCACGATTTTTGGTGTAGGTGAGCCCGCGATCAATTGCGCCCCAAACTTCTCAAGCATGGGGCGGACGAACTTTCCGTAGCGCTGCCTGAACTCTTCGTGGTTTTTCACCTTGATTTGGACCATCGCGTAGGCCAGTGTTGGTGCGTGACTCATTGTGGCTTGCTCCTTATTGTTGTGTTATCGCTTCTACTCCGCGGCTGATCACCCCGAGTTGCCTCCGCGTAGCATCTCGCGCCACGTCGGGGCGATGTATATACGCGAGACATAACTCCACGTTATCCTCAGGCCTCCCATGCACGTTGTAGGGCTGGTCGTGCTTGCAGCCGCTCCACATAGGCGGCAACATTTGGCTTGTTGGACACGTCCGCGCCCAGACGGGTAGCGACAATGCAGGCGTGGCCGGTCATAATGTCCGCGCCGCTAAAAGCCCCGGTGAGAAATTCACGCTCCTTCAGGTGGTCGTCAACGGCAGTCAGCATTTGTGAGAGGAGCTTGACCGCGCGATCGACATTGGTTTGGTTGCGACGTTCTGGCTTCAGCAGAAGAGTCTCGACGATGATGGTGTTGACCGGCGGCATGATCATGCCTTCGGCATAGTGCAGCCATTGCAGGTAGGGCGGGAAGTCGGGCGAGGAGACGTCCGGCACAAGCCGACCGTTCCCATACTTCGCCAGCACATATTGCACGATGGCCCCAGATTCGAAGATGGTCACGTCACCATCCCGCAAGGCTGGCACGCGCCCCATGGGATGGACCTTGAGATACTCCGGCGCGCGCATCGCGGCATCGCCCAGTTTGAACCGCTCAAGGTCATAGGGTAGGCCCAGCTCTCCAAACAGCCAGACGATGCGGACAGCGCGCGTATTCGGTGCGTAATAGATTCTCATCGCTTCTCCTATGGTTAGTCTTTCTTCTTGGCACTCCAGGTCCCGAAGCCTGGATGAAGTGAAACAGATAGCGAGATCCCTCGCACTTCCACATCAATACCACAGAGACGCGCGGCAATCGTCGCTTTCCAAATGCGCGGGTTCGGGAGATAGGAGAAGATCCGTAACTCACTCATAGTTCCTCCTTCATGCAAGTGCGGAGAAACGCACTGCTAGGGTGTCTCTCCAGTCTGGTTGCTACGCGACCGCTTCTCACCACGTCTCACCAAACGGTCGCACTTCAACATGAAAGGACCAAGCGCTGCGGTCTTGATGGGCGACATGCCAGACTTCTTCGGCAATGGCGGCGGGGGTGATGAAAAAGTCGTCGGGCGCTTCTTTGCCGAGTCGTTGCTTCATCATGTTGCGCGTCCACGCCAGATCGATCACCGCATCAATCATGACGTAGGCCACATGCACCCCTTTGGGCCCCAGCTCACGTGCGATGGCTTCCGCCAGAATCCTTTAGGCGGCTTTCGTTGGGGCAAAGCCCGCGAAGTTGGCTTTACCGCGAAATGCGGACGTGTTGCCGGTGGTAATAATCACGCCTTCTCCTGCTTCGATCATCGCGGGAGCCAGCCGCCGCG
>JANMSE010000481.1:0-17620 GCA_031389045.1 Deltaproteobacteria bacterium | reverse complement strand
TTGTTGTTGCCTGACCCGAACCTGTTTCTTTACGCATACATACGACGCGAGGCGGTGCTGTCTTCCCAGATCGAAGGGACGCAATCCTCGCTTGCTGACCTGCTCTTGTTCGAGTTAGAAGAAGCGCCGGGTGCGCCTTTTGATGATGTGGTGGAGGTCTCCAATTACGTGGCCGCTCTTGAGCATGGCATGGCGCGCCTCAGAGGAGGCTTCCCGCTTTCCAATCGTCTGATCCGCGAGATGCACGCGGAATTGCTTTCGCGCGGCAGAGGCAGTGAAAACGCGCCCGGTGAATTCCGGCGCACGCAAAACTGGATCGGCGGGACGCGACCGGGGAACGCGCACTTCGTTCCGCCACCACCGTCTCGTATTGAAGACTGCATGGCCGCCTTGGAACGCTTCCTCCACGACGAACACACGCCATACCCCACGCTAGTGAAAGCCGCCTTTGCGCATGTGCAATTCGAGACCATCCACCCGTTTTTAGACGGCAACGGGCGTATCGGTCGCCTCTTGATTGCGTTCATCCTGCACCACGGAGGCGTGCTTTCCGAACCGCTCCTATATTTGAGCCTCTACTTCAAACAGCACCGCGCCGAGTATTACCGTTTACTTGATCGGGTGCGCGCCGAGGGCGATTGGGAATCTTGGCTGGACTTCTTTTTGGAAGGAGTGGAGCAGACGGCTGCCAACGCGGTTCAGACGGCGCGGCGGTTGGTGCTGCTCTTCAAGGAGGATGGGGAACGGGTGCACACGCTTGGGCGCGCAGCCACAAGCCCTTTGCGGCTGCTCCAGGTGCTGAGTGAACGGCCGATCGTGACGCTCAACGAAGTCTGCCGGCGGACGAACCTCTCGTTTCCGACAGCAACAAAAGGCATGGCCGTGTTGGTGAACCTCGGAATCGTTCGGGAGCTGACTGGGCAACGACGCAACCGCGTGTTCGCCTATGACGGATATCTGGCGATTCTGAATGAAGGGACGGAACCGTTGTGAGGACTTCCACACAGTCCGGTCACATTGGCAGCTGCGGACTAAAGCTGCGAGAAGTATTGTGCTACTGAAATCAGACTTGCGTCGTCCACGAGCTGAAAAAGCCAGCCCGCACAGCAATTAGGAATAGCTATGGAAATAAATGCGCTGAAAGTCCAGCAGTGGTTACCGTCATGGGACGCCGTTCAATTCGATCCTCAAGAACAACAGACGAAACCAGCCAAGCATTTCTATCTCTTCTCGATAAAGGCAGGACACTTGAAGGCACTTACGGGTGTCTACCAGCGATCAACAAAGGGAGGGAAATCGCGAGTACAGGATCCAAATGTTCAACGTGGCCACGAAGAGGAGCGATCTCGAATGATTCAGGAGTTTGTGCAACATGGCTTCCCTTGGTGTGAAATGGGCGAGGCCAAACGAAAGTTGCCTGGGGCAAAGGAGCTTCTTAAGCCAGGTTGGCTACCGACAGCAATTATCGTGAACATTCTCCCACCTCATGCGATTCGTAACGGCGTTACAATCCCCGATACCGACTTAGTACACGTTAAGGATCATGACCAAGCTGTATCGCTTCAGCTCCCAGAAAGTTTTACGGGCTCAGGTTGGAAGCCCGAGAAAGTTTTCCCTCTCGAAGTCATTGACGGTCAGCATCGACTGTGGGCCTTCGACGACTACGATCCTGGGGAAGATTTCGAGCTACCTGTAGTTGCCTTCTTTGGGTTGGACCACGGTTGGCAGGCATATCTGTTTTGGTCCGTGAACATCACACCCAAAAAGATCAATCGCTCTCTTGCCTTTGACCTTTATCCACTGCTCCGTCACCAGTCGTGGTTGGATAAATTCGCCGGGCATTCGATTTACCGTGAAACACGTTGCCAAGAACTTGTCGAGGCACTCTGGTCACACCCAGACAGCCCGTGGCACGAACGGGTAAACATGCTTGGTGAAAACCGGGCACAACGTGAATACAAAGGGCCCATGGTTAGCCAAGCCGCGTGGATCCGCTCTCTAATGGCCACCTTTGTCAAGCAGTGGGAGGGAACTGGCACTAAAATCGGTGGACTTTTTGGTGCCCCTCCCTCAGCGCATGTCCCACTTTTACCCTGGAACCGCTCCATGCAAGCTGCGGTTCTCATTTTTACCGGAAACGCACTGAAAGAGAGCGTGAAGCGCAGTCAAGCGAAGTGGGCTGCACACCTGCGTAAGGTCGCTGGACAAGAACTTTTTGAAGGCGACGACCCAGCGTTCTATGGAGACTATTCTTTGATAAGCACGGATCAGGGGATTCGTGGCTTGCTATCTGCGGTAAATGACCTTTGCTTCGTTCAAAGCGAAGAACTTGGTTTAGCGAAGTGGCTTTGGGAAAGTGTCCGTGAGGAGCTTCGGAACAAGAATGTAGTGGCTACAGATAAAGTAGCGGAGACTCGGGAGAAGAGTGCCGTAGTTACAGATGAAGAGATGCTAACCGCCGCCGTGAAATCCTTCAAGAAAACAGAAGCCGCGAAGTTTATTGGAAACATCGCCGATGGGCTTGCAAACTATGAATGGAGGACATCGTCAACGCCAATGCTGGAGAATGAGGAACGCATGCGACAGGCGGTTTTTCGCGGAAGCGGTGGCTACAAAGAAATCCGTCGGCAATTGCTCCAACACCTTTCCGCCTGCGGGGATGAGATCGGTCAAGCCGCTAAGACCGTGCTCAAGGCGTTGGGTTATAAATGAGCAAGTTCAAGATCGGGACGTCAAACAAGACGACCCTTCGAAAAGCCTCTCGCTCGAAGGTTGAGGACTACTTTATTGCACTTCCCTCCGATCTCCGTTCGACAAAGTGGCTACGCCAAACCAACCGCTACCGACAGAATTGCACTGCTCTCTACCAAAAGGACCTGAAGGCTAATGCTGTCAACGAACGCGATTTAATAGCCTATATTAGCGCTTCAGCTCCAACTCATGTGATAGACGGCTGGTCGTATTTGGGGCGGGCAGTGGATGCGGCGCTACGCGGAGACGCCTATGCTGCGACTCACCTGGGTTACTATGCGGAGTTGCGGGCAGCAATGGGCATTCTTGCTAGTGAAGGAATTGGGATATTCCAAAGTCGCCATCCCGTCGTGGAGGGTCAGGGCACCACTTCTACTTTTCGCGGGAAAACTACCCATTCTGACATCTGGCCGATCCTCAGATACTGGGCAACGCTGCGGCGGGCGGCGGACTTGCTGGACGATCTGGTCCGGCCTCATTCGATCCCCTTGTCTCGCTGGCTAACCACAACAGGAGTAACCATCCCAGTTCGAGCTGTGGCGCAGCACTGGCTGACATCATGGGGGCTAGATTTGGCGGTTGTTGATGATGACCATGACAATCGCAATTTGGCCAGCTATCGGCCCTCAGAGTTCCGAAGACCCCAGATCAATGTCGATCAACAAACGAATTTCGTCGAAGAGCTTTGGCAGCTTTTCGAACCAAGTGCAGCGCGGCGGTTTCCAAACATCGAACGTCTTCTGTTAAGAACCGCACGTCGGAAAGGGACTCGGAGCGTCCCATCCGTTAGCGATGTTGAAAATTTAGGTTTAACGGCACAAGAATCATCGGACTGGGTTGCGTTTCTCCAGCGAACCGACGATCCAAGTCCTCTCCGGTTGGCTGAGGACCAGGTTTCGATTGAAGATCCAACTTGTCATCAGCGGATCATTTCACGAGCTGCGCTTTTATTGTTTCTCGCTTCAGCGGCTGCCAGGAGCTTGCTATCGAATGCTCGATATTCGTCGGATGACCTTCGCTTTTGGTGGCGTCGTCATGGCGAAGATCGCGCACTGTGGCCTAGAGGTTTGGAGCCGGGCGACCCACGGGATTTGTGGGCTGACATTGCGCAGGCGATAAGCGATTCTTCTCAATGGCGTACCAATAATGGCAGGAACGGGATGTCCTTACGCGAATGGCGACAAAGCCAAACCAGCGCAGTGGTTGATTTCGGTGGTTTTGAATTGGTCGGAATCTGGGCGTTACTACCATCATGAAATACATGGGCTCCAAACGAGCGATGCTCAAGAACGGTCTTGGCGAGTTGCTCAGCCGCGAAGTGTGCGATGCGCCCCGATTCGTGGACCTGTTCGCTGGGTCCGGTTCGGTTGCGATCCACGTTGCTCAAAAGTTTCCTATTCCCGTTCTCGCTTTCGATCTTCAGAGCTACAGCGCGGTCCTCACTATCGCCGTTGTCGGTCGGCAGACCTCGCTTCACTGGCAGCCTGTTTGGGAAGGATGGCTGCGCCGTGCCACCGTTCACTTCAACGCACGTTGGGTTCCGACCAAAGAAAAGCTCACCCAGGCCCTCGTCGCTGAATTCCGCGTCTGGAGCAATGGACAAACGGATCTGCCAATGACGAATGCCTATGGTGGACATTATTTCAGTCCCCGACAAACCGTGTGGATCGACGCTCTCCGTACCAGCCTTCCGTCGTCGGAACCCGCAAAAACCGTTGCTCTCGCGGCACTCATCCAAGCCGCGAGCCAATGTGCCGCGGCGCCTGGGCACACCGCCCAACCTTTCCAACCTACGCGCACGGCGAAACGGTTTATTGAGGAGGCATGGAGCAAAGACATCGTCGACAAGACCAAGGCTGTATTTGAATTGTTATCCTGCCAGTTTGCTCAGCGGCCTGGCCAGGCAACAGTTGCCGATGCCAACCAGGCCGCGCGGAATCTCCAAGAAGGTGACCTCGCCTTCATTGACCCACCATATTCTGGCGTTCACTACAGCCGCTTTTACCATGTCCTCGAAACCATCGCCCACGGGAGCTGTGGTGCCGTGACAGGAGTTGGTCGTTATCCAGCACCCGAATTTCGCCCGCGCTCGAAATACAGTGTCGGCTCGGAGTCCGCCGAAGCCCTTGAGGACTTGCTGAAGACTATTGCTGCGCGCGGGGCTCGATCAATCTTGACCTTCCCGGATCACGACTGTTCGAACGGTCTCTCTGGCGATTCCGTTCGCGGGATCGCCGCCAAACACTTCCATGTCCGACAGCAGCGGGTTGCCAGTACATTTAGTACCCTTGGTGGAGCCGGGGACGACCGCAACGAGGCTGGCCGCTCAGCTCGAAGAGATGCTCAGGAGTTGATCCTGGTGCTCACCCCAAAATGAAAAACCTCAAGATGACACGAAAAAGATGCCACTGGCATTGGAAGCATTTGGTTTACAGGGATCAGGAGCGGCCTTTATCGTTTTCAATGACCGTGCAGTAAAGGTTCCAGGTCGAGAGCACCGCCACCCATGAAACATCCGCAATCCCCAATCCCCAATCCGCGATCCAGCACGCTTTCCCCTCTCGAATACGCCTATCGCCTCCTCGCCCAGCGCGATTACAGCGAACAGGCGATTAGTGCGAAACTGCTCGCCAAAGGCTTCACCGAGGACGCGGTCATCCGCACGGTGACACGTCTCAAGGAACAAAACTATCTGAATGACTCGCGCTTGGCCGCCGACCAGAGTGAGCGCCTCCACGCGCAGGGGTTCGGGCCCGAAGGCATCAAAGCCAAACTCGCGCAAAAGGGCTTCTCGTCGCAAACCATTGACCACATCCTCACCGCCAACGCATCAATGGAAGATCGGGATGATCGGGCCTCGGCGCGCAAACTCCTGGCTAGCCGATTTTCGGCGGACACGCTACAACAACCTCGGACTTACGCACGGGCATTTCGCTTGTTGTTGCGTCGCGGCTACTCTCAGGAGGTCGTCGAAAGTGTCATGGGAAATGCCCCAAGCGACGAGTGACCCAGCGAAAGCCAATACAGATAACGACTTGAGAGAGAAACAGCATGTCCATGACAGGAAAAGAAATTCGCGACAGTTTCCTTCACTTCTTCGCCCAACAGGGACACCACATCGTGCCGAGCGCTTCGCTCCTTCCGGCCAGCGATCCCACGCTGATGTTCACCAACGCGGGCATGGTGCCGTTCAAGAACATTTTTCTTGACCTCGAAAAGCCAACCCAGCGCCGGGTCGTCAACGCGCAAAAATGCTTGCGGGTCTCCGGCAAACATAACGACCTCGAAGAAGTGGGGCGTGACACGTATCATCACACCTTCTTCGAGATGCTCGGCAATTGGTCGTTCGGCGATTACTACAAGAAAGAGGCGATCTCCTGGGCCTGGCAATTACTGACCGAGGTTTGGAAGCTGCCAAAAGCCAAACTGTGGGCATCCGTGTACACCACCGATGACGAGGCCGATGAGTGGTGGCGGAAACTGACGGATATTAACAAGGACCAGATCCTCCGCTTTGGCGACAAGGATAATTTCTGGGAGATGGGCGAGACCGGCCCCTGCGGTCCGTGCTCGGAAATCCATATTGATCGCGGCCCCGGCATTTGCGAACGAGAAAATACCCCCGGCCACACCTGTAGCGTCAACGGCAACTGCCCCCGCTACATGGAGCTGTGGAACCTGGTCTTCATCCAATACAACCGCGCTGCCGACCAAGCGCTGTCCGAGTTACCGGCCAAGCATGTTGATACCGGCATGGGCATGGAGCGCATTACCTCGATCCTCCAAGGGGCGCGCGGGAACTACGACACCGATCTTCTCCGCGATGTGATCCGTGCGATGGAAGAACTCAGTGGCCGACGCTACGGCAGTGATCCCGAACAGGATATTTCGTTTCGTGTCATCGCGGATCATGCGCGCGCCGCCGCGTTCGTGATCGCCGATGGCGTGGTGCCGACCAATGATGGACGTGGCTATGTGCTGCGGCGCATCATGCGACGCGCGTTGCGTCATGGTCGCCTGCTGGGGTTCGAGGCTCCGTTCTTCTCGCAAGCCACCGAGAGCGTCGTGCGCATCATGGGTTCGGCGTATCCCGAACTGATTGAGCGCAAGGACTATGTCACCGAAGTGGTGCGCACCGAAGAGGTCCGTTTCTCCGATACGTTAGGCCGGGGACTCGCGCTTCTCGAGCAAGAAATTCACTCGGTCCGACAAAGCGGCCAGACAACTCTGGCTGGCGATGCCGCGTTCCGTCTATACGACACCTACGGCTTCCCGTTGGATTTGACCGAGGATTTTCTGTCATCGGAAGGGCTCACGCTGGATCGCGCGGGGTTCGACCACGCGATGGAAGAACAACGCACCCGTGCTCGTGAAGGACAGAAAGGCACGGTCTACATCAGTGCTGGGTTGACCGACCTCCGCTCTCGTTTCGCTGGTGACCGCATCGTGGAATGGGAATCCGAAGTGCTCGCGGTGTTGGTCAATGGCGAACCGCGCGCCACTGCCGTGCGGGCGGGCGAAGAGGTGGAGATTGTCACCGCCGAGACTCCTTTCTATGGCGAATCTGGCGGCCAGGTGGGCGATACTGGACGCATCGAAACCAGCCGGGGTGATGTTGTCGAAGTGCTCGATACCTTGAAACCACAGCCGTTTCTGGTGGTCCATCGTGGCCGGGTTCAGCAAGGGGCGATTCAGGCGGGAGACCGGGTGCGGTTGGTTATCAACGCTGAGCGGCGCGAAGCCATTCGGCTCAATCATTCGGCGACCCACGTTCTGCACTCGGCCTTGCGCGAGTTGTTGGGGCCGCATGTGCGCCAGGCTGGGTCATTGGTGACACCGGATCGTTTGCGGTTCGACTTCACTCATACCAGTCCGGTCAAGGATGACGTGCTGGAGCGCATTGAGGATGTGGTCAACGCGCATATTCGTGAAAATGCCGAAGTGACCAATCAAGAGATGTCACTGAATGACGCGCTCAAAAGCGGGGCGCTGGCGTTCTTTGGTGAGAAATACGGAGAGCGGGTGCGGGTGCTCAAGATGGGGAGCTTCTCTACTGAACTCTGCGGTGGCACTCACGTCGCGCGGACTGGGGACATTGGCTTATTCAAGCTGAAAGCGGAAGCCGGGGTCGCGTCTGGTGTTCGGCGGGTTGAAGCCACGACGGGCGATGTCGCCCTGGGGTGGGTCCGGCAGCATGAAAAAACCCTGAAAGAAGTCGGCGCGATCCTCAAAGGGACTGACGAGGATGCGGTCGAGAAGCTAGAAAAGCTGCTGGCCGAACGTCGCGATTTGGAAAAGCAACTCGCGCAGCTTCAGAACAAGCTGGCGGGCTCGCAAAGTGACGAAATTACCGCGCGCGTGCGCAAAGTGAACGGCGTGAACGTGGTGGCCAGTCGCGTTGAAGGTGTGGAAGACAAAGCGCTCCGGGAGATGGCGGATAAGCTGCGCGACAAGTTGCAACCGGCGGTGGTGGTATTGGGAGCGGTGCAAGGAGATCGGGCGCTGTTGTTGGTCGGCGTCAGCAAGGAGATCACCAAGACGCATCATGCGGGCAACATCATTAAGCAGATCGCGCCGATTGTGGGCGGTGGAGGTGGCGGCCGTCCGGACTTCGCCCAGGCGGGTGGCAAGGATGTCGCACGGTTGGATGAAGCATTGCAGAAGGTGTACGAGCTAGTCGAAAAAGGAATCTAAGAAGTCTTAGGAGTCTAGGAGTCTTAGGAGTCTAGGAGTCTTAGGAGATAAAAGTCTCAGACGCCCAGACTCTCAGACGCCGAGACTCCGAGACGCCTAGACTCTTAGACTCCCAGACTTAAAAGGACCTAAAGTTGGAGCACCATACCGAAGACACTTCTCGCATACAGTTTGACAGCCCTCGCTTTTTTCCCGATCTCCTGGGCCACCAGGACGAACACTTGCGCGTCATCGAACGCGCACTGCACGTCAAGATCGCCGCCGCGAATAATACGCTCGTGATTACCGGCGATGAAACCCAGCGACTCCTCGCCGGGCGCGTCGCGACTCAGCTCTATGGACTGTTGCAGAATGGCTACCCCATCTATCCCAGTGATGTCGATTACGCCATCCGTATTCTGAGTCGTGACCGCTCCGCTAATCTCAAGGACATCTTTCTCGATACCGTCTACATCTCCGCCAATCGCCGCACGATCACCCCAAAAAGCATCGCGCAGAAATCCTATATCGAGGCGGTGCGCCGTTTCGATATTGTCTTTGGTATAGGTCCCGCCGGCACGGGGAAAACTTATTTGGCCATGGCAATGGCGGTCGCCGAACTAATGAAACAAAAAGTGAGCCGTGTTGTCCTCACTCGCCCCGCTGTGGAAGCGGGGGAGAAGTTAGGGTTCCTGCCAGGTGACTTGGCCGAAAAAATCAATCCGTATCTCCGGCCACTCTATGACGCGCTGTACGACATGGTCGATTATGACCGCGCCCGCAAGATGATTGAGCGCGGAACGATTGAGGTCGCGCCCCTGGCTTTCATGCGGGGAAGGACCCTTAATGATTCCTTCGTCATTCTCGACGAAGCCCAGAACACCACGAGTGAGCAAATGAAAATGTTTCTCACTCGCTTGGGGTACGGGTCAAAAGCGGTCATTACCGGTGATGTCACGCAGGTCGATTTGCCGACGGGCACCCGCTCTGGCCTCAAGGAAGCGCAGCGCATTCTCCGTGGCATTGAGGGGATCAACTTCTCCTTCTTCAGCGAGAAAGATGTCGTGCGCCACCGCCTGGTTCAAGATGTGATTATGGCTTATGAACGAGCGCATGACGAACAAGAACGCTTCGAGGAAGAGCGCCGCGAACAGCGCCGCCTCCGCACCCAGGAACGGTTTGACCATCGGCATTTCGGGCAAGGCTCCCGGAGTGAGCCGGAGCGAGCTGCGCACCTGGGCACGCACGATCCTGCGCCATCTGGGCCAGACACGGGTCGAACTCAGTCTGGCGCTAGTGACGGACCCGACGATCCACGCCCTGAACCGCCAGTATCGCGGGAAGGACAAACCGACTGACGTGTTGTCGTTTCCACTGGCTGACGAAATTCAACCTACGCTGCTGGGCGATGTGGTGATTTCGCTTGACACCGCCGCGCGCCACGCTCAGCGGCGACATCACTCGTTGCCTGAGGAGTTACAGATTTTGCTCATCCACGGCATCCTGCATTTGCTCGGCTACGATCACGAGGTTTCTCGGAGTGAGGCGATTCGCATGCACCGCAAGGAGCGAGAGGTGATGCGGGTGGTTCGTGGTGCTTCATAAGGACGCATATGAACTGCCCAAGTTGTCGTCAACGGCTTGATGCGCAAACTTTCACCGGGAATTATGGCACCCCGGTTCCGATTGATCTCTGTTATGCGTGTCATAGCTTGTGGTTTGACAGCCACGAGAATCTGCGACTCTCGCCCAAAGCAATCCTGCACCTCTTCAGAATCATTCACGAGAAACAGGCTGAACCGCGTCACTCCTTACCGGACCGCATGTTCTGTCCGCGGTGTGCGGGACAGATGGTGCTCACGAATGATCGGCAACGGAATACCCAATTTCACTACTTCGCCTGCGAACGAGGGCATGGGCGATTCATCACGTTCTTTCAGTTTCTCCGGGAAAAAAACTTTGTGCGCAGCCTCGACCCAAAGGAAGTGGCGAAACTGAAAGCCCACGTCACGACACTCAACTGCTCGAACTGTGGCGCGGCGGTGGACATCGACAAAACCTCACATTGCACGTACTGCCGCACCCCGATTTCCATGCTGGATCTCCAACAAGTTGAAAAAAATCTTCAGGACCTTCGTCAGAAAGACGAAAAACAGCAAGCCGTGGACCCACTGCTGACTCCGATTTTGGTCATCGAGCGCTTGAAAGCAGAAGCTGAAAGTCGACGGCAGTATGAACACCTGAAGATAGTGGCAACGATTGATCCCCTGATCTGGCAAGGAGCCGCCGATCTCGTTGGAATGGGAATCGGCATGTTGCTCGATACGTTCCTCGACATCGAGTAGGGTATCCTTCTTCGTCCCGCTTGATACCTTCGCGCCCATGTTTGCTTACCGCACCTCCTTACTCGCTAACGAACGCTATCGCTGGTACGCGCTGGGCCTCACCACCTGGGGTCAAGCGGCGACCAATATCCTGGGCTCCGCCTTTGGGCCGCTGGCACCGTTTCTTCAGGATGACCTCCAGATTAGCCGTGCCTCGGTAGGACTTATCTCAACCGCGGTGTTTCTCACGGCGGCGCCCTCCGCCCTGTTCGGTGGGCGCGCGGCGGATCGTGTCGGTGAGCGAAGCGTCTTGATCCTTTCGGGTGTCCTCGGTGCCCTGGCCGCGCTCTCTGTTACCGCGAGTAGCGGATTTTGGACCTTGGTTCTCAGTTGTTTATTTCTGGGATTAGGCAATGGCATTCAGAATCCCGCCGGCAGCGCGGCCATCATGCGCTGGTTCCCGCAACATCAGCGCGGCTTCGCGATGGGTATTCGCCAGACCGGCGTGCCAATCGGAGGCATGCTCGCCGCTGGTGTGGCTCCAATCCTAGCAATCCACTATGGGTGGCGCTCCGCCTATCTGGTCGGAGGGCTGCTATCGTTGATTGGCGCGCTCTTGATCGTGGTGGCCTACTTCGATCCGCCGCGCAAACCGATAGCAGGAACCCCCGCCATGCGCTCACTCAAGGACTTGGCGCGCGATAAACGCATCCGGCACTTGGCGATTATCTTTAACTGTCAAGTCTTCACGCAAATGGCGGCGACCACGTATTTCGTGCTCTTTCTCCACGAAACCTTCGCGGCGTCGGTTGTCACGGCGGGGGCATTGTTCGTGGTTGTGAATATCGCCGCGATGGTGGCGCGCATTGGCTGGGGGTTGGTAAGTGATCGGCGCTTTCAGGGGAAACGCCAACCGGTGCTGTTCATCATCTTGGCGTTGACGGTATGCAGCACCCTCAGCGCGGCCTTGCTCCCATCTTCCTCGCCGTTATGGATTGTTGCTCTGTTGTCCATCCTCTTCGGCATTTCGGCGTTTGCATGGACAGGAATTCTCGGCACGTTGGTGATTGAAATCGCTGGACCAGAGTCGGCGGGGTCCGCGATCTCCCTGGTTCAGGTACTCTCGACGCCAGCAACGCTATTGGCTCCCCCACTCTTTGGTTTGTTAGCTGACGTATCGGGGACCTATCACACGTCGTGGCTTGTCTTGACGCTCATCGGCACGGTGGGGTTGATAACCGTGCGGTGGGTGCACGAAGGGGAGCCCGCGTAATACGGGCACCCTTTTAGTCCAAGGTGATGAAGAGGGATTTTCGCGGTTTTCCACCCACCGCGCGGCTAATGTGCCCTTGGCCAGTGGTATCTTCCGCTAGCAAGATGTCCCCAGTTCGCAAGATGCGTTTCGTCCCGTCGCCGACTTCAATCTCCACCTCGCCTTCGAGATTGACGACGTACTGACGGCGCGGGGCATTATGGAAGTCGAAGTTATAGTCCCCACCAGTTTCTCGAAAGATCACGCCGGTGGCCTTCTCCAAGTCCGACATAAACCCGGCTTTGCCGCCGCTTTTGAGCGGTATTTCCACATCCTCGAAATGCGATTTATTATCGGCTCCGGTATAGACACGAACAACTTTCATGGTCTGCCTCCCTTGCTGTGACGATTGTTGTTGATCCATCTCTTCCGCGTAAGCTTCTCCAGTTGGGTATGGAGACCACTGGAGAGCACCACGGTGTGTTCCCCCGATCCAGCCAAACCCGAAGCCCAGGCTCAGAGCGATAATAATGCTCCCCGTTGTCCTCAAGAGTGCTGAACTTTTGTCAGACATACGTCTCCCTCCCGGAAAAGCTTGTTCCATCAATCAATATGGCAATATGGAATTGCAAGGTTTCCCCAATGGTTTTGGCATGGATGGCGAGGTTGTACAATCCAGAGGGTGGCGCTGGCAATCCCCACGAAAAGCATGAAGAAAAAGCGAAATCTCAAGAGGGGATGGAACGGGGGAGCAAGAAGACGAATTCCGGCTGTGCGAGCGATGCGGGAAGCAATCGCCGCGCACAGCCGGAAGACTAGACAGGGAAGGCGGGAAATTACCGAACGCTAGCGGCGAAGAAGATCTTGAAGACCTTCAACCCAATAATCAGCGCGAACACATACCGCATGCGGAATAAGCCGTCTTCAACCTGCGACATGAAATCGTTCATCTCTTTTGATTCAGTTCCAGAAATCGGAGATGGTTTGCTGAGAGGCTTTTTCTCCGCGAGTAAGGTTGCCTGTACCGTTTCTTGTGGCGCTTTCGCGGAGCGCTCAATCTTTTCAGTGAGAGAATTCTTCTTCTCTCCCGGGTTGAGATCGGTGATATGGACCACATCGTCCTTACGAAAAGCGAACGATCCAAGCGAGGTGTGCACCTTTACGGTCTCACCGACCTCCTCGTAGTTTGAGACGGTCATCCGTTGGCCGTCCGCGAATTCAATAAGGTACTTCGCGGAAGCGGTTAGTGGTTGAAACAGAAGCAACGCACCTAACAAGAAGAGAATCCGTATGGGGTGGTGACGGTGCATGAGGGGCCTCCTAATGTGGGAAATATCCCTTGTCTGCTCCAACTATCGGTTTTACTTGAGGCAAACTTTAATCTTTTTAGCAGATTTTTTCTGAAAGGAAAGAAAAAATCCGACTCAATAAGTGGTATGGAAGAGAAACCACAAAAATCTAACGTTGACAGTGAGTTACCCTTTCGGTCATGTTGTCGTTGCCATTGGTTCTCGACAAAAAAACAGTATTCCCCATTGTGAGATGGCCGGCAATGGCGGTTCCAGTCCGAAGTCGTACGACTCTCGGTCGTCACGAGCACAGTCCTTTGTGCTAGCGGCTGAAGAATGATGGGTCCTTGTCCCTTCGACTGGTTCAGCGATACAGACTGGTGGGAACGTGAGTAAACGAAGTGCCGACAAGCGCATGCCGCCATTGAAGAACCGATGACTGGTGCTATCGCCCTTCGACGAATCCAAGGTGAAGTCCTTTGATATCCTTGACCTCACGCAGGAGAAAGTCTTTGAGTTTCTTCTTTAAGCGGCTTTCGAGTTGGCGGATGCGCTCGCGACTGATGCCATACTGATCGCCAATTTCTTGGAGGGTGACGGGCTCTTCCGCTAACAGACGGGTCCGAAAGATAACTTCTTCTTTGCCTTTGAGGGTCCGAGCAAACGCGGCCATTTTGTCGCGCATCAAGGCCTGATATTCAGCGATCGCGACTGTCTCTTCGGCGTTCGTCTGCTTGTCGGCAATAAAGTCAATCAAGCTGCTTCCGTCTTCCTCCTCAGCATCAATCGGCGTATCGAGCGACAGGTCGCGGGACGACATCCGTTGCGCCATTTCCACGACTTCTTCTTCTTTGACTCCAAGCTGTTGCGCAATGAGCTTGGGCGCTGGAAAGAAACCTTCTGCTTCGAGGCGTTCCTTTTCGCGTTGCAGGTTAAAGAACAGCTTACGTTGCGCTTGGGTCGTTCCTAGCTTGACCATTCGCCAGTTGTTCATAAGGTAGCGGATAATGTAGGCCCGAACCCACCATACTGCATACGAAGGAAAGCGGACCCCGCGATAGGGATCAAAGTTCCGTACCGCCTCCATCAGTCCAATGCTCCCTTCTTGGATCAAGTCGAGGAGATTATGCACGGCTCGTTCGTAGCGGCGCGCGAACATAACGACCAGACGAAGATTCGCGGTCACCAGCCGATAGGCCGCCTCAATTTCACCGTGCTCCTTGTAGCGGACGGCCAAGTCGTGCTCCTCTTCGGGAGTGAGGAGCGGATAGCGCCTGATTTCGGCGAGATACCGCTGGAGTGGATCATACGGGACCAGCGCGGTGTCTGCCTTCTCTTCTTTGTCGTCGCCCCGCGGAAGCGGCGCTGGTTCCACGAGCGCCGAAAGCCCGTCCAAGGGCTCTTCCTCGAGCTCTTCTTGTGTCTCGTCCTCGACTTCTTTTTGATCGAGTTCGGGCGACAGGGGCTCTCTGACTTCAGGCTCCGGGTGAGTCGTGTTCGCGGTGGGAATTTTACGGGTACGGCGCATAGACCGGCTAGTATAAGGGAACGGGAGGACAAACCGAATCCCCCCGATGCACGGTGCACTGGTGCACTAGATGACTCAACTGAGAGGCTGGAGGCATCTTATTCTCGCACCTGCGGAGATTGATGATCCTTATGCTCCCATGAGCGTGCCGGATGGTTGACAACTTGGACTCTAGGGGTCTATTTTGACCGAGCTGAAAAACAACTTGACATTTGTGATGGATAATCAATACGGAGACCGTTCCTGAAAGGAGCAGATCATGGCCTATACCGACAAAGTGCTTGAACATTTTGAGCGCCCGAAGAATGTGGGGAGCTTCGCCAAAGGTGAGAATGACGTTGGCACTGGTGTCGTCGGAGCCCCGGAGTGCGGGGATGTGATGAAGCTACAACTCAAGATCAATCCTGACACGGAAGTGATCGAGGATGCCAAATTTAAGACCTTTGGCTGCGGGTCGGCGATTGCCTCCTCAAGCTACGTCACCGAACTCGTCAAAGGAAAGACCATTTCTGAAGCGTACGCGATTCGCAATAGCGAGATCGCCAAAGAGCTGTCGTTGCCACCGGTGAAAATTCATTGTTCCGTTCTGGCTGAAGATGCGATTAAGGCTGCGGTGGAAGACTGGCGGGGGCGAGGCGAGAAGAAGAAAACCGAACAGGCTGCGTAGGCGCAACGGATTTTTTTGAGATGTAACTGAGGATGAGACCATGGACCGACTGAGCACGACGATTACCACCGTCCCGCGACAAGGGGAAGAAGTGTTGCTGGGTGACACTGTGGCGCTGACCCAATTGGATAAAGCGATTGGGTGGGCCCGCAAGTATTCGCTGTTTCCCTATCCCTTCGCGACCGCGTGCTGCGCGATGGAGTACATGGCGCTGTCACTGACGCCGTACGATATTGACCGCTTTGGCGCGTTGTTGCCACGGTTCAGTCCGAGACAATCCGATCTTCTGATGGTGATTGGGACGGTGACCTGCCGCCAAGCGCCGATTCTCAAGCGGGTCTACGAGCAGATGGGTGAGCCCAAATGGGTGATGGCCTTTGGCGCATGTGCTTCGACTGGTGGGTTCTATGATAACTACACCACCGTCGCGGGCATTGATCGGATCGTACCGGTCGATATTTACGTGCCCGGTTGCCCACCGCGCCCGGAAAATGTACTCGACGCGCTGATGGCCTTGCAGAAGAAGATTCAAGGGCAAAAACAAATTGTGCGGGGCACACAACTATAGACCGTGAGTTCGTTTGGTACTGGTTTGGTACTGGGGGGAGCTATGCCGACACAAGAAGAAGTCTATGAAGTGTTGCGAACGTGTTATGATCCGGAAATTCCCGTGAACATTGTTGATCTAGGACTGATTTATGATGTCCAGATCGCGGATCAAAAAGTTGACGTGAAGATGACGCTGACCACCCGTGGGTGCGGAATGGGCGGCTACATTTCGTCCGAGGCGGAGCAAAAAATCCTTGAGCTTCCCGAAGTGGAGGAAGCAAAGGTTGAAGTGGTCTGGGAACCTCCCTGGGAACCGAGCATGATTAAGCCGGATGCCCGCAAAATTCTGGGGATGCCGGAAGACGACTAACCACGAGAGATATTGTACTCAGGGTTCCCCACCCACCAACTGAATGGCGAGGACGCGCGTGAGTCACAAAAGCACAGGTTTCCACCCGACCGAACGCAGTTCGCTGATGAACATCGGTAAACGGGTGGATTACGCGATTCGTGCGTTGTCGTACCTCGCGGCACGGCCAGAAAACCACGCGGTGTCACGTCGAGAGATTCAAGAAAAACAGGACATTCCGGCGCACTTTCTCTCAAAGATTATGAAACGCCTGGAAACCGGCGGATTAGTGCAGTCGTACATGGGCGCACGGGGCGGATTCGCGCTCAAGAAATTACCGGCCCACATTACACTCAAGGAAGTGTATGAATGTCTCGAAGGACCGTTGCTGCTGATGGGATGCTTGGACGAGCGTGAGCGCGCGTGTCGCTACTGCTCGGTCTGTAGTCAAATCTCGGTTTGGCACGAAGCCCAGCGCTTGCTTGCCAATTATCTCGCTGGAGTCACCATACAACAGATTGCTAATAAAGTTGGGCTCCGCGACGAATTAGCATCGTGGACGCGCGAAGAAAGCAGACCCCTGAGTGTCCACTGATCCTCAGCCGCTACCACATCTCCAATCCGCGTGTCATTGCCTTTTCTCCTCCCCTCTCTTTGTTACAGACCCCTGGTTTTATTTCCTCGCCCATTCTCGTGTTGCCTTGCCGGAGCGGCGGCTATGGAGAGTCACTACCAGTGTGGTGAACCGATCTTTGCTTGAAAAAACGACTGTTTCGCCCACCGGGGCTCTTCTCCGTGACGTGGTTTTTCATATTTTTCAGATTGGCTTTGTGTGAAGACATGGCCCTTGAACCTGATGCCTCCTTGCGCTCCCCGAATGGGTTTGTTAATCGACTCTCTCGGATTGGAGATCGGGGCGTAGCGCAGCCTGGTTAGCGCACCTGCCTTGGGAGCAGGGGGTCGGCCGTTCGAATCGGCTCGCCCCGATTGCATAGCGAGACCGGGAAGTGGGACGTTACCGCTCTGGGGTGACTTTCCTGACTCTCGGATGAATGCGGGCGCCAGTAGCTCAGGTGGATAGAGCAACGGCCTTCTAAGCCGTAGGTCAGGGGTTCGAATCCCTTCTGGCGCATGTCGTGAGCCATGCGTGATGTTTGTATGGTGGGTGTAGCTCAGCTGGCAGAGCACTGGGTTGTGGCCCCAGGGGTCGAGGGTTCAAACCCCTTCACTCACCCTTT
>JANMSE010000265.1:0-1635 GCA_031389045.1 Deltaproteobacteria bacterium | reverse complement strand
GCCAACTCCAAATCCTGCATGTTGCCAACATCCAGCCAGAAATCATTGAAACGATAGCACGCCACACGACGAGTCCGCGCCAGTTCCGTGACAAGCTGGGGCATGTCAAAGGTGGTGTTCAGGGGGATATGAGAGACCGCGGCAGGAGTCACCACGTAAATCCCGGTGTTGATGAGGTGCGTCACCACGGGTTTTTCATGAATGGCGACTAGTTGTGATTCCTCCACCTCCACGGTGCCATACGGAACGCGCCAGCGGAATTCCCGGATCGCGATCGTGAGGTCGGCGTCTTGACTGAGGTGAAAGCGGTAGAGGTCAGCGAAATCCACGCGCGTCAGAATGTCGCCATTCACCACGAAAAATGGGTGCTCAAGCTGTTCAGCGAGAGCGGCCAGCGGTCCCGCCGTTCCGAGGGGCTGCGTTTCGGTATGATACGTGAGTTTCACCCCAACTCGCGCGCCGTCGCGAAAATAGGCTTCAATCATTTCTGCTTGGTAGCCGGTGGCGATAATGGCTTCGTCGACACACGAAAGACGTAATCGTTCGAGCAGAAGCTCCAAAATGGGTTTTTTCCCCACGGGCAGCAGTGGCTTAGGGATACTATAGGTAAGTGGGCGGAGACGGGTGCCAAGCCCGCCAGCGAGAATGACCGCTTTGAGAGGGGACTGGGGAGATTGTTGTGTCATGCCTAGATGGTATAGCGGCCTGGCCGATACAGGCTGGAAGACTCGGAAATCCACTGAATCGTACGACGAAGCCCTTCATCAAGAGAGACCGTGGAAACCCAGCCAAACCGTTGGGCTTTCTGGGCGTTTGCGAGTAAACGTAAGACCTCGCTCTTTTGCGGGCGAATCCGTGTCGCATCGAAGATAAGCGTCAGGTCTTTCTGGAGAAGGCGTCCGATTTTGAGGACAAGTTCTTCGATGGAGGTTTCTTGACCAGTGCCAAGATTGATAACTTCACCAGTAGTTTCCGTCACCTCCGCCATGCGCATGAACCCAGCCACGGTATCTTCGACATACACCAGATCGCGTGTCGGGCGCACGTCGCCGAGGAGAATTTGATTGCCCATCAGGGCTTGCGTGATGATCGTCGGAATGGCGGCGCGAGAGGATTGGCGCGGCCCATACGTGTTGAAGGGCCGGACAACAGTGACCGGAAGGTCGTAACTGCGAAAAAAACTCTCGGCGAGCATATCCGCGCCGATCTTGCTCGCCGAGTAGGGAGATTGTCCTTGCAAGGGGTGTTTCTCATCAATCGGCACCTGAAGCGCCGTGCCGTACACCTCGCTCGACGAGGTGTGAATGAGTCGGGCGGTTTTCAATTCTCGGCAGGCATTGAGCACGTTCAAGGTACCAAGAATGTTCGTTTCGACGACTTCCTGGGGATGCACATACGAGTAGGGAATCGAGATCAACGCACCCAGATGGAACACTACTTCAACGTCTTTGATGGCATTGCGCACCGCTTCCGCATCCCGGAGGTCTCCCTGGAGAATTTCCACACGAGAGGTCAGTGCGGGCGAAAGGGAATCGAGAAACCCAAACGAACTCCGTGAATTATAGCGCACCAGGGCGCGAATCCGCGCGCCACGCTCCACGAGTCGCTCCGTTAAATGGCTGCCGATGAAGCCAC
>JANMSE010000262.1:0-10459 GCA_031389045.1 Deltaproteobacteria bacterium | reverse complement strand
AATACCACCACGGAGGTCCTGGCGCGGTATATTTTTGACCGCCTCAAAGAGCGGCTCATCGCCCACCCGCAAGTGGTGGTGGGGGCGCAGGGGTTACAAGCGATGCGCATCACGCTGACCGAATCCCCACAGGCTTGGGTGACGTACACCGGGGACTTGAGCGCGACCACGGAGTAGGGCACCGGGCTGAGTAAGCGTTCAGCAGTCAGCGTTCAGCGGTCAGCCAGACAAGAAAAGATGGAAGATTTTGTTCAATTTCTCATACGAGATCAAGATGCCAAGGTGCGTATTTCCTTGTTTTGCTGAAAGCTGATAGCTGACGGCTGAACGCTTACGCTGACCGGTCTAGCGCCATGCACATCGCACTTGTCATCTATGGGAGCCTGGAGGAGGTCTCCGGCGGCTTTCTGTACGACCGCAAGCTGGTGGAGCTGCTGCGACAGCGCGGGCATGACGTGACCATCATCTCTTCGCCCTGGCGTTCCTATGGGCGAAGTCTGATGGACAATGGTTCGTGGCATCTTTTGGACCGTATGCAAGATCGAGAGTTCACCGTGATCGTGCAAGATGAGCTGATCCATCCGTCAGTGTTCCAGCTCAATCGCCGCATACGCCGCGTCGTCCAGACGCCGATTGTCTCGCTCATCCATTTGTTGCGTAGCAGTCAGCAGTGGCCGGTGTGGCAACAGGGGCTTTACCGGTGGGTGGAACGCCGGTATCTCGCCACCGTGGACGGGTGTATTTACGCGAACCGTCACATTGCCGACCGCGTTCGTGCGCTGCTTGACACCCTGCCGCCCGGTGTCATTGCACACCCCGCGGGGAATCACCTGCCCGTCGCGCTGACGCCAGCACGGATCGTGGAGCGCGCTCAGCGTCCGGGGCCACTCAAGATTATTTTCGTGGGGAACCTCATCCCTCTGAAAGGGCTGAACCTCTTGCTTACAGTCCTGCAATATCTCCCGGCCACGTCCTGGCGGCTGACCGTGCTCGGCAGCGAAGATCGCGACCCCGCCTATGTGCGCCAGGTGCGGCGACACATTGCCGCCAGAGGCTGGGAGACGCAGGTACGGTTGCATGGGCTGCTCAGTCAGAGCGAGGTTAGCGCCTGTCTGGCCGACAGCGATGTGTTCGCCATGCCTTCATGTCCGGAAGGGTACAGCACTGCGTACCAGGAAGCGCTGAGTCACGGACTTCCCGTGTTGGCGCATGCCGAGAGCGATGGGTCCGACCTTATTGAGCACGGGGTGAGCGGGTTCCATCTGCACCCGCGGGATCTCACCAGTGGTGCCCAGTATCTCCAGACCCTGGCGACTGATCGGGCCAAGCTGGCGCGGATGAGCCTAGCGGCGCGAATCCGTTCCGAGGGATTGCCCACCTGGGAACAATCGCTGACCGGTGCGGCTGAGTTCCTGGAAGACCTGGGCGCACGGCGGGTACCGGCACCGGAGGGGGTACGACGGTGAAACGTTTGCACACCCGGCCTATCCAAAGTCAAAGCGATCTCGTCGCCCATTTTGATGCCGCCGCCCAGACTTATCAGGAAGCGCATGGTCCCGCCGCCCGGCTCTTGGCCTATCGCCTGGCGCTCGTGCGCCGCTGTTACCCCGTCGCGCCCGAGGCGGTGTTACTGGAGATCGGGTGCGGCACGGGGATCCATCTCCTAGCTCTGGCTGATGAGTTTGCCCAGGCGATTGGCACGGATATTTCCGAGGCCATGATTCAGGCCGCCACGGCTGCGGTACAGAAGTCGCCCGTCAAGGAGCGTATCGACCTGCGCGTTGATGCCGCCGACGAGCTGCGGACCATTGCCGATGTCTCGATTGATGTGGTCCTGTGTGTTGGGGCGTTTGAGCACATGCTGGACAAGGCGCGGGTCTTACATCAGGTGTATCGAGTCTTGAAGCCTGATGGGGTCTTCGTGTGCCTGACCCCCAATGGGGACTACTGGTGGTATACCAGTTTAGCGCCGCGTCTGCGGCTGGCCGTTAAGCACTTATCCACCGACCGCTTTGTCACGCTGAAGGAGATGGGCGACTTCTTGCGGGACGCGGAGTTCACTGTGCGGCGTTACGAATACTGGCGCTTTATCCCAAAGGGCGACATGCCTTCCTGGGTAGGCGGCATGCTGGAAGTGGCTGATCGGCTGGGGCAATACGGTGGCCTCGGTTGGCTGCGGGGCGGACTGATTGTCGCCGCCACGAAAGGACGGCGGACGGCAGAGCTCGCGGCGGGCTCCAGCCCGCCTGGCTGAGAATAGTGGTCACTCTTGCAATGCCAAAGGATATTCGGTATGAAAGCCACGCCCGCTAAGATGGGAATCTGGGCCTCCCCGCGCGGGGCCTGCTTGTCGGTTGCCGGTGCATCGGCGAGCGCCTTGGCCAGTTGACGCAGGACATGCCCGGAATCGCACCGTGCGACCAATGAAGAAAAAGATTCTGCTGGTCTCTTCCGCGAATCCCTATCCCGTCGTGACCAACGGGTGCGAACGGCTCGTGCTGGATTATCAACAGACGGTCTTCTCCGCCTACGATGTTCATTTCGTCGCGACCGAGCCAGGGACTTGGGCTCCAACAGCGTGGCTCCACGACCAAGCTAACCTGGGGCGGTTCAGCGTCCCGCACCTGCTCGCACTTGACTTCGCCTTTGCCTTCTTCGTCGGCTTCCGGGACAATGAGTTCACCCGGCAGGTCACGGCGCGGGTGCCGTCCTTCTGCCTGACCGACACGCACCCGCATCCCGACCTCCCTGATGAGGTCTTCAGAGGGATTCTCACTCATCGCGCCGCCGCGCCGCACGACGACCTCCTGCTCTGCGGCGGCAGTTACAACTCTGACATCTTCTTCAAGAACCGGGCCGGAGAGGACTGTATTGTTTTGGTCGGTCGAGTGCACCCCGACAAGAATCAGCTCGAATTGGTCAGCGGCTATCGCGAACGTATTTACCAGCGGTACGGACTACCGCTGTACCTCGTCGGTGGGGTGGACGACCCGGCCTACTATCAACAGGTGCGCCCGCACATCGATCACGTCAGCGTCCGCTCCAGCATTGACGATGGGCGTCTGGCTGCCCTGGACAACTGGCGCTCGCCGCCCCAGATCGCGGCGCTGCTGAATCGCGCGCGCTGCTTTGTGAGCGCCTCCCCCAAGGAAAGCTTTGGCATCGCTCTCGCCGAGGCACTCGCCTGTGGCACGACCTGCGTGCTCAACGGCGACTTCTGGGGCTTCGACCCGACGGATCTCAGGCCACATGTGTTCGGCAATATCACAGGAAAGCACGGGTCGATTCTCGACGTGCTGGAGGAGGCGCTGGCCACGGACGTGCGGGTGGATGGCTCGCAATGGGTGCGCAAGTATGCCATCCACCACGCCGCCGAGCGGCAGCTGGCCTTCATCGCAAAACGACTGAGGGGAAAGTGATGCCTGCTTACGGCAGCCCGTACGAAAGTTGCCCGGAAGTCTGCGGGAACCTGGAGCGACCCGGCGTCGCCCTCGACATGCCAAAGTGGATCGAACATGCCCATCTCGACACCACCGTCGACCAACTGCGCATCGAAGAGGCGCTCGCGGCGATGGCCTGGCGCGGCATGAGCCTCCTGCACGTCGGTGTCGGGAATTCCCGGTTCGCTGAGCGCTTCGCCGCCGAAGCCGCCCTCATCGACGGCCTGACCGTCTGTCAGAGCGAGGTCGAACTGGCGCGGTCACTGCGCATCCCCAATTACACGGTGTACTTTCTCAATAAATACGGACGCGAATTCCTGCTGACGCTGACCAATCGGTACGACTTTGTGATCGATAATAATCTGGCCAGCTTTGCCTGCTGCAAGTATCACTTTTACCGGATGCTCGATAATTACCTCTGGGCGATGAAGCCGGGCGCGCGGATTCTGACCGATCAGCGCGGGATGGATTTCACCGTCGCAGAGCAGCGCTGGATACTCAGCTATGAGGATCTGCAAGCGCTCGAGCAGAAGTTCCCGGTCCGCGTGTCCAGAGTCACCGAGACCGTCTACGCGATCGCGAATGAGGTGGCGGGATGAGACACAATCCGGTGCTCCGCGAGCTGGGATTCAGCCCTGACGACCGCGTCGTGATCGTCCACGCCGATGACGTCGGGATGTGTCAGGCGACGGTGCCGGCTTTCTTTGAGCTGGCCACGGGCGGGCTGGTTTCGGCGGGCTCAGCCATGGTCCCGTGCCCTTGGTTCCGCGAGGCCGCCGCCTGGTGGCACCGCCAGCCTGAGACCGACCTGGGTATTCACCTCACGCTCACCAGCGAATGGGACCAGTATCGCTGGGGACCGGTCGCGGCCTGCGATCCCGCGTCCGGTCTGATTGATGCCGACGGGTGTTTCCACCGCGCGCCGGCGCTGATGACTAGCCCCGATCCCCAGGCGGTCCTGCGTGAGATGCGCGCACAGGTGCGGTGCGCCCGCGACGCCGGTATTGATGTCACTCACCTCGACTGTCACATGTTCGCGATGCTGGCGCACGGGTTGGCGGATGCGTATGTGGCGCTCGGATTTGAACTGGGGCTGCCGGTGCTGATGACGCGCCAGCCAGCGTGGGTCAACATCCTCACCGCGGCGGCCATCGACCAATGGGAGGAACAGGGCGTGCCGGTGTTCGACCACCTGCGAGAAACGCCCCCGATCCATCCGCCGGCAGCGCTGTTCGACGCGATGAAAAACCTCTTGACCGAATTGCCTCCGGGCCTGACCTATCTCATCTTGCACCCGGCTATGGATACCCCGGAATTGCGGGCCATCGGTGGGGACTGGCGGGAGCGCGTGGCCGAGTATGAGGTCTTTAGCGATCCGGCACTGCGTGACCATATCCGGCGAATAGGGATTCACGTCATCGGCTGGCGGCCAATCCGGCAACTGCTGCCAAGACACTAACCATGCAAACACAGACGGAACATCGTGGATTTCTGAACGGCGTCCGCACCTACTACGACAAGAACACGCCGCGCTTCGTGCGCTCGCACCAATCCGCCGTGGCCAAGGCCATACACCGCGAGGTCTGGGGGCCGGGGGTCGAGAGCGAGCAGGAGGCGTTCGAGTACGTGAATGCTCTCGTTTTGCGTACGCTTGAGGAAGTCGCGCACCGGTTTCCGTCTCCTCTGCCGGTGCTCGACCTGGGATGTGGTGTTGGGGGGACGCTCTTCTATCTCGCCGCGCGGATGCCAATTGACGGCGTTGGTGTGACCTTGAGCCCGGTGGGCGTTCGCCTCGCCGAGAACCTGGCGCGGGAGAGCGCACTGGCGGCCCACTGCCGCTTTGTGGAAGCCAACTACCTGGAGTTGCCCGCGGTGGGGACGCGGCCCGTGGTGTACGCCATCGAATCGTTTCTCCACGGTCCCGACCCGGCGCAATTCTTCCGCTCGGCGGCCGCAGTGATTCCCCAGGGTGGGCGGCTCATTATATGTGACGACTTTCTCAGTGAGACTGCCGCCGCGAGCCACGACCCGAAGGACGCGCGCAACCTCGCCGACTTCCGTCGCGGATGGCATGTCGGAAGTCTCATCTCTACGTCTCAAGCCGAGGTTCATGCGCGGAGTAGCGGACTGCGCTTGATCGGCAATCAGGACCTGACCCCATACCTGCGGTTGCAGCGCCCCTGCGATCGTCTGATCGCGACCTTCGTCAATTTGGGCCGTGCTCTGCCGTTCCGATCGCCCTGGTGGGATAGTTGGGTCGGTGGTCATGCCATTCAACGATGTTTGCTTACCGGACTGGTCCGATATCATTTTCTCATATTTGAAAAAGTGCTTAATTTCACATCTGTCCCATAGATTTTGAAGTCACTTGGCTGTAGTCGAACAATGTTGTTGGTGAAAAAGTGCCCAGCTACCCGCAGCGGCGCAAATTCGCAATTGACGTGGCAAAAAAATTGGGTCACAACGGTGCCAGGCAAGGTGTCGGTCTATGGATGTTGTGCTCCGGCGGCGAGCCTCGGTTATACGAAGATCCGTCAACAGCCCATCAACTTTACGGGAGAGTTCGTGCTGCACTGCCACATCCTGGGCCACGAGGATCGCGGAATGATGCAAAACGTGCAGGTTGTCTGCCCTACACCCAACGAGACATCCTTCGGGAAACCGATGGATTATCTACCGTACCCTGCTATTACGCGCGCGCCACATTTCTATTTCGACCACCCTCATAATTCTATACTCATTCCCTGTACCATAAAGGTGCGCAGACCTTGAGCAGCATGAGAGTTCTACATTTCACAGGGATGAAGTCCACCAAGTACGGCTCTCTAGAGTCATATTTCCTCGAGATAATTAGACAATGCAACGAACGAGGTGCCAGGTCGTTTGTCCAATACGAGGACACTCCGTCCTCAAAGAGATACCTTGATGACCTCGCTGACCGCGAGGCGCGACTCGTAATCCTTTCAACAGATACGCGAGGTTTGAGCGGACCGTATCGCGCGGCACGGCTGGTTCGTCAATTGCGCCCAACTCATATCATTACCCATTTCGCGTCAAACCGCGTGATTCTCGCGATTGCGCTGACTGCGAAGGTTTCGACCCGGGCACGCACAGTGGCATTCGTCCACAATCTCCGGTATTTGACACCACAATCCTGTTCTCGCCTTGCCTACGACCGATGTGACGCCGTAATGGCAGTGAGCGAGGCCGTCAAGGAAGACCTCCTGCGCGGCCGAGTCGCTTCGCAGAAGGTGCATCGCCACTACCTCGGACTAATGGCCGATGCCGATGCTCTGGACTCCGATCCCGATGCTCTAGACACTCGCAGAGACCCCCTTCGCCAGCGTTACGGGTTCTCGCCGGAGGACGTTGTCATCGCGAACATCGCATTTGATGCGCCATTCAAGGGGGTAGACGTCCTCCTGCGGGCGATGAGTGAAGTCCTGAGGAAGCACCCTGAGGCGCGACTGCTGCAGATAGGTGTAGACCCCGTTGAGTCTCATCTCCGGGCGTTCGCACAATCTCTCGGGATTGGGTCCAAGATTGTGTTTGCTGGAATAGTGGATGGTGGCTGGAGGTATCTGACAGCCGCTGACATATATGTTCAACCTTCGCGCTCCGCTGAGGGGCTGCCACTCGCAATCATGGAGGCGATGCGAGTTGGGCTTCCAGTTGTCGCGACTGGAGTGTCAGGAAACATGGAGGCGGTAGCGGCCGAAAGGACGGGATTGATAGTGACACCGGACAGTCCGTCCGAGCTGGCTGGTGGCTTAGTTCGCCTAATCGAGTCGCCGCAGGTCTGGGGATTCCTCGGCGCCAACGGGAGGTCCAGGTATGAGCTGCTGTTCGATGGTCCTGCATCTGTGCGTACTCTTCTCGAACATTATGTATTCGTGTGATGTTGTGTACTCGGAACACCGTCTAGCCAAGGGGGTCAAGTTGCCTCCGGCCCCGGCTACACCGAAGCCGTTAACCGTGGGAGGCTGCTCCGAATACGAATGAGGCTCTCCTCGTGCTGGAAGGAAGCTGCGATCCTGCACTGGACCGGTTTGCGGAAGCCCTGGATGCCTGAGGGATTCTACCGCGAACTCTGGCAGAAGTACGCCGGGGATCACAACTGAGAGTCGCCGTCATCAGCGGGGTGGCCGTGGCCATCGACCACCGCGAGCCATGAGCCGTCGTCGAGCTGGTGAGCGTCGATGTGATGCATCCGCACGCTGTTCCAGGCCCCCTCGTCATCAGGTTCTTCGATTGGTGGCTTCGCAACTGCCACCTCGACGTACTCATCGGCTGTGAGGCGCGTGATCTCAAAGGCGCGAACCGCCGTGCCGTACTTGGGAAAGCAGTCCTGGGCAAACCGCACGAGCCCCCGCTTACTCTGGACGACCCGGCCCGCGGGTCGAGCGCTACGCCGATCTCCTGAGATGATCGGGCTCCTGGGATGCTCGTGCCAAGGCCCC
Source organism: Deltaproteobacteria bacterium (assembly GCA_031389045.1). Taxonomy (GTDB): domain Bacteria; phylum Desulfobacterota; class Binatia; order Bin18; family Bin18; genus JABFSC01. The sequence continues at coordinate 2,559 of JANMSE010000262.1, read as the reverse complement.
AGCAAATGCTCCGAACGATAGAGCCGCAGGCTGTCGTGTTCCAGCGGGCGTGGGCAGGTGAACATCCACCAGGAGTCGTCAAACCGAAACGGAGAAGGGTCGGCGACGGGTCCGTCCTTGATGAGGTCCGCCACTGGCCGCCACTCGTAGGGAAACGACTCTGCCCGATAGAGCCGCACACAGTCTTGCTCGTACATCTCCGGCACCATGTAGAACTGTCCGTGCCACCGGAATACATGGGGATAGGAGATACTGAAGTCCTCGACCAAGACCAAGCCGCGGTATGCCCAGGAGCGGGCGTCCACGCTGACCGCCACCCCGATCTCCCCTTTGTCGGTACGCTCGTTATAGACCTCGAAGAACAGGTACCAGAGTGCGTCATGGCGGATCATGAACGGGTCGGCCACGAAGATGGCGGACACATCGGTCACGTCGCGGTACGAGAACACCGGATTGCTGACGCCTGGCACCGGCACGAGTGCGAGCGGCGAGGGTCCGGCATAGAGGCCGATGGCATACCAGTGCCCAGCAATAATGCGTTCCTCAGCGTCCATGGGTCAATGTTTCAATCGTAAGCGTTCAGCCGTAAGCGTTCAGCCGTCAGCCAGACAAGAAAGCATAGAAGATTTTGTCCAATTTCTCATACGAGTGAGAGAGGCCAGGGTGCGTATCTCCTTATTTTTGCTGAAAGCTGATAGCTGACGGCTGAACGCTGACTTTCACTCCGCCGCGACCTTGACCCAGGGCCACGGGATGTGCCCCTCGGGCAAGGGACAGAACCCAGTCTTCACGCCCTCGTCGAAGGGATAGCCACAGCGGGTCATGTACTCGTGGAGCGGGGCTTTGTAGTGACGGTTCTTGAGGTCGGGGTTCAGCCAGAGAAACTCCTGCACCACCGTGCGGTCGAGATAGGGGAAGCGCCCCTCGGTGCCGAGAGCGCCGGCGACGAATTCCTCCTTGGTCAGATAGGCGGTCTGGAAGCCACCACAGAAGTCGGACCATTGCCGGAGCGTGTCCGGGAACAAGTACCCCGGCCAGTCGCGCCGGGCATCGAGAATCTCGTCTCCCCCCTGGCCAGAGAGGAAGACCGTGCGGCCTTCACGGCGGGCCAGTGCGTGAATCAAGGCGAGGCCGCAGCAGGCGCGGTCCTCCAGCATGTCACACTCCTGGAGCACGCCGTCCCTGATCACGCGATAGCTTGCCTTCTCGGCGTGGACGCGCAGGAAAGCCTTCTGAGCAGCCAGCTCCTCCGCGTCCATGCGCAGGATATCGCCCTCGCGATTGCGTTGGCGGAGCAGCACCAGGTTTTCCTCCCCTTCCACGGAGTACGCCTTATACTCACAGCCGAGCTGGCGCAGGGCGCAATCAATCCCGCCACTATCGTAGCCAGCGCTCAGGGGAATGTAGCAGCCCGCCGTCGCCCGTTTCTTCACCGCTTGCTCGAACGCGACGATCCAATCGTCGTAGCCGTCTTTCTCTTGATGGTCGAAATCGAAGGGCGCGCCGCTCCGGCGATGGCTCTGGCCCCGGTCCAGATTCACCACGATTACGGTGTTCGGCGCGACTTGCTCAGCAGCCCCAAGGCCACTCGCGTAGCTGGCCGCTTCCGTGCCGCGCCAGAACAGGGGCTTGGTGGCGAAGGGGTCGGTGGCCAGCACCAGGACCCGGCGACCAAAGTCGTAGAGGGCCACCGCGAATTCGCCGTCCAGGTAACGGGAGAAGTCCTCGCCGTGCTGACGATAGAGCGAGGTCAAGGTCCCCAGGTCGCTTCCCGCGGACGGGGGGCTGTAGATCTCGCCGTCAAGAACGCACACGAGGTCGCCCTCGACATAGGGTTGCGGCGCGCGTTTGCCGTCGACGTTCAGGAGGTAGTGACTGAAGTGATAGCCTTCGACCGCGACCGTCCGGGTCAGGTCGGGGCCGCGCCGCGCGATGAAGCGGTGCTCGGCGTCCGGGTTGCGTGTGACCAGAAACCCGCTCATCCTGGCTCCTGACCAACGGCATAGTCGATCCAGTATTGCTTGTAGAGGCCGTCCGCCAGCCAGGGCTTCCTCTTGCCAGCCCAGTGCAGAATCTTTCCGTTCTGGAGAGTCTCGTCCGGGATGTCGTCGTACCACCCCAGGGGTTGCACATTCCACACCGACGGCAGCGGCTGAAAATCACGATAGAAGGCCAGGTTCATGATGGACTGGGTGCCGAAGTAGAAATCTTCCAAGGCCAGCCGGTGGCGCTTGATCCAGCCTTCCAGCTTCTCCAGGACTGCGTGCTCCGGCCACTGGCTCAGGTCGGTGACGAAGACGCCAGCGTTGAAAGTCGGTTGGTCAGACTTGATGTGACGCAGGTTGCTGGAGTCCTTTTTGAGGTATTCGTCCCAGGAGTCAAAAGTCCCGTCAGAGACGGCGGCGAGCACATGCTCCCCCAGGCTGCCCAGGTGCAGGAGCTCGGCAATGTCAGCTCGCACGACTAAGTCGGCATCCAAATAGATGAGCTTGCCCAGGCTGGGGTAGATTCGCGGCAAGTAAAACCGCGCGAAGTTCATCACCTGCGACTCGGCGGTGG
>JANMSE010000224.1:0-12443 GCA_031389045.1 Deltaproteobacteria bacterium | reverse complement strand
GGTGGTGAGTTCACGCCACGCCGGGCTAGCATCGTAGAGATTCCAGTGCTCAAGGGTGAAGGCAAAACCGGTGCGGATCGTGCCGGTTTGACCATAGATCGGCAGACCTTTGGCGCGCGCCCGTTCGAGCCATTGCAGGCTACGGCGATGAACCTTCGCGTCTTTGCGGGCTGGCACGATCGCATTATGGAGAATCGGGCGCTGCGCGGTCGCCGCCAGTTTTTCGAGGAAGGCCAAGTCGGATTTGATGTTGCCGGTTGATTGCGTGATCTGCATCGAGCCATCGCCGCGCTTGCGCAGCACTTTGGCGAGACTGAGGATGTCCTCATCGCACATGGTGTCGGTGACCATCGGCGAACCATCGTAGTCGGCTTGCGTCGAATCTGGTCCGAGGCGTTGGAGGGAGAAGCCACTCAATCCGGCCTCCATGCCTTCTTTCAAGAGCTGTTGCATACGCTTGCGTTCGGCCTCGGTGGCCGGGCGGGTTTTCGCCGCTTCGAGACCCATGACATAGGTCATCAATGACGCCGTCGGCATATATTGGATGCAATTCACGCCCAGAGGCGCGCGCGCGAGCGAATCAAGATATTCAGGAATGGTCTCCCAGTCCCATTTCATCCCGGCTTTCATGGCGTCATACGGAATGGCTTCGGTGCGGGTCATGGTGAGCATTGAGCGTTCGCGGAAGTCGGGCGCGACTGGCGCGAAACCGAAACCGCAGTTCCCCAGAACCACCGAGGTGACACCGTGCCACCCGGAGATGGTGCAGTAGGGGTCCCAACGGATTTGGGCATCGTAGTGCGTGTGAAGGTCGATGAAGCCGGGGGCCACGATCAGCCCATCGGCGTCGATGGTTTTGTCGGCGCTGCCTTGGGCGGCACCGCCCACTTGGGCGATCTTGCCATCCTTAATCCACACGTCAGCTTGACGGCGTGGGGCGCGTGAACCGTCAACGACTGTTCCGCCCTTAATATGTAGGTCGTACATGGACATGATGATTCCCTCCTTCAAAGGTAATGAGTCCGTGCGGGGTCCCTTTCTTTGCGCGTCACGGCTGTCAATACCTATAGAACAAGGACGGTCAGGAAGGCAAGGGACAGGGGAGAAAAGGAATCGGGGAATCGGAAGGTTTGAGAATCCTTATGAGGCTCCGACCGCGAAGAACCACACACGATCTCCGAACATCGCCAACGCTCGGCTCGCGGTCCCTCAATGCGTCGAGGAAAACCGCAAAACCTCGCCTCTTGTTCTCTCGCACGCTCTCATAGTACAGTGTCAACTATCTTAATTTTTCAATTGGAGGGTAGGCATGACTACGCATGAGCATGCACTGTCCCCTCAACGAGTGACATATCACATCGACGGAGGGGTAAAGCTTATCGGGGACGCCTGGGGAAATTCCCAAGCGGCACCGATTTTATTTTTGCACGGCGGTGGACAAACCCGCCACGCGTGGGGAGGAACGGCACGGACCTTGGCGCAACAAGGCTGGCATACCGTAAGCCTCGACCTGCGAGGACATGGCGACAGTAGTTGGTCACCGGATGGCGACTACGCGATCGATCTCTTCGTAAAGGACATCCGCCAGATTATTAGTCGGTTTCAGAAGCCACCGGTCCTGGTGGGCGCTTCACTGGGAGGGATCACCTCACTGCTGGTCGCGGGAGAAGCGGAACAGCCCACTGTCTCCGCGGTCGTGCTCGTGGACATCACCCCACGAGTCGAAGAGAAAGGCGTGGCGCGCATTCGCGCGTTTATGACCGGCAGTCCTAACGGGTTTGCGAACCTTGAAGAAGTCGCGGATGCCGTCGCCGCCTATATTCCCCATCGGCCACGCCCCAAGGACCTGACTGGGTTGGCCAAGAACCTCCGCCTCGGTGAAGATGGACGCTATCGCTGGCATTGGGACCCGCAACTCATCAGCCCTGCCCGCTTCACGCGGGGCCGTGACCCGGAACGCTTGCTCGACGCCGCTCGCCGGTTACAAATGCCAACGATGTTGGTGCGCGGCAAACTCAGCGATGTGATTAGCGACGAGACGGTCAACGAGTTTCTCGCCGCCGTGCCACATGCCAAATATGAAGACGTGACAGGCGCGGGCCACATGGTCGCCGGTGACCAGAATGATGCCTTCAGTAATTCGGTGATTGAGTTCTTGTCCGGCGTTAAACCGGTCTGACGCTGAAGGGGGAAGAGGGGAAGAGGGGAAGAGGGGAAACCATCCCCTACTCTCCCGTTTCCCCGTTTCCCCGTTTCCCCGTTTCCCCGTTTCCCCTTTTGCCCGTTTCCCCTTTTGCCCTTCACTCTTGCCCCCGCCTTCCCCCCTCGCCGCGATCCGTAGTACAGTCCTCCTCCATCGGGAAGCCTGCGTGTCGTAAGGAGGGGAGTTATGGCGTGGCCGGTTCGTTACCAGATGATCGGGATGTTGTTCGCTGGCTCGGTCATCAATTACGTTGATCGTGTCAACATCTCGATTGCCGCTCCGGTCATTATGAAGGAACTCGGCTGGGGCAAAGACCAATTCGGCTGGGTCTTCTCCGCGTTCTTGATCGGCTACGCGCTCTTGCAAATTCCTGGTGGCGTGATCGCCGACCGCTGGAGTGGGCGCAAAGTCCTCACCCTCGCCTTCTGTGGGTTCTCCCTGTTCACGCTCCTGACGCCCTGGGGTGCCAACGCCTTTTTGCTGCTCTTGGCGATGCGCTTCCTGGTTGGCGTATTCGAGTCGATGACCTTTCCCGCCACCGCGTCCATCAACTCACACTGGATTCCACGGGTAGAGTTCGGCAGAGCCCACACCTTTAGCATCTCTGGGATCACCGCCGGGCAGATGGTGGCCTATCCACTCACCACGTGGATCATCTTGCACAGCAACTGGCAGACCGTCTTTTACATCAATGCCGCGTTTGGCTTGATCTGGGCCGCGGTGTGGTGGCGCTACGCCACGGACACACCCGCGCTCCATCCGCGCATCACGCCCGCCGAACGGACCTATATCGAGTCCCAACTCCCGCCACCTCCGGCCAACCCCTTGCCGCTCTCAGTGGTGTTTACCAACATTCCCTTGCTGACCGTGGCATTCGCGTACATGTGTTACGCGTATGTCGGGTGGATGTTTTTGTTCTGGATTCCGACGTATCTCGTGGAAGCGCGGGGGTATCCACTTGGGGTCATGGGCATGCTGGGCATCCCACTGCACGCCAGCGCCTTTATTGGACTCGTCGGGGGCGGCATGTTTGGCGACTATCTCTTACGTCGCGGGTGGAGTTCACAGTTTGTCCGTGCCCGCATCGGCGGAATTGGACTGGCGCTCGCTTTCCCGTTTCTCTTGGCTGGCGCCTTGGTCCCCTCCGCGACCCTCTGCGTGATCTGCTTGATTCTCTTCTACGGACTCTTCACCAGCGCGCTGGCGTGTTTCTCGACGGTGGCGATTGAGTTTAACCAGCATCTCGCTGGGGCCATCTTCGGACTGATTAACACGCTCGGCACTTTCGCCGGGTTTCTCGGTCCTCTCACCGCGGGCTACATGCTCACGGGCAGTGACGGGAACTGGCTCGTGCCGATCTTTGTCGCCACCGGAGTTGGCATCGTCAGCGCCACGGTGTTGCTCACCGTTCCCATCCGCCCCATTGAGATTAAGAACGTCGCCCCAACCGCCGCGGTCCCGGTAGGGGGAATCGCGCACTAAGGCACCGTCAAAAAATAACTTGCCGATGTGGCGAGCGGGTGCCACTGCTGGCTTGTCCAGCAGTGCTCTATGTCCGGTACGTTATTTCTTGACGATGCCTAACCAGAACAGAGAGGCTTATCATGGACAAAGCAGACTTTTACCGCTCCGCACGGCATGATCTTCCCGGTCCGCTGGCGGGGCTGCGGGTACTCGAAGCGACCACCACCTGGGCTGGCCCCATGTGCGCTTGTCTCCTCGCGGACTTTGGTGCTGATGTCATTAAAGTCGAACTACCGGACGGCGAAGTCATCCGTCGCATGCCCCCCTTTATCCCTGATACGACTCCCCCACTCTCCCTCGCTCATGCCACCGTGAACCGTAATAAACGTGGCCTGGGTCTTGACCTTCGCACGTCCGAGGGACGCGACCTTTTTCTGCGGTTCGCCACCTGTGTGGATATTGTGGTGGAAAACTTTCGCCCAGGCACGATGCAAAAATGGGGCATCGGCTACCTGGAGGTCCGCGCGGTGAAGCCGGACATTATTTATGTGTCGATCTCCGGCTTTGGTCAGTTCGGTCCAGGGCACGACCGTCCGGGATACGACCCGCTTGCGCAAGCAACCGGCGGGTTCATCTCTATCAATGGCGAAGCGCAAGGGAACCCCGTCAAAGCGGGGACCGCGATCGCCGATGATTTCGCCGGGGTTCATGGTGCCCTTGCCACGTTGGCCGCGGTGTATCATCACCATCGCACCGGCGAAGGTCAGCATATTGACGTGGCCTTGCTGGACTCTTTGCTCTTTCAATCCAATGGCTTTCTGACCTTGGGCGCTCTGGGATTGCCGCTGCCACGGTGGGGCAACGAATATCCGTTCGCGGTTCCGTCCACTATCTTCATGTGCAGGGACGGACGGGTCTACCTAGCCCTGCTCCTGGATAGCCATTGGAAAGTGCTCGCCCACATCATGGGGAGGACGGAGCTTGCCGAAGACCCGGAGTACGCGCTGCTCGCCAACCGATTGCGGCATCGGGATGAGATCAACGCCATGGTGGCCCACTGGTGTGCAACCCGGCTCGTCGATGACGTGGTTACGCTCCTCAGCAAAGAGGGCATCGCCATTGCTCCAGTCCGCACCTACACGGAAGCGGCAAACGATCCACATGTCCAGGCTCGCGATATGCTGCAAGCCACTGGGCAATTTGGCCACCCCACACTCCCCGTGACGGGTCCCGCCGCGAAATTCTCCCGCACCCCGACCAAAGTCCGCATGGGAGCCCCAATGCTCGGTGCCCAAGACGAAGCGATCCTCCGCGAATTCGGCCTGTCCGCCACTGAAATCGAACAATTACGACAGAAAAAAGTCATCACGCCTAATCACTAGAGGGCCACACTGCGGCTCTCAAGAAGGAGAACCATCATGTCGAGATTTTCCCCGGTCCTCACTGTTGTCGTCAGTCTCAGCCTTTCGAACCTCAGCGCACCCGCGTTCGCACAAAACACCCCGGCCCAGAAACCGGGCATGAGCACGAGCGACTTGGCGGCTGTCGATCACCTCCTCAGCACCACGCGTTCGGTCCGCAAACGGCTCGACCTCACCAAGCCGGTTGAACCCGAAGTGATCGAAAAAGCCATCGACATTGCGTTGCAAGCGCCGACGGGATCAAACAATCAAAACTGGCATTTCATCGTCATCACCGATCCCGACAAGAAGAAAGCCATCGCCGACTTGTACCGCAAAGGAGCCGACCAATACGCGAACAGCCCAGCCCCGGACTACGGCAAGGACGATCCGCGCACGGCCCAACGCAAACGAGTCTACGCGTCGGCTGGCTACCTGTATGACCATTTGCATGAAGTGCCCGCGATCGTCATCGCGTGCATTGAGGGGCGCGTCGAGAAAGAAGCGCAGGTGCGACAAGCCTCCACGTATGGCTCGATTCTCCCTGCGGCGTGGTCGTTCATGCTGGCCCTGCGTGCACGCGGCGTGGGCTCGGCGTGGACGACGTTGCACCTCATCCATGAAAAAGACGCCGCCAAAACGCTGGGCATTCCCGACACGGTCACTCAAGCCGTGCTGATGCCGGTGGCCTATTATAAAGGGACGGACTTCAAACCGGCCAAACGCTTGCCCGCGCGCGACCGCACGCATTGGAACACCTGGGGACAGCGACGCTGAAGGGAAGTAAGCGTTCAGCGTTCAGCCATCAGCTTTCAGCAAAAACTAGGAGATCGGTCCCTGGAAACTCTGATTCGTGTCAGAAGACAGGCACCCTTTCCTGTGTTTTTCTGTCTGGCTGACTACTGAAAGCTGAGAGCTGAACGCTTACGAAAGGAACCATCATGACAACGACCAGCGCTTTACACAGCCTGCGCGTTCTTGATCTCACCGATGACACCGGGCGCTTCGCCACCAAACTGCTCACCGAGGCTGGAGCGGATGTGGTGCGTATAGGACATGGCTCTCCAGGCTTGGCCATGACCGGCGAGGCGGGCCAGCACGGTGGCCTGCTCGACTGGTGGTACGATGGCGGCAAACATCGCGTGCGACTTGATCTCGATTCGTCTGACGGCCAACGACAACTTCAGGAACTTGCCGCTCGCGCGGACCTGCTCATTGAAACCGAACCTCCCGGACGCTTGGCCCGTCTCGGACTCGATTTCGCTGACCTGCACGCCATCAATCCACGCCTTGTCCATGTTTCCCTGACGCCATTTGGTCGGCATGGACCGCGCGCGCAATGGCGGATCAGCGATTTGGTAGCCGCCGCGCTCGGTGGCGTCTTGTCCTTTACCGGAACTCCCGACGCGCCGCTCAATGGCTGGGGCCGGCAGTGCTTCAATACCGCCGGTCTCTTCGCGGCCATTTGTGGACTCGCCGGCGTGTATGACGCGCGCCACAGCGGACGCGGACAGCATATCGACCTCTCGCTGCAACAGTCGGTGATCGCATGCACCGAACAAATGTTGATGTATTGGTTCTGCGCGAAATTTTTTCCCACCGCCGTTGCCCAACGACAAGCGTCGCTCCACTGGAGCGGTGCCTTCGAGGTGATGCCGTGCGCGCGTGGGCACGCCATGGTCACTCCAGGCATGCACATGCCCACGCTGGTCAAATGGCTGGATGAAGAGGGCATGGCCGGTGACCTGAAAGAGCTTGATCTCTCGGAGATGTTGAAGATTCTCCCGCATATTCGTCACATCATGGAACTCCTGCATACGTGGGCACTGACGAAAGACGCACGTGACGTGTTCCTGGGCGGGCAGCACCGCCATCTCCCGATGGGAGAAGTGCTGAATGTCGCCGACATTGTCAACAATGCCCACTTTCAAGCGCGGGGATTTTTTCGTGCGGTGGACTGGGACGGACCGGCGATGCACATGCCAGGACCACTGTTCCGCATGGAAGCAACCCCTGCTCCGGCACCACGGCCACCCGCGGCAAACCCGGTCGATGCCGCAACCGTACTCCAACGGTGGACACCCGTCGCGACAATACCCACACCAGACACTGCCCCGCATAAGCCGCTCGCGGGAGTCCGCATTCTTGATTTTACCTGGGTCCTCGCTGGACCCTATTGTACCCGGGTGCTCGCCGATCTGGGCGCTGACGTGGTCAAGCTGCAAACCGAGGAACGCTCCCAGGGCGTCAACGGCAACGCGTTTCCCTACTTCGCGCTTTGGAATCGCAACAAGCGTAGTGTCAGCCTGAACATGAAACATCCAAAGGTACTGGCGACCCTGCGACGGCTGGTCGAACAGGCGGATGTGATGGCCGAGAACTTCAGTGTCGGCGTGCTCGAACGCTGGGGCATTGGCTACGACACCGTCCGCGAGTGGAATCCCCGGATCATTTACCTGAGCATGGCTGGTGCGGGCCAAAGTGGTCCGTGGCGGGACTTTGTGACGTATGCGCCCACGATTCACGCCTTGTGTGGCCTCACCTCCCTGACGAATCCGCCGGGGCGCCAGGACATCGGCCTTGGTTGTGCCTATACCGATCACCTCAGCGGGCTCTCCGGTGCACTCGCATTGCTCGAAGCGCTAGAAGCACGGAGGCGGACAGGAGTCGGGCAACGCATTGACCTCTCACAGTTGGAGGTTGGCGCGTATATGGTTGGGCCGTCGTTCGCTGATTTGCTGAACAACCAGCGAGAAGCGCATCCACAAGGAAACCAGGATGCCTTCTGTGACTACGTACCGAACAACGTCTATAGCTGCCTTAATAACGAATGGCTCTCGCTCACCGCTCGCGATGACCAGGACTGGAACCGGTTGTGTCAAGCCATCGGCGACCAGACACTTGCGAACGATAGTCGGCTCGCCTCCGTCGAAGGTCGGCGCGCCCATCGGGCGGACATTGAGCAAGCGCTGGGCGTGTGGGCAGCGCAACAAGACGCCGAGCAAGCGATGCGTCAACTCCAAGCCGCCGGCGTTCCCGCGGGTAAGGTCTGCACCATGCGCGATTTCAGCGAACGTGACGAACAACTCGCCGCACGGCAGTGGCTTGTTGAAGTCGAAAACAAGCTCTTGGGCCGTCACCAGCTCGACCGCTTCCCGGCGGTTTTTAGTAACGCGACCTTCGATTACACCCCATCCCCTTTCCTGGGAGAACACAACTTCGAGGTGTATAAGGAGCTGCTGGGCATGTCGGACGAGGAGATTGCCAGGGCGATTGGGGAAGGGTTGTTTACGTAAAACGTCACCGCCCCTCCCCGTTACGTCTCACCTATTTACGTTTTATGTCTTACTCAAGGAGAATCCGGTATGAAAGCCATCCGTATCCATGAATTTGGTGCACCCGAAGTGATGAAACTCGAAGAGGTCGCGGACCCGAAAGCCGGGCCAGGACAAGTGGTCGTGCGCATGCGGGCCGTTGGCGTGAACCCCGTTGAGACCTACATCCGCTCCGGCATTTACCCCAAGCCCCCAACCCCATTCACCCCAGGCGCGGACGGCGCGGGTGAAATCGAATCCGTTGGCGAAGGCGTGACCAAAGTCAAAGTGGGCGACCGCGTCTACACGGCGGGCACACTGACGGGCACCTACGCGGAAAAAGCGCTCTGTAAAGAAGGCCAAGTGCAACACTTGCCGCAACGTGCCTCCTTCGCGCAGGGCGCGGCGATGTTTGTTCCCTACGGCACGGCCTATCGGTCCTTGTTCCAACGCGCGCATGCGGCCCCAGGGGAAGTGGTCTTCGTGCATGGTGCCAGCGGTGGGGTCGGCATCGCCGCCGTGCAACTGGCGCGAGCAGCGGGCATGACGGTCATTGGCACGGGCGGAACCGAACCCGGGCGACAGTTAGTGGCCAAGGAAGGCGCGCATCATGTGCTCGATCATCGTGCGGCTGGCTATTTGGATAAAGTGTTGGAGCTGACCAAGGGCCGTGGCGCGGATGTCATCCTGGAAATGCTGGCCAACGTGAATCTGGGCAAGGACCTGAGCATCGTGGCTCCAGGCGGGCGCATCGTGGTTATTGGCAATCGGGGGCCGAATAACCAAGGCACCGCGGAAATCAATCCACGCGCGGCGATGATGAAGGATGCCGCGATCCTGGGCATGAGCCTCGTCAATGTCTCACCAGCGGATATGGAAAAGATTCATGCCGCGCTGATCGCGGGATTGGAAAGCGGGGCGCTCCGACCAGTGATTGGTAAGGAACTCCCACTCGCGGAAGCCCCGCGTGCCCACCATGAGGTGATTGAAGCGACGGCGTATGGCAAGATGGTGTTGATTCCGTAGCAACAGAAAAAGGAGCCCACTGATGATTCTCAGCACCACCTCACAACTGGAAGGCAAACCCATTAAGGAATATCGCGGCATCGTGACTGGCGAGGTGATTGTCGGCGCCAATGTCGTGAAGGATTTCTTCGCCAGTATTCGCGATATTGTCGGTGGCCGCTCGGCGGCATACGAACAAGAGTTACAAAAAGCCCGCACCATGGCATTCGAGGAGATCGAAGCCGCGGCCCAGAAAGTTGGGGCCAATGCCGTCGTCGGGGTTGATATCGACTACGAAGTGATTGGAAAATCCGGGAGTATGCTCATGGTGAGCGTGAGCGGCACAGCCGTGATTATTTAACGAAGGAAAGGAGCATGGACATGGCCTACAAAGTCACCAAAACCGAGGAAGAATGGCGTCAACAACTGACTCCGGCGCAGTATGCCGTATGTCGGCAGAAAGCGACCGAGCGCCCGTTCACCGGCGAGTATTACTTCAAGAACCCCGAAGGCATCTATCAATGTGTGTGCTGCCAGGCTGAATTGTTTCGGTCCACGACTAAGTTCGATGCGGGCTGTGGCTGGCCGAGTTTTTGGGACCCGATCACCCCCGACAGCGTGGTCACCGAGACGGACTCGAGCCTCGGCATGGAGCGTGTTGAAGTGATGTGCGGCAGTTGCGGGGCGCACCTGGGCCACGTCTTCGAGGACGGCCCGGAACCGACCGGGCAGCGGTACTGCATGAACTCTGTATCGCTTACGATGGAAGAGAAGTAGTCTCTCGTTGTGAGGAACTGAGGTTTCTACGTATGGATGGAAGTGACTTTTCTATCTATCGAAGGCCTGATGAATAAGAAATCCCTGAGCGAAACCGACATCTGTGCCAAGTTCATCACCCCTGCTGTCATTCAGGCCGGGTGGGACGAAGCCATCCAGATTCGCCGGGAGGTCGGTTTCACCAAAGGCCGCATCATCGTGCGTGGCAAGCTGGTCACACGTGGCAAGGCTAAGCGCGCTGATTACGTGCTCTATTATCAGCACCTCCCCATCGCTCTCATCGAAGCCAAGGACAACAACCACGCCGTGGGCGATGGGATGCAACAGGCGCTCGACTATGCCACCACACTCGACATTCCTTTCGTGTTCGCGTCCAACGGTGACGGCTTTCTGTTTCACAACCGCACCGGCAGCGCGGCGCAACTGGAAACCAGCCTTGCCTTGAGCGAGTTTCCCAACCCTGACACGCTGTGGGCACAGTACCGTACGTGGAAGGGACTTACGCCCGAACAGGAACAGATTGTTCTGCAGCCCTATTACGACGACGGCAGCGGCAAGGAACCGCGCTATTATCAACGCAACGCCATCAACGCGGCGGTAGAGGCCATCGCCAAGGGGCAGAATCGTATCTTGCTGGTCATGGCCACCGGCACCGGCAAGACCTACACCGCCTTCCAGATCATTTGGCGGCTATGGAAAGCCGGACAGAAGAGACGCATTCTGTTTCTAGCCGACCGCAATGTGCTCATCGATCAAACTATGGTCAACGACTTCCGCCCCTTTGGCGCGGCCATGGCCAAACTGAGCACCGCAGCCAAAACCATTGACCGCGACGATGGCAGTAGCATCGAGCTGCCGACTGCCATCGACAACAAACGTCGCATCGACACCGCCTACGAAATCTATCTTGGTTTGTACCAGGCCATCACCGGTCCGGAGGAGCGACAAAAGTTGTTCCGTGAGTTCTCCTCAGGCTTTTTCGACTTGATCGTGATCGACGAGTGCCACCGTGGTAGCGCCGCCGAAGATTCCGCCTGGCGCGAAATCCTCGAATACTTTTCCGCCGCCACGCAGATCGGCCTCACCGCCACGCCTAAAGAAACCGAATACGTCTCCAACATCACCTACTTTGGCAAGCCGGTGTATACCTATTCGCTCAAGCAGGGCATTCACGATGGGTTCCTCGCTCCATACAAAGTCATCAAAGTGCATCTCGACGTGGATGTGGAAGGCTATCGTCCTACGCAAGGCGAGACCGACCAGCACGGCTACGAGATTGAAGACCGCATCTACAATCAGAAAGACTTCGATCGTAGCTTGGTCATTGATGAGCGCACCAAGCACGTCGCTAAATGGGTGTCAGACTACCTCAAACAGAGCGGCGACCGGTTCCAGAAGACCATCGTCTTTTGTGTGGATACCGAACACGCCGCCCGTATGCGTCAAGCGCTGATCAACGAAAATGCCGACCTTGCCCAGGAAAACGTCCGCTATGTCATGCGTATCACCGGCGATGATGCCCAAGGCAAGGAGCAATTGGATAATTTTATCGATCCCGAGGCCAAATACCCGGTTATCGTCACGACCTCGCGACTCCTCTCCACCGGCGTGGATGTGCAGACCTGCCGCCTGATCGTGCTCGACCGCGAAGTCGGCTCCATGACCGAGTTCAAGCAAATTGTCGGGCGCGGCACGCGGGTGCATGAAGACACCAAGAAGTACTACTTCACCTTGATCGACTTTCGCAAAGCCACCAATCATTTTGCCGACCCTGATTTTGATGGCGCGCCGGTGCAGATCTATGAACCGGGCGAAGACGACCCGGTTACACCGCCTGACGACGTACCCCCACTCAGCGACAAAGACGAAAACCCCATCCCGCCTGAACCCGGTAACGATGAAACCGTGGTGGTGGCTGGTTATCCGCCGCCTGACATCACTCTGACGCCCAGTGTCTCTGAGTCGCCCGCCAAGTATTACATCAAAGGCAAACCGGTCCGCGTGCTCACCGAGCGTGTGGAATATCTCGATGACAACGGCAAGCTTGTCACGGAATCGTTGCGCGATTACAGCCGCAAAGCTATTCGTCAGCAGTACACCAGCCTCGATCAATTTCTGCGTCGCTGGAAAACCGCCGAGCAGAAAGAAGCCATCATGGAAGAACTGGCCGAAGCAGGGTTGCTACTCGACCCGTTGCTCGAAGAAGTCGGCAAAGACCTCGATCCCTTCGACCTCATTTGCCACATCGCCTTCGACCAACCGCCGCTCACCCGTCGTGAC
>JANMSE010000206.1:0-11111 GCA_031389045.1 Deltaproteobacteria bacterium | reverse complement strand
AGTGGGTCTTCGCTGGCTTCGACCGTGCGGTCGAGAGCGGTATTCAGTGGCGCGAGGACCTGGGTCTGAAAATGCTGGACATACTGTTGTCGTAATTCTTCTTCCAGGTGAAAACTGCGAGTGAACCAGAGGGTTTGCCAGCGTGAACGTTGCTGGTTTTGTTGGGTGAGCGCTTGGAGCGCCTGACGGCAGGTGGCGGCACTGTCCACGGCGGGTTGTGGTGGCACTCGCGCTTCTGGCACTGGGCACTGGCTCCTATCGACCGAGGCGATGATCTGACGGTCAATGAAGGACGCGTGCAAGAGAAACAGCGAGGCGAGGACGACCACGCCGACACTGGTGCCCACACCAAAGAAACGGCTCCACCCGCGCCGCCGCTTTTCACGAGTCGTGGTGGCCACGAGGCCACGATCTCGTGGCAAGATCGTCAGAAAGAGATCATGGAGAAAATAGTGCGTATTGCTCGCTTCACGAGCAGGCATGGCGTCCGGCACTTGCAGTTGGCGGCGCAATAACGAGAAGGGCGTGCCGCCTTGATAGGCACTGGTGAAGAAAATGCCGCGAAACAGCGGCGTATGATAGCGGTTGTCAAAGCTAAACAGGGGCTTAGCGAACGCGAGCAGAGCGGTCTGTAACGCCTTGAATTCTTCCGGAAAGCAGAAAATCGGCTGCTTGAGCGTTTCGGGGATTTTGCCGTCCAGCAACGACAGCCGAAAGCGGTGAAGCCGGTCATAGATCGTTCGCAATCCGAGACTGAATCGCTCTACTGTGTCTGCGCCGTGTGCGGCCGCGCCGCGAGCGGCGGGGACACCAGAGGTCGCGGCCGCCGGAGAATCATCGACATAGCCAAGCACTTCACTCAACACCCGCGTGGGGAGCGGGGTGAAGAACGCGGAGAATCCTTCAATTTGATCACACTTGGTGACCAGGAGATAAATGGGAAATTCACAGCCAAGCTCCCGTACCGCTTCTTCGATCCGTTCACGCAGGCGACTCGCGTCGGCGCGAATTTTCTCTTCCGACTGGGACGCGAGGGCATCGGCGGCCACGGTGACCAGTAGGCCATTGATTGGCTCATGCTCACGATAACGGCGCAGCAGCCGCAGCAGTCGATACCATTCCGCCCGATCACGAGCCTTGTCCGCTTGGGCGACATAGCGGCTTCCCGTGTCGAGCACGACGGCTGTGTTAGAAATCCACCAGTCACAATTTTGCGTGGTCTCGCCGCTTGATAGGGTAATGAGCGGCGAAAACAGGTCCGCCCCCTTCACGACCGAGGTTTTTCCCGGCTGTCCTTCGCCGATGAGCAGATACCACGGCAACACATACAAAGGGTCCTCGCGCCCTTTCAGTTGCGGCAAGCCTTTGAGTGTTTGCAAGGCTTTCAGGAATTTAGCCTGAAACTCCTCTGGACTTTCTTGCCCGGCGGCGGCGTATTCCGAACCTTCCTGTTTGAGAAAGTACCGTTCACGAAAGAGAGGAACCCCATAGCGAATCCCGACCACCAACCCAATCACCAGCACCACGCCAATCACCGGCCAAAACCACGGGCTGGCCCAGAATGCGCTTCCCCACCCCATTCCGTAGGACGCGGCAGCGACCAGAAGAACTCCGAGTGCCGCGATAATGTAGAGGGAATACTCCGACTCTAAGAGCGAGCGCAGGGAATAGAGCACATAGCGAAATGGGTCAAGGGGTGACATAGAATCGTTATTTTTCCGCGCTGGTAATGAAGCAGTAATTCGCCGTGACGTCAGAGTTCGTCGGGTCTTGTAACACTCGTCGCAGTTCCGCGATGTAGGAAGTCGCTCGCTCATTGTCAGATGGAGCGGCATCGAGTAGCCGACGTGGGCTGGCAATGACCGTGACGAGTTCCGTGCCAAACGGCGACAGTATCTTCCATTCGGGCTTGCTGTTCGGGTCGCCGATGGTCAGTTTCGTTTGATCCTGAAAGAAATTTTCCGGTTGCTGAGGATGGGGCACGAGGTGGGCAACGTTCTCTTTATCAGCGACGTAGTAGTCCGCATACACGTATTGCAGCGGCTTTGGCGACGAGATGTCCACGATGAGGTTTTCATTGTGATAGTACGTGACGTCGCACCCCTTTTGCGGATGAACGTCTAAACTCGCGCCGGTCGTCTGGGCACGTTGGCGAATGGGGTCAAGCAAATCGACCACCTCGCAGAATGGCCTGGACATAAAGGAGAAGGTGTCCCGCACCTCAGTCACACCGACCACACCCTGGACAGCCTGGCGAATCTCTTGACGTTGGTCCTCACCCTGCACCCGCCCTGTCAGGTTGACCACTCCATTGCGGATGTCGCCAGCCACGTCCACGCGATGGCACTCGAAGCGGCCAATCGCCGCGCGGATGGCATCAAGCGATGGACCTGGAGGCGGCGGCGGGCAGGTACAATCCGCCTGACACCCAAGTCCACCAGGACACGAAGAGGCGCTAGCCGTCAGATCACACTGCTCACCGGGATCCATACGCCCATTGCCGCAATTGCTGATGGGACGGAACCACCAGACCAACAGTAACACCGCGAGCGTGGACAGGATCACCCCAGGCCAGAAGAGTGAGGGCGGGCGCAAGTGCACCTTGGCGGGCGGCGGCTGGATGTCGTAGGGTTGCGGGGTAACGTGTTCTTTCTTTCTCTCGATTTCCAGTAAATCGGGAAACGCGATCGGCACATACTGCGCTCGCTCTCGGCGCATTTCGAGGAGTTTATAATCTTGCTCTTCACTGTAATACCCGCCGCGAAACCCCAGACACAGGCAGAGATGATAGATCTCGTTGACGTCTTTCTGGCTGGGCCGCACCTGTTCGAGACGATCAAAGAACTCAACGCCGGCGTTGGCGGTATTATGGAGTTCGACTTGTAAGGGCGCATGTTGCCATTGCTGGAAGAATTCCTTGTTCTCCGCGAAGGTGGCTTTCAGCAGGATTTCATCAAGCCACGCGATCACCGCGAACCGCGCGTTATCATACTCTGGCTGGGCAATCTCATGCCGCTTGACGAGGATTTTTTGCTCCTCCAGCAAGGTATTGATTTCCCTGCGGGTAGGAGAAAATGCGCCACGCGCCGAAGCCGGCGTCTGAACAAATAGTAAAACGCGGGCGATGAGCGGGGTGAAAATCTCCCGCAAACTGATGACTGCCTTCTCGTTATTCGCCATAAATGACGAGGAGCCGCATTTCGGTTTCAGGTGGTAATTTCCGGGAATCGGTCGAGTACACGGCGATATTCTGGCGCTTGCTAATCTGGAGCCAATGCGGGGAACGCGGGTCGATGACAAAATACCGATAATGCGCGCGCATCATCAACTCTTGGGGCGGTGTTTCGAGTGGCTCAAGCGTCAAGCCAGGGGTAAATGTTGGCATGATCTTCGGCATCTCTTCGCGCGAAGTGATTTTGCCCACTTCTTGGAGCAGCGCGAACATCTCACTCGGCTTCAGGTCGGTTTTAATCGCGAGATAATAGCGATTGTCGCCGGTAAAGAACTTCTGATCCAGGGTCGCCGTAAAGAACTGGCCGTCATATTTGAGCAAGATATCCCCAATGGGAGCGGTCGTCAGTTCATTGAGCAGCTCTTTGACGCGGCGAGTGGCGAGATCAAAACATGGCCACAGTTGGTCATGGCGATACGGCAGAATGGCCTCGTCCCCTTCGCGAGCCCCGAGAACGGAGACCGTCTCCGAGAAAGAAGACAACTCTCCCACTAATTGACGCAGGAGCGCATAGAGGGTGTAGGGATGAGCCTCGCCGCCCTCAAGATAATGATGGAAGAGGGGCACGTAGCGATTGAGGGTCTGGGTCATCAACAGATAGCCCAAGTCTCGCGTGCCAAGTTCAACCATCTGTTCTCCGCGCCGGCGGCGATATTGGGAGATTTCCTGGGCTTTGGCGGTGAGCAGGTCACGAATTTCCTTGGTGAGCGTTTCTAAAACCGGGTCAGACCGAACGGTCACCGCCGGTGGAATATAGCGCTTGGAAAGCACTCCGCCTTTCCCATCCGGGGAGCGAGAGATTTCAGCGATTTTCACCAACTCATAGTCCTGGGCACGGCTGGTGGGGACATCGAAAAGAATATGGGCTTCATGCACCAGATATTGCAGGGAAGAAGGGGGATCACCGCTCGCGTAGAGGTCTGGGGCTTCGGCCTCTTCGAGAAAATAGCGGCGATGTTCGCCGCCACCGGCATTGCCATTCCCGCCGCCATTCATCTCTCCGTGCTGTCGCAGGTTAGTTTCTTCCAGTTGTAGGCGTTTCAGCCCAAGATAGACGGAAAGGGGTCTGCCACCAGGATCCAGTTCCCGCTCAAACGAACGGGGCTCGACTTTGGCGTTGCTGGGGCGCGTATCTCCCCGAAAACGGAGGATCGTGCCATCCCAGGTGACGACTTCACATTGTTCAAGCTCGAACAGAAACGTCTGAAGCGCGGGCTCATTCAACGTGAGGGACTTGATGCCCCAGCAATAGGGCAAGAACAATTGGAAAAAATTGCGCAGCCGAGCGTCATGATACCAGTCTTGCTGCTGGAAATGATGGGGTTGAAGGAACATGCCTTGTCCCCAGAAGACCGGACGTAATGGTTCCATTGCAATGACCTAGTGTTTTTTTTCTTCTGAGATGATGACGGAAAAGTCGAACGGATTGCAAAAAGGAGACCCAGCGAACGTTACCTAACGCTGGCTCCGTTGGCAAGAGTGAGCAGGGGTGTGCAATGAAGAGATCACCTCACGCAGAGACGCAGAGGGGGAAAGTCGGAGCGGCATAGCGGAGCTTCGTTGACTTCTTTCACGGGGGTGTATTACAGTGGCGCGACGCGGATGCGCTGTAGCCCCCTCATGATTCTCCAACAACGAAAGCTTTTTCAATAATAACTTCACCGACAGAGGGACAGCATGACAGCAAAAGAACTGCTCGACGCGGGAAAACTTTCGGCCGCCATCGAACAACTGAACAAAGAGGTCAAAGCCCATCCGGCGGACGGGCGGCTCCGTACTTTTCTCTTTGAACTCCTCTGCTTTGCCGGAGAGTACCAGCGAGCGGATCGTCAACTCGAGGTGATTGGCCACCAAAGCGCGTCCGCTGAAATTGGCGTGCAGGCCTATCGCCAACTGATGGAAGCAGAGAAAGCCCGGCAACGCTTGCTGAGCGATGGCTTACAGCCAAATTTTTTGTTTCCTCCTCCTCCTTATGCGCGCCTTCATCTCGAAGCCCTTAATCGCTTGCGCGAAAATCGTCCAGCGGAAGCCAGAGCCCTCCTCGAAGAGGCTGGAGGTTCATATCCAGTTGTCACTGGACGCCTTGACGGACAACCCTTTGCCGACTTTCAAGATAGCGATGTGCTAATCGGCCCATTCCTCGAAGTCGTGATTCAGGGCAAATATACGTGGTTGCCCTTCGCGCACATTAAACGACTGCAAGTGTCACCCCCCAAAAAACTCCGCGAGTTGCTCTGGACGCAAGCCAGACTGGAAACGACCACTGGTCCTGCCGGAGAAGTGTTTCTCCCCGCGTTGTATGTCGGTTCTAGTACCAGCACGGATGAGAGCATCCAGCTTGGCCGCATGACCGACTGGCTGCCTTTGGGAGAGGGACTCACTCGTGGAATTGGGCAGCGCGTGTTTCTTGTCGATGAAACCGAACGGGCCATCCTCGAAGTGAAAGACGTGGAGTTTGACACATCACTACTTGAGAATTGAGAGTTGAGAGTTGAGAGTTGAGAGTTGAGAGTTGAGAGTTGAAAATTAGAACTCGTAACCCGCAACCCGCAACTCGGACTTTGGACCTTGGACCTTGAAAAAACATGTCGTCACCCCAAACCATTGAATTTGAAGCCCTCTTAGCCCCGATCGCAGGAGAAAACCCCGCCGGAGAATCACTCCGGTATGAAGGGACCTACGATACTATTCAAGAGCAGACCCGAGAGGAAGAGGTCCTCGAGCAGGGGGATTGGCAGCGTGAAACCAAAACCGCCGACTGGCGTGCAGCGGTCACAACCGCAAGCGAAGCGCTCACCACCAAAAGTAAAGACCTGCAGCTTGCGGCATGGCTGACTATGGCGTTGGTCAAGCGGCACGGCTTCGCTGGCCTCCGGGACGGATGCCGTTTATTGCGGGAGTTAGCAGAACAATTTTGGGACTCGCTCTATCCAGAACTTGAAGACGGCGATGCGGAATTTCGCGCTGGGCCTTTAGAAGGACTCAACGGGCGGTTGCCTTTGCTCATTAAACAAATCCCGCTCACAAAATCGAGCGAGGCCGTCTACACCTGGCTCCATTGGGAAGAAGCACGGGTGGTGGACAATTTCGCGCGCCAGAATCAGGAAGAAGCGCTGCAGGCGGCTCTGGCAGACGGGAAAGTGTCGAGTGAGCAGGTGAATAAGGCGGTCGCGGCGACCCCACGGGCGTTTTACGAAGCGCTCCTTGAAGACGTGCAACAGAGCAAAGACGAATGCGAACAACTCGACCGCGTCTCGGATGAGAAATTTGGCCGTTCCGCGCCGAGCCTTCTCGACATCAAGAAGACGATTGATGAGTGTCTCGATTTTATTAAGAGCACGGTCAAGAAAAAGCGAGCGCAAGAAGGGATTCGAGACGAAGCCGAGGAACAAGCAACCACCACCAATGGTCTCGACGAAGCTACTGAGTTTCAGGGGCAAGAAATGTCAGCCGTTAGCGTGGGTTCCGGCAGTGTCCCTTTCGACCCGGTCAACCGCACCGATGCCATTCGTCGGTTGGAAGCGGTCGCCGCGTTTTTTCGGCGCACGGAACCGCATAGTCCGGTGTCGTACCTCGTGCAGCGCGCGGCCCGATGGGGGCGGATGCCGCTTGAAGAATGGCTCCAAGAAGTGATTAAGAGTGAAGATGTCCTGGGGCAATTACGAGAAACGTTAGGAATCAAAGTCGCTACCCCCAGTACTGGTGACTCAGAATAACCGAAACTGACCGCGTGAAGGAGGATGCCTCATGGCACGAGAAAGTACCCAACATAAACTTGACCGCGTTCGCCCCCCACGGGTGCATATCACCTACGATGTGGAAATCGGCGACGCGATCGAGCTGAAAGAATTGCCCTTTGTCGTGGGCGTCCTGGCGGACTTGTCCGGCAAGCCAGACGAGGCGTTACCACGACTCCGTGATCGTAAATTTGTCGATATCGACCGCGATAACTTTAACGACGTCCTGAAAGGCATGAAACCGCGCCTGGCCTACAAGGTCGACAACAAACTGACTAACGATGAGAGCAAAATGGGCGTTGAACTGCGTTTCAACAACCTTGATGACTTCGAGCCGGAGCAAGTGGTCAACCAGATTGAGCCCCTCAAAAAGCTCCTTGAAGTCCGTAAACAACTTTCCGATCTACTGGCCAAGACCGATGGCAACGACAAGTTGAACGAACGTTTACAAGAGATAATCTCCAACACCGAACTCTTGCAGAAGATCGGGCAGGGATCTGGAGCCGAGGCTGCGGGTAGCAAGGAGGAGTCCAAATGAGCGAGGGCACGCAACAAGTACAAGCGGAAAAGGCCACCGTTACCCAAGAAAAAGATAGTTTGCTCGACCAAATTATTACCGAGACTCGCATCGGTCGTGACGACGAACAGCGGGAGCGGTCGCGCCAACAAATCACCACCCTGGTCGAAGAGGTTATGAAGGGGACGCTGAGCGTCTCGAAGGACCTTGAGGCAACGATCAACGCGCGGATCGCCGACATCGATGTGCTACTGACCAAGCAACTGAATGAAGTCATGCACCACCAGGAGTTCCAGAAGCTGGAAGCGTCATGGAGAGGCATGCACTATCTCGTGCATCAGAGCGAAACCAGTGTGATGCTCAAGATTAAAGTCTTGAACACCTCGAAAGATGATCTGCGCAAGGACTTGGAACGGGCCGTGGAATTCGATCAGAGCGCGCTCTTCAAGAAAGTGTATGAAGAAGAGTTCGGCACTTTCGGTGGTGCGCCATTTGGGGCCCTGATTGGCGATTACGAATTTGGTCGCCACCCGCAAGATGTGGCCTTGATTGAGAAGATTTCTAATGTGGCGGCTTCGGCCCATGCCCCGTTTTTCTCCGCCGCCAGTTCCCAGCTTTTCAATCTCGATAGCTTTACCGATATTGGCACCCCACGCGACCTGGCGAAGATTTTCGACACCGTGGAATACGCCAAGTGGAAATCGTTCCGGGAATCGGAAGACTCCCGCTACGTCGGGCTCTGTTTGCCCCATATCCTCATGCGACTTCCCTACGGGAGAGATACTGTCCCGGTGGAAGGGTTTAATTTTCAGGAAGATGTCGATGGCACGGACCACAGTAAGTATCTGTGGGCCAATGCGGCATACGGGCTGGCCGCCCGTCTCACCGATGCTTTTGCTAAACATCATTGGTGCGCGGCGATCCGTGGTGTCGAAGGTGGGGGGCTCGTCGAAGGACTCCCGACCCATACCTTCAGGACGGATGAGGGCGAAGTCGCACTCAAATGTCCAACAGAAGTTGCCATTACCGATCGGCGCGAGAAGGAATTGGCGGACTTGGGCTTTGTGCCGCTCGTCCACTGCAAAGGGACCGATTATGCCGCCTTCTTCAGTGTGCAATCCGCACAGAAGTCGAAGAAATACGATACTGATTCCGCGAATGCCAATGCCCGACTCTCAACGCAGTTACCGTATATCATGGCCACGTCACGCTTTGCGCATTACCTGAAAGCGATGATGCGCGACAAGATTGGTAGCTTCATGTCACGGGCGGATTGCGAACGCTTCCTCAATCGCTGGATCATGAACTACGTGACGGAAGACGAAACCGCATCTCCCTCGGTGAAAGCAGAGTTGCCCTTACGTCAAGCGCGAATCGAGGTTGCGGAGGTCCCGGGAAAACCAGGCGTCTACAAAGCCGTTGCTTTCTTACGGCCACACTTCCAGCTCGATGAATTATCGGTTTCTCTGCGCTTGGTCGCCGAACTGCCCGCGTCCACACGCAAATAACAAAGGCCCGGCAATAAACTTGGTGGATTCAACATCTACTCACAGTAAATTTAGACCCAAGGAGGATAGCAGCAAATGGCTCAAGTAGATTATTTCCTGAAGATTGACACGATTCCCGGTGAGAGTACGGATTCCAAGCATAAGGCCGAGATTGATGTCTTGTCCTTTAGCTTTGGCGAATCACAGACTGGCACGATGGCCTTTGGTGGTGGTGGTGGTTCTGGCAAGGTACAAATGCAGGACTTTCATTTCGTTATGAACATCAACAAAGCGTCGCCGAAACTGTTCCTGGCCTGCGCGACTGGCGAGCATATTAAGAGCGCCGTCTTCACTGCTCGGAAAGCCGGGAAAGACCAGCAAGAGTACTTGAAGGTGACCATGAGCGACTTATTAGTCTCTTCGTTCCAAACGAGTGGGTCAGGCGGTTCGGACCCACTACCGATGGAATCAATTTCATTGAACTTCTCGGAGATTGAAATTGAGTACAAGGACCAGACCGCACAGGGTGGACTCGGAGGCTCGACCAAAGCGAAGTACAGCCTCAAAGAAAATAAGTCCAAGTAACGGCAGTTCCGCCGCCGGGCGTCATCAGACCCCGGCATTCCACAGGCCAGTGTCTCCCCCCACTGGCCCGTTTTTTTTGAGAATGCTTGTCATGCCTACTCCTATTACGTCGGTGACCTTCTGGATGAACGCATTTCTGCCCTGGTCACTCCCTGGTGCAACTACCGTGCTTCGAGTTGGACCATATCGAGGCCACTCAGCGATTACTGGTCCAAAGCAGTATTGCCTGACCGATCAACGAGGCTTCAGCAACGTGATGACGGCAGAGTCGCGGATGCACTCCGCTGTCACGATTCACTTTGGCGATGCGACGCCAGTGCTGACCCAACAGCACAGATGTAACTACACGACGGAATGTGACCGCAAGACTGGCGAGGTCACGGCGCGCGCGAAAGCGAGCACCGCGAACATGCGATTCCACCTGGTCTCCGCCGAACCGATAGTGACAATTCAGATGAGCTGTCTGACCAGTAATCCTTGTACATCTTCCGCGTGGGCATTTGGCGACATTGAGTACAAGGGCACCATCTTTATTGATCCGACAACACGAAGAATCGCGGTAGATCTGATGACTGGATCGTTCCCGGCATTTGAAGGCTATGCCGCGATTAATGATGGTATTGGATCGATCCTGTTTCGCATGATGCCGCCCGCGGGAATCAAGGCCATACACGTCGTACCGGGAACCACGCGACTGATCCGCGCGCAATTAGAAGATCGAGATGGAGACGGGGTCTTTGAGTGACTCGTGGCTTGAGCGTCGTATAAAAGTGCACCGTGGTCCAACCTTGACTTGATACCAACGAAGAAGGAAGCTTTGCTCATGTCACAGTCCATCCCATTAGAATCGGTGCGAGCAATTTTGCCCCAACGAAAAATTCCTCCACTTGAGAACGGCGATCGCCTCACACGTCCAGAATTCGAGCGCCGCTATGCGGCAATGCCGCACCTCAAGAAAGCAGAACTTATTGAAGGAGTTGTGTACGTGCCATCACCAGTTCGTTATGAAGGACATGGCCGCCAGCATGCCGAATTCGGAGGTTGGCTCGTCCTCTACTCGGCCTCAACCCCTGGCGTTGCCGTGGCTGATAATACCACGGTTCGTTTGGACCTAGACAACGAACCACAGCCAGACTTACTCCTTCGTGTAGTAGAAGAAGGGCTGTCTCAAGTTGCCGCTGATGGCTTTCTCGACGGTGCGCCTGAGTTAGTTGTCGAAGTTGCTTCCAGCAGTACGGCCTACGACCTCCATCAAAAACTCAATACCTATCGCCGCCACGGAGTGCGTGAGTACATTGTGTGGCAGACGCTGGACAACATGATTGACTGGTTCGTCTTGCGCGAGGGACGATACGAACGCTTACCGCCCGATACCGCAGGAGTCTACAAGAGCGAGATATTTCCTGGCCTTTGGCTTGATGGTACGGCGATGACGCAGGGTGATCTGGCTACTGTGTTCAGCGTGCTCGGAGAGGGCTTAGCCACTCCTGAACATCAGGAGTTTGTCTCGCGCATGAAACAAAAAGTGTCCGTGAAGGACACGCCCTCGTGAC
>JANMSE010000204.1:0-2014 GCA_031389045.1 Deltaproteobacteria bacterium | reverse complement strand
CCCTGCTGCCGCCAGAGATGCGCGAGACTTGTTGAGGCTCGAAGTTCCAAGGACTTTGCTTGCTGCTTGCGCGCGACTTCGATGGCTTTGAGGAAGCACTCCTCCGCCTCTGCTTGGGTGCTGGGTGTTAGGGGCTGGGGGTTGGGTTTCTTGACTTGGGACTTTGGACCTTGGACCTTGGACTTGAGGGACCTCAGAACTCGGAACTGGCGCAGCGCCGACCCAGACCAGTACTTCCCCATCTTCATCCACCGCCACGCGTTCGGCTTTGATGAGTTCGCTCTTGAGGTCTTCCAGGTAGTCGTCATCCAAAGCGAACCGCCGCTTCAGCGCCCGATAGGCGACGCGGCCTTTGCTCTGTAATAACTCGCGGATTTGGTCCAACGTCTCATCAAACGTCATAGCCTGTCCCCCGCCGCTGTTTTACTCTTGTGAGTATTGCCGGACAATCCGCTGCTTCCTTGCGGAGAAAGAGGGAAGAGGAGCTTCAGTCCCTGGACTTCCGAGTTTGACAGCATGCGAGGAATGGAGTTAGAAGCGAGCATGGGTTCGTCAATGTTTGAGCCGGTGAGGGGACACACGTATGAAAACTCCTATTTGTGAAATGCTGGGGATCGATTTTCCATTAGTCGCGTTTAGTCACTGTCGCGACGTGATTGCCGCGGTGAGTCGCGCGGGCGGCTTTGGGGTGCTGGGCGTGACGGCCTTCTCGCCAGACCAGCTTGAGATGGAGCTGAAATGGATCGACGAGCATATCGAGGGTCGGCCATACGGGGTCGATGTGCTCATTCCAGAGAACCTGTCGATCAAAGAAGAGAAGGGCGTCACGATTGGCGCGCTGGCCGAACGCATTCCGCAAACCCACAAAGACTTCGTGCGTAATCTGCTGGCAAAGCACGATGTTGAGTCGCCGCGACAGCTTGAAGGTGGAATGCTCGGCCATCCCAACGCGCAATCGTCGTTGCAACAGGATGGTGCTTTGCGGCTGTTAGAGATTGCCTTTCGTCATCCCATCAAATTGATCGCGAACGCGCTTGGTGTTCCCCCGCAAGCAATGCTCGATATGGGCCATAAGCATGGCGTGCCGGTGGCTGCGCTAGTCGGGGCCAAGGAACATGCGGTGCGTCAGGTGCAGGCGGGAGTCGATATTATCGTCGCGCAAGGCGGCGAGGCTGGGGGCCATACCGGCGAGGTCTCTACTCTCGTGTTGATCCCGGAGGTCGTGCGCGCCATTAAACCGATTCGTCCGGTGCCCGTGCTGGCGGCGGGTGGCATTATGACTGGTCGTCAGATGGCGGCGTGCATGATGCTTGGTGCCGCGGGGGCGTGGACGGGATCGGTCTGGCTGGCCACGCCCGAATCGGAGACCACGGAAATCTTTCGCCAAAAGATGATCGCCGCCAGGTCGCGCGACACCGTCCGTTCCAAGTGTCGCACGGGCAAATATACGCGCCAGCTCCGTTCAGCGTGGACTGATGCGTGGGAGGGGCCTGACGGGATCAAGGCGCTGCCCATGCCCTTGCAAACTCTTATTAGTGAGCCAGCGCTGTATGCCGCACAGAAAGCCGCCGAACGTGGCAACGAAAAAGCGCGCGAACTGGTGACGTACTTCGTTGGTCAGGGAGTCGGGCTAGTCGATAGCGTGAAATCAAGCCGGGTCGTGGTGCGAGAGTTCATGGAAGAATTCGCCGAGGCACTCGCGGATATGCAGGGCTTCGCGCAGTAGCGGAAGAAAGGGGATCAGGTTTCGGGTTTCAGGTTTCGGGTTCAGAACTCGAAACTCGAAACTCGAAACCCGCCTAGAGGCTTCCCTTCGTGGACAGCACGCCCTTCACCCGTGGGTCGTATTGCACGGCGCTACTCATGGCACGCGCGAATGCCTTGAAGCTGGCTTCGATAATGTGATGCGGGTTGCGCCCCTGCGTCATGTTGAAATGGAGGTTCATGCCGAGTTGATTGGTGAAGGCGAGATGAAAATCGTGGATCAATTCGGTGGAAAAGTTGCCAACTTTCT
>JANMSE010000197.1:0-5642 GCA_031389045.1 Deltaproteobacteria bacterium | reverse complement strand
ATCTGGGTGCATAAGGAAATCGGTAGTCAGATGTTCGCGTGGCAAGAAGGTTACGCGGCGTTTACCGTGAGCGCGACAGCGAGGGCTGCGGTGCGCAAGTATATCGCCGGGCAAGAGGAACATCATCGGGCCAGATCGTTTCGTGAAGAGTTGATCGCGGTGTTGGGAAAGCGGTGTTGGGAAAGTTGGGAAAGTGTTGGGAAAGTTGGGAAAGTTGGGAAAGGCCGGAATCGAATATGATCCGAAATACCTGGATTGAATGGCACTCCTCCAGTAGCCGGTGGTGTCGCTCCGCTCAACCACCGGCTACCGGCTGGAAACCCTCCGGGTTTTATCAGCGCAAATCCCGTAAAGGACGAACCCCATGCAAGAACAACAGTTGACCGAATCTCTGAGCATCCTCCCGCCGCCGACGCAGGATGAACTGCCGAGTGACGATGGAGAACCCATGGAAACCGCGCGCCACCGTCAACAGATGTTTTTGCTGCTGGAAACCTTTCAACACTGGCTGGACCAGCGGCCCGATGGCTACGCGGGTGGCAACATGTTTCTGTACTTCAGCCTCGCGCAAGTGCGTCACCAGGATTTTCGTGGCCCCGACTTCTTCGCCGTGCTAGACGTGCCGAAGCGGGAGCGCAAGAGCTGGGTGGTGTGGGAGGAAGGTAAGGGGCCGGATGTGATTATTGAGTTGCTCTCGGAGACCACGGCCACGCACGACAAAACCGTCAAGAAAGATACCTATCAAAACCAGCTCAAGGTGTCCGAGTATTTTTGGTTCGATCCTTTCAATCCCGATGATTGGGCGGGGTTTGGCTTACGGCACGGGGTGTACGTTCCGATTCCTCCAGATGAAGGGGGACGGTTACTGAGTCCGCGCCTCAATCTGGCCTTAGTCCGGTGGCTCGGGTGCTATGAAGGCGTCGAAGCGACGTGGTTACGGTGGGCAACGCTGGAGGGGGAACTGCTACCAACTCGGAGTGAGCAAGTGGAGGCCGCCGAACAACATGCACAGGCCGCCGAGCAACGGGCGAAGGCTGTCGAGCAACGCGCGGCTGCCGCGGAGGCGGAAGTGGTGCGGCTGCGGGCGTTGCTCGCGAGCAACAGCGCGTAGCGTGAGCACGTATGCGAAAGGTATCATGCGGACAGCTTCGCGTAGTCCTCGCACACTCGAAGAAAGGAAACCACGAGATGAAGGATCAGTCCTTACTAAAACGTATTACCGTCAATCCCGACATCTTTGGCGGGAAGCCTATCATTCGGGGCCTGCGCATCTCGGTCGAACTGATCCTGAGTCTGCTTGCTCAGGGAGAGTCTCCAGAGGCTCTTCTTGACGACTACCCAGACCTGGAGCTGGAAGACATCCGCGCCTGCATCGCCTACGCGCACGCTGTGATCGCGCGAGACTCTCTTGATGCAGTACACGTGACGGGGAAATGAAATTTCTGCTAGATCGTTGCGCTGGCCGTCGGCTCGCCGACTGGTTACGAACTCTGGGCTACGATGTCGTTGAATCGCGCCACCGTGGTCCAGACCCTGGTGATCCCACGCTCCTCGCATGGGCGGCGGCGGAAGAACGAGTGCTGGTTACTATTGATACAGACTTTGGTGCGTTACTTTTCGTTGAGCAATTGCCGCATGCTGGCCTTATCCGGCTTCCAGATGTTCCTGCCACGAAGCGCATTGAGCTGATAGGACAGGTGCTTGAGCGCTATACACACGAGCTTGAAAGCGGAGCCATCATCACTATTCGTGGCGGAAGAATCCGAGTTTCGAGATCGCCAGTGCGGTAAGAAAAAAATCACTCAATCCCCCCTCACCCCAACCTTTTCCCAGCCGGGAGAGGGGACTTCAGAACTTGAAACCCACAACTCGCAACTCAAAACAAGGAGGCATGTCATGGCGCACAGCAATGAAGGCACACACACAAAGGCCGGGGGCTCGTATGTTGAAGGGACGCTCAATTACTTGGCCAATACCAAGGAACGACCGGCGTATTACATCAACCCCGATCGCAGCAACCCGCCCTCACGACCGGAACCGGCGAAACACACGATTCCCATTTACAACGGACGCGACGCGGTCGAGCCCCTCTCATTGGACAAACAGGGGCTGATGCTCACCACGCATGAGACGAAGGTCACCGACTTTTACAACCCGGAAGAAATCAAGAAGGTCTACTATCCCGAAGTCGAGGAACTGGTCAAAAAGCTGACTGGGGCGACCAAGGTGGTGGCGTTCGATCATAACGTCCGCTGCGCGGCGCGCGCTAAACAAGGCGAGCCGGGGATCAGTTCCCCCGTCTTGTTCGCGCATAATGACTACACCATCAAATCCGGCCCACAGCGCGTGCGTGACATGCTCCCCGCTGAAGAGGCGGAGAAACTGCTGCGCCATCGCTTTGCCGTGATTAATGTCTGGCGACCGATTCGCGTGCCTGTGCAGGACGCGCCGCTGGCGGTGTGCGATGCGCAAAGCATAGAGCAAAAAGACTTCATCGCCACCGATCTGAAGTTCCAACACCGAACGGGAGAGGTCTATTCGGTGGCCTACAATCCCGAGCAACGCTGGTTCTATTTTCCGCGTATGCAACCCAACGAAGCCATGCTCCTCAAGTGCTACGACTCAATGGAAGATGGGCGGGCGCGATTCACCGCGCACTCCGCGTTCACCGACCCCACCGCGCCAGCCGATGCGCCGCCGCGTGAAAGTATCGAGACCCGCACCTTCGTGTTCTTCGCCCCGGAAGCGTAGCCCCCATTTTATGCACAAGGAGAAACAAGCATGGCCGGACTCGCAGGCGTGAAAATTCTAGAACTGGGCACCATGGTGTCCGCCGCATACGCGACCAAACTGATGGCCGACCTGGGCGCGGATGTCCTCAAAGTCGAAGAGCCCAGTGGTGACCCGGCGCGGCTGCGCGGTCCGTTTCCTGGTGGCACGGTCGATCCCGAGCAAAGTGGTCTCTTTCTCGCCCTCAACACCAACAAACGTGGAGTGACGCTGGACCTGGGTCGGCACCGTGACGAACTGCTTCGTCTCGTGGAGTGGGCCGACATCCTGGTCCACAACTACTCGCCGCGCGACATGGCCGCGCGCGGGATCGACTACCAGACCTTTTGTGACATCAACCCCCGGCTGGTCATGTGCTCGATCACCCCGTTTGGACTGACCGGCCCCCATAAAGATTATGTCGCCCATGACCTGACGCTCTCGCATGCCGGGGGGTGGGCGTGGCTGAGTCCAGGCGCGTTGGACAATGCGGACCTCCCCCCACTCAAGGCATTTGGGCAGCAATGTGGGTTCCAAGGGGGGCTCGCGGCGGCGACCGCCACCCTCGGCGCGTACTACCGCGCGTTGCACACTGGCACCGGCGAACATATCGATCTCTCCGTCCAATCCTTCATCGCCTCGTTTCTTGAGCAGGCGGTGGTGTACTACAGCTACTTGGGTCGCGTCGCCTCACGCTTAGGGCAGCGGTACATGTACCCGTGGGGCATGTACGAATGCCAAGATGGGCTCATCTTCCTTGTGGTCGCCGAGGAGGACCAGTGGGAACGGTTAGTCGAACTCATGGACACGCCGGAGTGGACCACGTGGGAGATTTTCGCGGACCGCGCCGGTCGCATCAAGAATCAAGACGCGCTCAAAATCTACGTGGAAGAATGGACCCGACAGTGGAAAGTCGAGGACCTCTTTCATGCCGGTCAGGCCCGGCGGCTCTGTTTCGCGCCGGTGCTCACCATGTCCGGACTCGCGCGCCAAGAACAATTACTCACCCGTGATTTCTTTGCCGAGGTCTCACACCCGCGCGCGGGAAAATTGACCCACCTCGGCCAGCCGTATCTGTTGCATGAGCCGTGGTGGCAAATACGCCGGCCCGCGCCATTGCTCGGTCAGCACAATAAAGAAGTCGGGGTCAGTCTCGGACAAGTCTCGGACAAGTCCAGGCAAGTCCAGGAGGGACACCCAGTCCTCAGTCCTCAGTCCTCAGTCCTCAAACCTAACCCCCAGCCCCTAACCCCCAGCCCCCTCCCCCTCGAAGGCGTGCGCGTCGCCGACTTCTCGTGGGTGTGGGCGGGACCGTACTGCACCATGCACCTGGCCCATCTCGGCGCGGAGGTCATTAAGATCGAATCACGCACGCATCTCGACCTCATGCGCCGCTTGCCCATCGCGCCGCGCGGGGTCAAACCGGGGGTCGATACCTCTGGTCCATTCAATCAGTGGAACCAGGGAAAAAAGAGCCTCCAGGTGAACCTGGAAAAAGCCGAGGGCAAAGCGCTGGTCAAGGCACTCATTCAGCGGTGTGACGTGGTGATCGAGAACTTCGCGACCGGGGTGATGGATGAATTTGGGCTGAGCTACGACGAACTCAAGAAACTCAAACCTGACCTGATTATGGTGTCGATCTCCGGCTATGGCCACACCGGCCCGAACAAAAACTATATGGGCTATGGTCCGGCGATCCCAGCGCTGACCGGGCTCTCGATGTTGTCGGGGTATCCAGACGGTCCACCGCAAGAGCTGGGGGTGTCCATTGGTGATCCCAACGCAGGCATCACCGCGGCGGGCGCGATCTGCGCCGCATTGGCCGCGCGCAAGCGTACCGGACATGGGCAATACATTGATGTCTCGCTCTGGGGCGCGGCGGCGGTGTTGGCGGTAGAAGGGTGGATGGACTACGCCATGAACGGCACCGAACCCCCACGCCAGGGCAACCGCGACACTTGGATGTCACCCCATAACTGCTTTCGCTGTCTCGGCGAGGATACCTGGGTGACGATTGCCTGCGGGACAGAGGAGGAGTGGCAGGCCCTGTGTCGTGTGATGGGCCACGAAGATATGATCGACGACCCGCGCTTTCGCACCATGAGTGACCGCAAAGCGCACGAGGATGCGTTGGAACAGCTCATCACCGCCTGGACCACGCAACGTGACCGCTGGGAGATCACACGGAGTCTGCAAGCGGTCAGGGTCGCCGCGTTCCCCTCAATGAGCAGCAAGGACCTCGTCGAAGACGCGCATCTCAACGAGCGCGGATTTTTCGCGCGTCTCCCCCATCCGAGAGTCGGCACCCAAACCCACACCGGGATTCCGTGGATTCTGACGAACGCGCCCAATGGCGTGCGGTCGCCCGCGCCTCTGCTGGGGCAGCATACAGACGAAGTGCTGCGGGAGGTGTTGGGGTATGCGGATGAGGACATTGCCCGACTGAGAGAACAGCAGGTGTTGTACTAAACCAAATTGAGTGATTGAGTCATCGGGCCATCGGGTCATTGCTTCAATGGCCCGATGGCTCAATCACTCAATCACTCAATTCTTCACTGGCCCGATTTTTTCCACTGCGGCGGTCGTTTCTCTAAAAAGGCGCTTACCCCTTCGACAAAGTCCGGCTCGGTCGCCATTCGTTCCAGTTGCTCCGTGGCATCCACGATGGCGGCGCGCACGTCGCGATGCAGGTCCGCGTATATCTGCCGCTTCGTCGTTCGTAGTGATCCCGGAGAGACGGTCGTAATCATCTTCCGCACATAGTTATACGTGTAGGGCATCAACTCATCTTGCGGGAGAACCGCGTTCACCAATCCCATCGTCAAGGCTTCTTCGGCCAGCACCACACGGCTGGTGAGCAGCAGATCATTGGC
>JANMSE010000188.1:0-5831 GCA_031389045.1 Deltaproteobacteria bacterium | reverse complement strand
CGCGTCGAGTCATGTGCATAAAAACCTGGATCGTCCCATGGCACCAATGCTCTACACCATCTCCTGCATGCATTGCATGACGGTGTCGTTGGCGCTCAACGGTGAAGGCCTCGGGGCGATGTGGGGGGAGGAACAGGCACGCGCGTTGTTAGCGGAAGCGGGCTTTACGCGGGTTGCGGTGAAGCGGCTGTCGCATGATTTTCAGAATAGTTATTTCATCGCCACGAAGAGAGGAGACGACCATGACCTTCACGAGTAACTCCATTGCGCTCCCTACGGGGGTAACACTCCCTTACGTCGAACAAGGTGACCCCAACGGTGTCCCGGTGATTCTCTTGCACGGAGTCACTGACTCTTGGCACTCATTCGAGCTTGTGCTGCCGCACCTTCCACCGCGTTTCCACGCTTTTGCAGTGACACAGCGCGGCCACGGTGATGCGGATCGTCCTTTGACGAGGTATGGCTTTCGCGACTTCGCGGCAGACGTAGCCGCCTTTCTCGATGTACTCCAGATCAAGACCGCTGTGCTTGTCGGCCATTCGATGGGCAGTGGCGTGGCCCAGCGGTTTGCGTTGGATTACCCAGATCGCCTCTTGGGATTGGTGTTGGAGGGATCATTCGCCAGCTTGTCCACCACCCCAGCGGTGCAAGAGTTCTGGGACACCGTGGTTTCAACGCTCACAGACCCAATTGATCCGCACCTCGTCCGCGAGTTTCAGCAGAGTACGCTCGCGCAGCCCGTGCCTGATACGTTTTTCGAGACCGTCGTGAACGAAAGTCTCAAAGTCCCGGCGCGAGTGTGGAAGGCGACCTTCTTAACGTTTCTCCAAGAAGACTGGTCCAGCGAGTTGGGGAAGATTACGACCCCGACGCTCATTGTGTGGGGTGACCAGGATGCTTTCTGTCCGCGTAGCGATCAGGACCTGCTCAAGGCGACAATAGCTAACTCGCGGTTACTGGTCTATTCCGGCGCTGGCCATGATCCGCACTGGGAGGAACCCGCGCGGTTCGCGCATGATGTGGTCGCGTTTATCGAACAGCAAGTGAGATACTGAGCGTGGGCCGATAGCCGGGTTGTAGGGTGGGCGGTGTCCACCCTACAACCCAGATCACTCATTGTGTTCCCTTGATAACGCGCTCCCATTCTTCATGCGTTGGTCCTGTTCTCCTGACCGCCTCCAGCCTATTGCCCCATCCCCCTGTTCCCTGTCACCCGTCCCCCTTTTTACACCGCCGGTTTCGCTAACACCTCATTCGCCACATGCCGCTTCACCCACCGCCCATCGGTTGAACTGCCCAGCAGCTTGCCATTTTCGACAATCACCTTGCCGCGCAGAATCGTCATTACCGGATAGGCGTGGCACTGAAACCCTTCCCAAATGCTGTAATCCGAATCGGCATGCAGATCGCTGAGCGCGATGACCTTTTTTTCGTTCGGATCGAGCAGCACGATGTCGGCATCGCTGCCCGGTTGGATCGCCCCTTTTTGTGGATACAGGCCAAGGATGCGGGCCGCGTTCGCCGAAGTAATATCCACGAAGCGTTGCAGCGACACCCCGCGCTCAGCGACAAACTTGGCGTAGGCCACGGGCATGCGGGTCTCGATGCCGTTGTGTCCGCCGCACACCGTTTCGATCATATCGCCCCACAGCTTTGGTCCTTTGTAGGTGGTGTACTCATCGGTCGCCGTCGTGGCCAAGCGCCCATCCGCCAAGCCCGCGGTCAACGCCTCACGGTCATCGGCGAATTTAATCGCCGGGTAGGTATGAATCGCCGTCCCCCCAGGTTTCTTGTAGTCCTCGCAGGTGAATTGCAGATAGTTGTGAAGCGCCTCGCCATAGACGGGCATCCCATTACTCCGCGCTTCCTCGATCGCCGCCACGCCTTCTTTGGCGGTGACATGGACGAAATAGATGCCAACGCCCGTATGTTTGGCCAGGCGGATAATGTGACGAAACGCCAGGTCCTCGGAAATGTTGTTGTGGACCAGGTGGAGATTATAGCCTTGCGCGCGCCCTTCCCGTTTGAGTTTCTCGGTCATGTACCGCACGATCTCGTCTTCTTCAGCGTGGACGGCCATGATGCCGCCGTGTTTGGCCACCTCCTCGAAAATGGGCCATAAATGGCCGTAGGGAACGCGGATCGGGTGGAACGTGGTGAAAATCTTAAAGCTGCCGACTCCCTCTTGGATCGCTTCCTTAATCTCCCCAATCGTCACGGGTGCGACTTCACCGGCGAGAATATAGTGAAAGGCGAAATCCGTATAACTATGCGTGCGGAAGACATCGCGCCGCTCGGCAATGACCTCCATGATGGAGCGTGGCTCTTGTCCACTCGACTCGGCGAAACTCAGGTCTCCGGCAAAGTCGATAATCGTCGTCACGCCACCAAACGCGGCGGCGCGACTCGCGGCTTCGGGTGGTTGGGTCATCACATCCGCTTGCCCGGCCCAGAACTCCGGCACGGGAATGCCGATATGCGCATGCGGTTCAATTCCGCCGGGAATGACGATCTTGCCGCGCGCATCAATCGTGCGCCCGGCCTGAGCCGATAACGTCCCCGTCTGACCGACAGCGACAATCTTCTCCCCTTGCACACCAACATCCATTATCCCGACCGCCTGGGGAGTGACTACTTGACCACCTTGAATGATGAGATCGAACATCGGACACCTCCTTTTTGAGACATTGAGTGATCGAACGATTGAGCCATTGAGCCATTGCCAGCTTGAATCATTGAGACTTCGTGGGTTGATGCCCTCAATGACCCGATGGCCCGATGACGCAATGACTCAATCAAAACGCCTCGCTGACTTCAGTGTTCACATACAGACAGCATACACATCGCTATACTGCTGGTCTTGAGATCACCTCGTTCGCCACCTGCCGCCGCACCCACTGCCCGTCAGTCGAACTACCGACCAGTTTGCCATTCTCGACAATCACTTTTCCGCGCAGGATGGTCATAACTGGATACCCTTGGCACTGAAACCCTTCCCAGATGCTGTAATCCGAGTCGGCGTGCAGATCACTGAGTGAAATCGTCTTCTTGAGATTGGGATCAAGGATACAGAAGTCAGCATCACTGCCCGGCTGGATGACGCCTTTCTTGGGATAGAGCCCCAATATCTTGGCCGCGTTGGTCGCAGTGACATCCGCGAACCGTTGCAGCGACATCCCCCGCTCGACCACCAGCTTGATGAACGCGACGGGAATGCGCGTCTCGATGCCGTTATGGCCACCGCACACGGTGGCAATGCGGTCGCCCCACAGTTTTGGCCCCTTGAATGTGGTGTATTCGTCCGTCGCCGTGGTCGCCAAGCGACCATCCAGCATCCCAGCGATAAGCGCGTCCCGATCATCCGCGAACTTGATCGCCGGATAGGTATGAATCGCCGTCCCGCCCGGTTTCTTGTAGTCCTCACAGGTGAACTGCAAATAGTGATGGAGCGCTTCTCCGTACACCGGCAGTCCAGCCTGGCGTGCCTCGGCGATCGCCGTCACCCCTTCCTTGGCGGTGACATGCACGAAGTAAATGCCGACTCCGGTGTGGTGCGCGAGGCGAATGATATTACGGAACGCCAGGTCCTCGGAGAGGTTGTTGTGCACGAGATGAATGTTGTGGCCCTGATCGCGCCCTTCGCGTTGGAGCTTCTCGCTCATGTAGGAGACAACATCGTCGTCTTCGGCATGCACGGCCATGATGCCGCCATGCTTGGCGACTTCGGAAAAGAGGCTCCATAAATGACCGTTGGGTATCCGCACGGACGGTTGGTCGGGCGCGGTATGCACGGGATTATTCACCGTGAAAATCTTGAAGCTCCCGATCCCTTCCTCAATCGCCTCGCGCACCTCGCCAATGGCTTCAGGCTGCACCTGCCCGGCGACGATGTAATGAAACGCATAGTCCGTATAACTATGAGTGCGGAACACCTCGCGTCGCCGCTCAATGGTTTCGAGCATTGGGCGGCGGCTCTGCCCCAAGAGCGCCTTGCGACTGAGATCACCGGCGAAATCAATAAAGGTCGTCACCCCACCAAACGCCGCCGCGCGACTGGCCGCTTCCGGCGGCTGGGTCATCACATCGGCTTGCCCAGTCCACGCGGGCGGTACCGGTACCCCCACATGCGCATGAGGTTCGATGCCACCAGGAATCACGATCTTCCCCGGCACGTCGATCACACGCTGGGCATCCGACGCCAACGTCCCTGGCCAGCCGAGCGCGACGATCTTCTCGCCTTGGACCGCGATGTCCATCTCTCCCACCGCATGCGGGGTCACTACTTGTCCACCACGAATTACGAGATCGAGCATGGGACGCCCTCCTTCTTATCGGCAAGCGGGAAGCAAACTAGCATAGCGGGAATCACCGCGGAAAGGGCTTTCAGCGATCAGCTTTTAGCCGTCAGCCAAAGAAGACCCGAACTCTTCCTTGTTTTTTCTGACTCTGGCTGATAGCTGACCGCTGAGAGCTGAAAGCTGGAGGACTGACTGCATGAAAGCATTGGACGACATTCGTATCCTTGATCTCACTCACGTCTACAACGGCCCCTACGCGACCCTGTTGCTAGGGTTTCTTGGGGCCGAGGTCATTAAGGTCGAGCCGACGCAAAAAGGCGAGATGGCGCGTACTATCTTCAAAGTGCCCAACCATGATGAGAGTTATCCTTTCATCATGCTCAACTCCAACAAAAAGGGGATCACCCTCAATCTCAAGTCCACACGTGGCCGCGAGTTGTTCAAGGAGTTGGCGGCGCAGTCCGACGTGGTAGTCGAGAACTTCGCCGCTGGCGCGATGGACAAGCTGGGGCTGGGATACGAGGACTTACGCAAACTGCATCCCGGTCTGATTTACGCGAGCGGCAGCGGCTTTGGGCGCTCCGGTCCGTATAGCGACTATCCCGCGTTTGATCCCATCATCCAGGCGATGTCCGGGTTGATGGCCAGTACCGGGTTTCCCGGCAATCCCCCAGTCAAAGCCGGGCCGCCGATTTTCGACATCATGGCGGGGACGCATCTCTGCGCGGGAATTTTGGGCGCGATTCACCAACGGGATCGCACCGGTGAAGGCACGCTGGTCGAGAGCAATCTGTTTGAGTCCGCCCTTGGCCCCATGATTACCCAGATGTCCGGGTATCTCTCGCGCGGCATTCAGGGGCGCTTTGGCAACACGGCGGCGGGCCGCGCCTTCTCGCCCTACAACAGCTACAAAACATCGGACGGCTACGTGCTGATGCTGGTCGCCAATGACGAGAAATGGCGCGCCCTATGCAAAGTCATGGAGCGCGAAGACCTGCTGACGAATCCCGATTATGCCACTAACAGCGCGCGTACCAAACGGTTTAACGAGATGGACGAGATTGTCGGCGCGTGGACAGCGCGGCGCACCAAACGCGAAGTGATGGAAAAACTGACGGCGGCGGATGTCACCTGCGGCATGGTGAACGAGATTTCGGAAGTGTTGAATGATCCCCATCTGCGTGAGCGGGGGACACTGCAAGACATCATGCATCCCACGGTCGGCAAGGTGACGGTGCTCGCCTCACCGATTCGCCTCAACGGTGAGACGCCAACCATCGACTCCGCCGCGCCAACGCTGGGCCAACATAACGACCTCGTCTATGGCAAGTTGCTAGGACTCTCGGAAAAAGAGATTGCGTCATTGCGGGAGCAGGGGGTAATCTGAGGCGCGGTTCAGTCGAAATTCTAGGGACTCAAAAAGGAGGGACTTATGGGAATCGCGGAGAATAAGAAGGTGGTGTCAGGATTTATCGACGCGTTGTCGAGCGGCAATCTCACCGCATTAAACGCTGCTTTGGCGGAGGATGCGAC
>JANMSE010000181.1:0-11681 GCA_031389045.1 Deltaproteobacteria bacterium | reverse complement strand
GATTGACCCTGTGGGACCGCGCGAGCTAGTCGAAGACGCGCAACTGATCCTGCAAGGGGTCGTCACCAATGTCGCGTATAAAAACTCGGAGGCAACGACATCTGGACAAGCACGCATCCCGCATACCTTCGTGACCTTCGCTATCGAGCAGGCATTCAAGGGGAGCGCCGCCAAGGGTGGGCACATCACCCTCCGCTTTGAAGGCGGACCCGATGGCACGGGGAGGGCCATGCTGGTCCCAGGAATGCCCATGTTTGACATTGGCGATCGGGACATCCTCTTTGTCAGTCACAATCGTAACCTGCCGTGCCCACTGGTCGGCTGGGAACAAGGGCGGTTCCGCGTGATTAACAACGCGGTGTATACCGAGCAGGGCCAGGAAGTCGGCGTCACCGCGGGAGAGCAACTCGCCTTTGGCACGTATCGGTCATTACCAGAGGTTGTCACCCACAATCTTGGGGACACCACACTGACGTTTGAGGAAGCCCAGGGCTCGGAAAAATCGGCGCTGCCCGCCAAAGTGCAGCCTTTGAGTGCCGCCAGTTTCACGAAATTTATTAAAAGCCTCGTCCAGCAACGCCACACCCCGCAACAACTCGCCACCGTAAGCCCAGTGCCTAGTGCGGACATCACCCGTCCCATTCACGTGTTCGCGACGAAAGCGGAACTTCCTCCAGTCGCGGCCGCGCCTACGCAGGGTGGAGGAAAAGGGCTACGGAATCTCGCGGAAGAACGACTGCTCCAGCAACACGACGGCGACCCACTGTTCAAGGGGGTTGATCGCTCAAGTGTGAAGTCGCGCTAGAGACACCAGGGAACCGAGAACGAACAACATCAGCCACAGCTCACTAGAACGAACAAGAGAAGGAGAACGATCATGTACAAAAAGTTATCTGTTTTCACGAGTGCCCTGCTGCTTGCGGCCGGAATTGGAGAAACGTTCGCGTACAACACGATTAAATGCGGGACCCTGAATGCAAAGTGGACGTCGAATTCGTATACGACCAGCGCCTCCGGCGTCGGGTTTCCTGTCGGCCCTTGGCGTAACGCGTTAGCATCAGTCGTCAGCCGTTGGCACAACAATCCGAGCAATCTCGGATTTAGCGTGAGTTACGGTGATCCAAGTGTGGGGATGGGAAACGGGCAAAGTGAAGTGTGGTGGACTTCAGGATTTGGGGCACCGGCCATCGCGAACTGGTGGCTGAATACCAGCACCTGTCGATTCACCGAAGTCGATATTCGCTTCGATAATACGGTTGCCTATCACTACACCACCTCAAAGGGCAGTTTGTGGCCGTATGGCGGTTCCTCTCGTCCCTTCCAGACCACCGCCATGCACGAATTTGGCCACGCGGCGGGACTCGGACACACTGCCTCGGTTTACAGCATCATGGGACAGGATTGGACCCACGTCCATGCCAATGGTAGCACCGCCACTGCCTACCCTGGAGAAGATGCCTCGGCTGGAGTGGTCGCGGTATATGGCTTGTGGGCGAGTGCTCCCCAAGACCTCGGGGTTACGCACTGGCGGCGGGTTGGAGCGAGCGGGGAGTATAGTACTCATGATCGCACCCGCATACTCGACGCGTTCGGCATAGAACTCGCCCGCGTCGGGACAACGGAGCGGACGTACTATGTCAACAAAGGACAGACGGTTCGCTTGGAAATGAGCCTCGAAAACATGGGGAGAACCAGCCCCTTGGTTCCTACGGTGGGGTACTATCTCTCCACGAACGACATCATCTCCACTCTCGATACCTTCCTCGGATCAACCGCCTATACGCTGTACAGAGATTCCGTGCTGACCACCACCAGGACCCTGGTGATCCCAGGCACGCTGGTCAGTGGAGCAACCTACTGGTTGGGGGCGATTATCGATTCCACGGCAGCCGTCGCGGAAGGGTACGAGGGGAACAACGCCACCTACACCGCGATTCGCGTCAGATAATGCGCACGATCAGTGAGTGCATCCCCAGGAGTATGTCCTCCTGAAGAAAGAAGCGGAGAAGCGGGGAACCCGTTCTCCGCTTCTTTCTTTTGGTTTTTACATCAGTGAAGGCATCCGCCGAAAGTCCAATACCGCCTCACACCACTTGGCCGTCGCCAATAACCGATCTTCCGTAAACGCCTCACTCATAGTAGAGCGGTGAGCCCGCCATCGTTTTCAGCCCCGCCGTGTGGAAGATGTCCTTGATGCCAATGGGGATGCCGTGCAGCGGACCGCGATACTGCCCGCGCTGAATCTCGTCTTCACATCGTCGTGCCGCCGCCAGTGCGCCCTCGCGATCCACCGTCGCCCAGGCGTGGAGGCGGGCCTCAAGGTGGTCGATCCGCTCCAGACAGGAGCGGACAAGGTCACGCGGCGACAATTGGCGGGTGCGGAGTTGTTCCGCGGCGATGGTGAGAGTGAGTGCGTGTGGTGCTGTCATTATGAAACCTCGAGTTTGACAAACGGAAATGGGGAAACGGGGAAATAGAAAATCAAGGGAATTATTCCTTCGCCCTTTTTCCCTTTTGCCCTTTTTCCCTTTTCCCCCTGGTCCCAGTTACGCCACCAGCTCATCCAACTGCACCAAAATCCCATCCGGATCGGCGATAAAGGCACTGTTGAAATTCCCGTCCGGGGTTTTAGTCACCGTGGGTGGGACAATGAACTCAATGCCCTTGGCTTTCAGTTCCTCATAGACCTTGGGCAGGTTGTCCACCCAAAACGCGAAGTGATGAATACCAATCTGATCGAGTTTGATCGCCTCGCCGCTGACTGGTTTGTCGTTATGCTCGGAGAGGACGAGAAACGCTTCTTCCTTGCCGCGCTTCCAATACAACGTCGCCACCCGCCGTTGCGCATGGGCATCCTTGTAGACGGCGGGCAACACTGTCCCCGCGGTTTTCTGCACTTCATCGCGGACCACCTGAAAGCCGAGTTGGTCGCGATAAAAATGCAACGACTTGTCCATGTCGCGAACACCAATAGCAATGTGAGAGACACCTTTGGTTACCATGACAATTCCTCCTTTTGCTTGTTGCTCCTACTGTTCAGCGACGGCAACCGTTGCACTTGATGTGAGCGGATGCCGCGCGTCCTTCTCTTGTTTGAGTCGCCGTTCCTCGGCGATCACCGGAATGAGCACGAGCCCCCCGATCATCGCCCCAACTCCCAGCGTGATGAACCCCCAAAAGAACGTGCCGGTTTGATCGTACAAATAGCCCAGCAAGAGTGGTCCGATGATGCCCGCCAGTCCGCCACATAATCCGCCGACAATGCCAATGGCCGTGCCGAACACCCGGGCGGGAATCAGATCAAAGACCAATACGACGAAGCCATTGACCGCCGCCGAGTTGAGAAAGAGCGCGACGCTCATCATGGCGATGGTCATCACGACGCTCTCACTCTGGGCCATCGCCAGCAACGCGGGAAACGTCAGCACACCAGCAATTAGTGAAATCAGACTGCGATTGCCGAATCGGTCACCGAGTCCACCACCAATAAACATCCCGGCGAACGCGGCGAGATACGGAATCGTGAGAAAGATGCCACTGCTCAGAATGGTGATGCCTCGTTCCTTAACGAGATACCCCGGTAGCCAGCTCATGCCGGTGAAATAGACGCCGATGCCGAAAAACGCGGAGATGCTCAACAGCCAAAAGGAG
Organism: Deltaproteobacteria bacterium; assembly: GCA_031389045.1. Classification (GTDB taxonomy): domain Bacteria; phylum Desulfobacterota; class Binatia; order Bin18; family Bin18; genus JABFSC01. The sequence goes on along the minus strand of JANMSE010000181.1, from coordinate 8,030 downwards.
CGGATACCGGCCAGCGTGGCCATGCGTTGACGAAACGGCATGATCGCGCTGGAGTCGTCATGATCGCTGAGTCCGCCTTGAGCGGCGCGCAGATCCTCGCGAAATTTCACCTTCTCTGGTTCGGGGAGCCAGGGGTGTTCATGCGGATGGTCACGAATGATAACGGCGAAGAGCGCGAGCTGAATCAACGTCAGCAGCCCAATGGCCACAAACATCCACCGCCATTCCCAGGTGTTAATGATCCAGCCGACCAGGGGCATGCCAAGCGCGATGCCCAGATAGGCGAATCCGATGAAGATGCCGTAGGCTTTACCGCGTTCGGCTGGGAGTAACCAGTTGTTCTGGAGTTTGTGAGTGAGGTTCGCGGTCGCGCCCTCGAAGATGCCGAACAACAGCCGAACCACGGCGAAATGCCATAGCGCCGAACAGGCCCCAGTGAGGGCGGTGAGCCCGCTCCACAACAAAATCATCCAGGAGGTGAAGCTACGCAAGCGGACTTGGTCACTGACGAGGCCGCTGCCGAAATGGCCGAGTAAATAGCCCCAATAGTAAATGCTGAGAATGAACCCCATCTGGGTGCCGTCGAATTTCAGCTCGTCCATGATGCGTGGCGCGGCGAGCGAAATGTTGACACGGTCCAGCACCAAAAAAAATGACCCGATCCAGATCACTCCCAAGACAAGCAGGCGTACCCCCCGCATGAAGTCCCCTCCTTCCGCACGGCGTGGCAAGAAACACTGGCTCGCCAGCACTGGGGCGCACTCTAGCGAGGTGCATTCTGCTTGACAACTGTGGAATGCGGAATGAGGAGTGCGGGGTGAGGTGCCAAAGGCAGTAGCGATCTGTTGGTAGAGACGCCCTGCTGGGGCGTCTCTTGCGCTTAGCGTCGTCGAAAAGCGAGAAACCCCGGCGAGAGTTCCGATGCGACTTTCCACTCAACCTGCTGCTCCTGGGCCTCCGCCCGCGTTTCCTCCGTCGCCCAATGTTCGCCGATGACAACCGCCAGGACCTCGATCCCACAACGGCGGAGCGTGGCGGCGCGCTGCGCGACCCGGCTGACATCTTGGCGATCGACATGGCGCGAGATTTCGACGACCGCCATCTCCTCTCCCTTCCACCAGGCGACATCAACCAGGAACGGATTGGCGCTTGCGTTGGACATCAATGTTTCCAACTCCGTCTTGAGCAGAATCGTGAGTCGTCGCTGAACCGTGGCATCATTGGTCGGCCCGCCCTCACCGCCATTAAAGAGCGCGGGAGCCTGACGGAGGATGTCATGCTCATAGCGTTCGCCTTCGCGCCGTCCTGCCTCACCGCGCTGCCAGTTCACCATCTGACGGAGCTCAATTTCCACGCGGCCATGCGCTTGGGTGAGCGCGGCCAACTGTTCGTCGGTGCGGCGTTGGGCGACGGTCAGTTCCGCTACCTGAATCGCCAACAGTCGCAACTGCTCGTCGGTGCGGTCTTGAGCGGCGATTAATTGCTGGAACTGGAGCGTGGTGCTGTGCTCGATCCGCACCAGTTGTTCGGGCAAGGTCAGGAGTTCCTTGGTGAGTACAACACGGCGCACCTCGGCTAGCCACGTGGGTTCACGCTCCAAAAGTTCGAGAAGATCGTGCAGATTTTCAACCGTGAATGTCATATTGCGGTTGTTTATAGCGCACGGAAAAAGGCATGCCAATGCAGGGAGGGCGTGGAGCGTGGGGGGGAATGTAGTGTATGTAAAACGAGCAATGTAGGGCGTGACGCGGAAAAGAGAAGGACAACATGATGCAAATCGGACTAAAAGCTGAAGGCGTGCAATGGAATTTGGGCGAACTGTATGCGGGACCGGATGACCCGCGCATCGAAGCGGACCTAGCGGAGACGCGACGCCAAGCGGAGGCGTTTGCCCAACAGTATCGTGGCAAGATCGCGACGCTTGAAGGGCCAGAGCTGGCGCGCGCGTTGGCGACCTACGAGCAGCTCTCCGAACTGGAAGGGCGACCATCATTCTATGCGAATTTACTTTTTGCCGCTGACACCCAGAATCAGAAAGCGCAACAACTCGTGCATCGCACCCGCGAGGCGGCGACCGAAACTTCGAATCTCGTGGTCTTCTTCTCGCTTGACCTGATCGCGCTCGACGACGACCGCGTCGCCAGCTTGCTCACCGCGCCGGAGATGGCGGAATATCGCCATTACGTGGAAACGATCCGACGCTTCAAGCCACATACGCTCAGTGAAAAAGAAGAACAGGTCATCAATCAGAAAACGCTGACCGGTCGCAGTGCGTTCGAGCAACTCTACGAAGAGTTGACCGGCTCGTTGCGCTTCCGCGTGTCCGTCGATGGTCACGAGCAAGACCTGAGCGATGGCGAGGTGATGGCGCTGCTGCGTCAGCCGAACCGCGAGTTACGCGAGCACGCCTTCACCGTCTTTCTCGAGACTCATGCTCAGCATTCTCTGGTGATTACTTCGGTCTTCAACACCATGTTTCTCGATCACAAGGTCGAGTGCGAAATGCGGCACTATGATGATGTCGTGCTGCCAACCCATCTCGCCAATGAGATCGCACCGCAAACGGTGGACGCGATGATGCAAGCGGTCGAACGGCACTATCCGCTGGCGCAGGAGTATTTTCGCCTCAAGGCGCGGCTGTTGGGGCTCGACACCCTCAAGAATACCGACCTCTATGCGCCGATCGCCGCGGAAGCGGAACAATTGACGTTTGCCCAGGCCCAATCGCTCATCCTCACTGCTTTTGGTCGCTTCAATGAGCAGTTCGCGGCGCTAGCGGCGGACTTCTTTCACAAACGGTGGATTGACGCCGAAGTACGCGCGGGCAAACGTGGGGGTGCTTTTTGTGCCGCTCTCACGCCAACGCACCACCCGTATATTCTCTCCAGCTACAATGGCACGAGTCGTGATGTCTCGACCCTCGCCCATGAGCTGGGACATGGGATTCACTATTCCTTAGCGCGCAAACAAAAGCTGGTGAATTACGACGCGCCGCTGGTGCTGGCGGAAACCGCCTCGGTGTTCGCCGAAATTGTGCTGACGCGCCACCTCTTGGCGGAAACCCAGAATCCAGCAGCGCGGCGCGCGTTGTTATGTGACTTGCTCGAAGAAATCTACGGCACGGTGTTCCGCCAAACCGCGCTGACTCGCTTTGAGATGGCGGGGCATCAGCAACGTCGGTCCGGGCAACTGAGCGCCGACGATATCGGGGCCCTCTGGCTGCAAGAACAACGGAAGCTGTTTGGCGACAGCGTGGAGATGATTCCCGCCTATCGGTGGGGATGGACCTACATCTCGCACTTCATTCACAGTCGGTTCTACTGTTACTCCTACTCGTTCGGCGAGCTGCTCACGCTCGCTTTGTTCCAACGCTATCTGGATGAAGGGGACGCATTCGTTCCCAGCTATATGCGGCTGTTGGAAAGCGGAGGGTCACAGCGGCCCGAACATGCCCTGGCACGAATCGGCATCGACATTAACCAGCCGGAATTTTGGGACCGAGGCTTTCGCGTGATCCAGGGGTTTCTGACGGATTTGCAGCGGGAAGTAGTCAGTAGTCAGTAGTCAGTAGAAAAAGTCAGAATAGAGGGCAAGACAACGAAACAAGTCCCATGCTGACTACAAACTACTGGCTACTGACTACTTTCCCCCAGTCCCTTTTTCGCCTGTAAATCCCGCGCCAGCGTCTGCGCCGTTTTCCAGAAAAACCAGGCGGAAATAGCATTCATCAGAATGGCCATCGACAAGAGCGAATAACGAATCGCGTCCTTGGTCCCAATCAGGTCATTGAGAATGCCAATCACCTGCGGACCCGCGCCCAGCCCAATGATCGTCACGATGAACAGAAACACCGCCGAGGCCGTCGCGCGCATGGCCGGTGGGACCAGGTCTTGAATCACGGCGATGGTCGGCCCCAGCCACAATGTGGTCGCGATGTTGTACGGAATTAACGCCAACAGCGCGATTTTCGTGTCCGGCAACAAGAGCACCAAAAATAGCGGCGGCACCGACAACAGGGTTCCAATCAGACCGACATAGGGACGCGCACGTGGGTTGCTCCGCACCCAGCGATCCGCGATCCATCCGCCCGCGAACGCGCCAATGATCCCGCCCAGTGCCGTAATCCATGACATCCACCGCCCAAGCGACCCCGGCGTCATGCCGTGCACACGGATAAAAAACGCCGGCAGCCACGCGCCCAGCCCGTACCCGACGAACGCATGAAATGCGCCAGCAAAACTGGCGTTGCGCGCGGCGGGTAGGGTTAGAAAGAACCGCCCGACTTCTTGCATTGAATACTCCTGGGCTTTTCCCACGAGGTGATCACTCATCCCACGCGGAGGTTCACGCACAGTGAACCGCACAATCAGCGCCATGAGGATACCAGGCAGTCCCACCACAAAGAACGCCATCCGCCAGCCGTAGGCATCGTTGATCCAGCCCCCGATCCAGAATCCCAGTCCAACACCGACATAAATGCCTGAGGCATAGACCGCGAACGCCGTCGCGCGCTTTTCTGGAGGGAAATAGTCGGCGATGAGGGAATGCGCTGGGGGAGTCGCGCCAGCCTCGCCAATGCCAACGCCGATACGCGCGAGCGCCAAGTCCGTAAACCCACGTGCCAACCCGGAGACGGCGGTGAACACACTCCACGTCGCGAGGCTCACCGCAATCAGACTACGACGCACCCATCGGTCAGCAATGCGCGCTAACGGCAACCCGGCCACCGTATAAAACGCGGCAAAGGCGAAGCCGGTCAGAAATCCCATCGCGGTGTCGGAGATTTGCAGATCATCCTTAATCGGTTGCAGCAGGATCGCCAAAATCTGTCGGTCGATAAAGTTAAAAATATAAACGAAAAAGAGGACACCGAGGACGTAATAGGAATACGCCCCTCCCACCGTATGCTCTGGCGCGTTCGGCGTCGGAGGAGGCGAAGACGGCGGACGGTCGGCTGCGGGTGTCTGATTTCGCATGCGGCGCTCCTTATGACGGACACAAACGCTCCTTCTCTCTCTCAGAGTGAGGCGGTTGTCAAGCGAAGAACAGCGGTCAGCGGTCAGCTCTCAGCCAAAACAATTCGCACCACGCAGCGGCCACTTTTGACTCCGGCTGAAAGCTGACGGCTGACGGCTGACCGCTGACCGCTGACTATGGTAGAGTCGCCCGACATTCATCCCGCAAGGAGGCACTATGGCCCGGAACATTTCGGTCGGCATCAACTGGCAAGGGTCGCTCGACTACAAGGCGCTGATGGAACGCGTGAAAATCGCCGATGCCGTTGGGGTGCATTCCGCCTGGGTGCCGGAAGCGTGGGGGCGCGACGCCTTTACCATTCTCGCCCTGCTCGCGGACCGCACCTCGCGCATTCAACTTGGAACCGCCATCGTCAACACCTATTCGCGCACCCCCGCCGCCATGGCCCAACACTTCGCCACGCTTGATGAGTTGTCCGGTGGTCGCATGATTATCGGCCTGGGGACGAGTGGGCCGCAGGTCATTGAACATTTTCACGGCGTCAAGTTCGATCCACCGCTGACACGGATGAAGGAATACGTCGAGATCATCAACACACTCATGCGCAACGAGCCGCTGAAGCATAGTGGCAAGGTGTTCAATCTCCAGCGCGGCTTCACGCTCCGCTTCACTCCCGTGCGCGATCATATCCCCATCTATCTGGCGACGCTCAATGCGAAGAGCGTGAAACTCACGGCTGAACTGGCCGATGGCTGGCTCCCAGTGATGATTCCGCTGCCGAATCTGAAAAATGAAATAGCCGCGTTACGGAAGCTGAGTGTCGCGGCTGGTCGCCCGGCGAATGCCGTGTCGGTCCGTTCTCCCAGCGCGGTGACCGTCACCAAGAACATTGACAAGGCACGCGCGGAGTCGGCGGGCACGTTGGCTTTTTATATTGGGCGAATGGGCACGTTCTACGCCGAGCAACTCACACGGCATGGATACGGAGAAGCGGTCCAGGCCGTGAAGAAAGGGTGGGACGTGAATTCACGCGCGGCCACGGACGCGATTCCCGCCAATCTGATTGATGCCACCAGTTGCGCGGGCACAATCGAGGCGTGCATTGACCGGATACACTCCCAGGAGGACAGCGGCGTTGATCTGCATCCCGTGCATGTCGATACCCAAGACCTCCACGAATATGAGCAGACACTGACCAAGTTGGTCGGCTAACCGCCGGGGGAAACGGGGAAACGGGGAAACGGGGAAACGGGGAATGGTGCGCTTTGCGCACCTTATTCGGAACTCGAAACTCGAAATCAGTCCTGAGCAAACACGCGATCAATCAACTGCTGCGCTAACGCCGCGCCCGGCAGGCCGACACCGACATCATGCCCCAGTTCCAGCGCGAGTCGCAGGTCCTTGTGAATCAGTTGTAAGAGCCCCTGTGGCCCGCTCGTGTAGGTGTCCTTGAGCCGCCAAGTTTGGAGCCAATTGTCAGCCACCCGACTCTGCGCGGCCCCCGCGTGCACCACCTCTTGCATCGCCTTGAGATCAAGCCCCGCTTTCTCCGCCAACCGCATCCCCTCCGAAGCCGCCATCATGTTCACGTAGACAATCAAGTTATGAGCAAGTTTGGCGATGGCTCCCGAGCCCAACTCGCCGAGATGAAAAATGTTCGCGCCTGACGTGGCGAACACCGGACGGCATTGCTCGAACAACGCCTTGTCGCCACCGACCATATAACAGAGTGTTTTGTTCTCCGCGCCACGGTCGCCGCCACTCACTTCCGCGTCAATAACGCCAACCCCCTTGGCCTTGGCCAGTTCCGCGATTTTCCGAATCGTGCGCGGATGCACCGTGCTATGAATGGCGATCACGCTGCCAGGCTTGGTGCCGTTGAGGACTCCGCCTTCTCCCAAGATGACCGCCTCCACTTGCGCATCATCAACCACAACGAGTTCGATGATTTCCCCGTGCGCCCCGATTTCCTGGGCTGACCGTGCCACTTTCGCGCCCAACGCGGCCAACTCTTGCAGCGGTTCCTGACGGAGATCATAGACCATCACATCGAACCCCGCTTTCGCGACATTGACCGCCATCGGTTTGCCGATATTGCCCAACCCAATGAATCCCACTCGTGTCGCCATGTCTGATCCTCCTTTTGCTCTTCACGTGTGGCCCAGAGTGCCCGACAATTTTTCGCGACACAACCGCGCGCGCATTGCCGCTGTGTTGATTCCTGGAGTCGCCTCCGCTACGACAAGTGCGCTGGTTATGCAGCGCAGGAGTAAGGAGAGCACACGTGAGCGCGGGAAAAGAAGAACTTCGACGATTGGCCTATCTCACTCGGCTGGAACTCACGCCCGTGGAAGAAGACGAGATGATTGGCCATCTCAATAAGATGCTGAGCTATATAGAGAAGCTGAAGGAATTGAATACCGACGGCATCGAACCCACCGCGCATGCGGTCGATGTCCCCTCTCCCATGCGTGAGGATGTTGTCACGAATCAGCCAGATACGGACAATCTGCTCCGCAACGCGCCCGCCCGCGAGGGCGACTTCTTGAAAGTGCCACGGATTATTGAGTAGGGCACTCCGATTTCCCATACCGGTGGACGCCCATCACCGTTCAGAGATATATACACCTCGCAGCAGCTCTAAAGGGGGGGAATCATGCAGCAGTTTCATACCGACCGGGACCAGAAGTTTATCGACCTCGCGGCGACGCTGGCGGGCGAATTCGCCCCGCGTGCGGCCAAGTACGACGAAGAAGCCTCTTTTCCGTATGAGAACTACGCGCGTCTTCGTGAGAGTGGCTACACGACCTTGACTATTCCCGAAGAACTCGGCGGACTCGGCGGAACTCTGCTCCAGCGGGTCAAAGCTCAGGAACGTTTGGCCGAGGGGTGCGGCGCGACATCGTTGGCGATCAACATGCACTTCAATGTGCTCGGCATCCTGATCGCGCTGTGGGAGAAATTCAAGGATCCAAAAGTCACAACCAAAATTCAGCGCGTCGCCAAGGAACGCTTGATCTGCGGCGGGTCGGGCTCGGAACCGGATAACTCCG
>JANMSE010000179.1:0-6403 GCA_031389045.1 Deltaproteobacteria bacterium | reverse complement strand
CGAACCAACCCGCTGCCACCCTTCGACAGGCTCAGGGTGAACGGATCGGATGTTGAAATCGTTGAGTTTTTTCCGTTCGTGCTGAGCTCGTCGAAGCATGGACGGCATTTACTAGGAACATTTCATTTAGGAAACCTATAGTAGACGTCCACCCGTCCTCAACAGAGGAACGGCAGCATAATCAACAGATCTGGTGAATAGCCAGTCTTTTCACAGATCGCCAAACTTTTCGCCAGATACTCCTCGGCTTTGACCGTGTCCCCTCTCTCGAGGTGCAGGGTCGCCAACCCGTCGTAGCAGGGAAACAGATGCTGTGGTTCCCCGGTCTCCTCGGCGATGGCGCACGCTTCAAGGTAATACCGTTCGCTCTCCTCCAATTGCTCTTGGCATTGATGGATTTGCGCGAGCAAGATCAACGGAATCGGAAGATGCGTGCGCTGGCCCAGTTGTTGATCGAGCGCGATCGAGGCTTCGGCGGCGGCAAGCCCTTGGGAACAATCGCCCACCAGCGCACAAAAACTACTCGCGACACTCGCGTGCAGCCAGGACTGTTGCGACAGGTCGCCAATCTTCTTGGCCAGCGCCAACCCCTCGTGGCAATAGGCCAGCGCCTGTTCCCGATCAACCGCGGACAACAGCATCCCCAGATTCGCGTAGGCGCGACAGGCGGCGGTGGGCTGATGGTGTTGCAACGCGATATGCAGGCTCTGTTTGACGTGGGCGATCCCGTCTTCCAAGTCACCCCGCCGTGCCAGGGACACTCCCAACGTGTTGAACGCGTGCGAGACGACCTCTGGCGCGTCCAGCCGCTGCCCTACCGCCAACGCCTTTTGCGTCCAGGCGATCGCCTGCTCATCATCACCCCCGCGAAAATGAAAGCGTCCCAACTCATGATACAGCAGCGCCGCTTCCACCCGGTCCGGGTCCTGAGCGAACAGCGCGATCCCCCGATGCCAATGCTCGAGCGCTTTCTCGCGATTGCCCTGGCCCCACCAGTGCAGACCGATTTTGCGATGCACCGCCGCGACCCGTTCGCGCTGCCCTCCCCTTTCGTAGTGTCCGAAAGCCGCCTGCCAGGACGCCAGCGCCGCTTCCGGCTCGCCCGAGGCGGCACAAGCGTCGGCGAACTTCTCAAAAATTTCCGCCTTGATCTCCTCATGGTCATCCGCTTGCGCGAGCAGGGCCAACGCCCGGCGATAACAATTCATGGCGTCTTGATTCGCGTAGGTGAGAGCGGCTTTATCGCCGAAGCGGAGAAGATACCGCAGCGCGCGCTCACGGTCATCGCTCTGACTGTAATGATGCGCCAGTTGCGGCAGGTAGTCCTCCAGGTGCTGGGCGTGGAGACGCTCCAGGGTTTCCGCGATGTGTCGGTGCAGCAGCGTCCGCCGTTTTTTCAACAGGCTGTTATACGCCACCTCTTGGATGAGCGTATTGCGAAACCGATACTCCGTCGGTCGGTCGTCAGCCGTGGCCACTTCATTCACAAGGTCCGAGTGCAGGAGTGTCTCTAACTGAAGAGGCACATCTTGGGGCCGCGTCGCGATCTGGCGCAGCAGCGTGAGATTAAAGCTCGGACCAATGACGGCGGCCTCCAGGAGAAGCTGCTTCGCGCCCAGTGACAAACTGTCGATACGGGACAGGACGACGCCCTGCACGGTGGCGGGAACTTCAAGATTCGTCAGGTCTCCGGAGAACCGGGTCCCGGTCGGCGTCTTCTTGAGAATCCCCGTGTCGAGCAGCGACCGCACGGCTTCTTCGAGAAAAAAGGGATTGCCCGCCGCGCGGCGGGTCAACAACTCGCGCACGGCGGGTTGAAACGGAGAAATCAGCGGGCCAATTAGTGCGTCCAACAGCGCTTCGCTGTCCTCTGCGGTGAGGGGTTGCAGCCGGATCACCGCGGCGCCCACATTGGCGCTATAGATCATCCCCGTTGGCGCGGTCGGCCTCGCGACCAGCAATAAGAACAGCGGTTGGTCCGCAACGCGATCCACCAGGGAGCGCAGCAGTTCCACGGAAGCGGCATCCGCCCATTGAAAATCCTCCACGACCAGGAGGACCGGCTGTTGTCGGCATTGACACTGGCAGATTTCCTTGACCGCCACGAAGAGCTGCCGTTTGAGCTGTTCGGGGTCCAGGTGTGTCGTGCTCAGCCCTTTTTCGGCGAATCCCAACAGGCTCTCCACCGCGGGAACGATGGGAGCCGTCTGCGCGCCGATCGCCTGCAGGATCGTCTCGATTTTGCTCCTGGCCTGCGCGGCGCTGTCCTCCAGGGTGAGAGCGAAACAGGTGCGAAAGAACTCGATGAGCACGTGATAGGCTTCGCTGCCCAAAGCCGCGCATGTCGTCTGATAGAGCGTGAGGTGACTGAGGAGCCCTGCCGTATCAAGGCGCTTGAGGAATTCCGCGAGCAGTCGGGATTTCCCGATCCCGGCTTCGCCAATGAGACTGACTACCTGGGTTTTGCCTTTCCCCACCCGGTCGAAGACCTCCATGAGTTGTTGGAGTTCCGCCTCACGTCCGAGGAGCGGCGCGGTCACCGTGTCCGTGTCCAGAGCGGCGACCGTCGCTTGCCGCGGCCCGACAATCTCAAACGTCTGGATGGATTCCGTCTTGCCTTTCAGCGCGACGGCCTCAAGCGGACGGCACGCGAAGGACTTGCGGACGAGGCGATACGTTGCTTCACTGATAGTGACCTGACCCGGCGCGCCGTTCTGTTGCACACGAGCGGCGACATTGACCGTATCGCCGACCACCCCGTAATCCGTTCCTTCGCCCACGGTTCCCGCCACGACGAGCCCCGAATTGATACCGATACGCATGGTGAGCGCTCCGGCGGTGGCGGTGCTCGCGGTGGTGCGCAACTGCTGTAACCGCGCCTGCATCCCTAACGCCGCTCTTACGGCGCGTTCCGGATCATCTTCATGAGCGACTGGCGCCCCAAAGACAGCGAGGATGGCATCGCCGATAAACTTCTCAATGAACCCATCATAGCGGCGGATTTCCTCGGCCAGCGTCTGGAAGCACCCCATCATCAGACTGCGCAGTTCTTCCGGATCGAGTCGCTCGGCGAGACTGGTAAACCCCACCACATCGGCAAACAGCACCGTAACCGGGCGCCGGTCCGCTTCGGCGACTATCGGAGCGGTGCTGACGGAAAAGGCGGTGTCCGCTGGTTGCAGGAGAGGACGCTGCGGAATAGGCACCACGGGTTGATGTGTTTCCGGGGGTGCTTCCGCCACACCCGTTCCGCACTTGGGACAAAAACGAAACTCTGGGGGACACACGTATGCGCATTGTGGACAGGGGCGATTCAGTTGCTTGCCACACTTGGGGCAAAACTGAAAATCCACCACGACTTCGAATTGACAGTGGGCACAGTGCATGGGTGATCTCTTCTTTATGGGGAAGCGAACATGGGGGTGACACACAGAGGCGAGACCCGTAGTTCCCCATCGCGCTGCCAGTTGCATACTGCTTTTGCGGAATGAACGAAAGTGAGGCATGCCTTTGGAAAGAAGGGCACTCGCATAGCTGACGACCCCTCGCGTCTTATGGTACAGTCCCGCGCGAATAAGGAGGGCCTCGCTATGACAACGAACGAACTCTGTTTTCTGTCCATCGCGCAGCTTGGGGAACAACTCCAGAACAAGTCCATCTCCCCCGTTGAAGTCACCCAAGTCTACCTGGACCGCATCGCGGCGCTTGATCCTCCACTCAATAGCTATCTGACCGTCACCGCCGAACGGGCGTTGCAAGAAGCCCGCACCGCCGAAGCGGAGATTCGCGCGCAACGGTATCGCGGCCCGCTACAAGGGATTCCGCTTGCGCATAAAGACATCGTCGCGACCAAGGGCATCGCGACCACATGCGCCTCGAAAGTCTTGCAGGATAATGTCCCCGACTATGACGCGGCGGTGATTGAACGACTGCAAGCCGCCGGTTCCATACTGCTTGGCAAACTCAACATGAATGAATTCGCCACCATGCTCCCCAGCCAACATTTTGGGCGAGTGAACAATCCGTGGAATCTGGCGCATACTCCCGGCGGGTCCAGCAGTGGCTCTGGAGTGGCCGTTGCCGCGGGACTCTGCGCCGGTTCGTTAGGGACGGACACTGGCGGCTCGATCCGTATCCCCGCCGCGTTTTGCGGTATCGTCGGACTCAAGGCTACGCATGGGCGGGTCAGTCTGTTCGGGGTGACACCGTTGGCTTGGTCCCTCGATCACATCGGCCCGATGACCCGCACGGTGCAAGACGCGGCGCTGATGCTGCAAGTGCTCGCCGGTTACGATGCACGGGATCTCGTGTCGCGTGACACTCCAGTCTCCAGTTATACCGCCAAGCTCACCGGCGACATCAAAGGGCTCCGGCTTGGGGTGCCGAAACAGTTCTTTCCAGAGTATACCGACCCGGAAGTCAAAGCTGCCTTCGACGCGGCGGTGAAAGTGCTGCAAGGACTGGGGGCACGCATTGAAGAAGTCGAGCTGCCTTCACTCGATAACGCTTGGGCGACGATTGCACAGGTGATTCTCAATGGCGAAGCGAACGCCTGGCATGAGCCGTATCTCACCACGCAGGCCGAAGACTATGGTCCTGGCGTGCGGAAGTTCTTGGAACGTGGCAAGACGACGCTGGCGACGGAGTACGTGCGTGCTCAACGGGCAAGAACACAGCTTTGCCGCGAGATGGACAAAGCCTTCGCGCCTATTGATGCGCTGCTCATACCAGGGGAACTGGTACCCCCGCCTCTTCACGACGCACGAACGGCGATCATTGACGGGCGGGAGGTGAGCCTGATGACCGCGCTGATTGCCGCGACCTGTCCTTTCAATATCACTGGCCAACCGGCGTTGACGATTCCCTGTGGATTCACGCGGAGTGAGTTACCGATTGCCTTGCAGATTGTCGGCAAAGCGTTTGATGAGGCGACCGTCCTGCAAATTGGGCATGCGTATGAGGGGCAGACCGCGTGGCATACGCGACGCCCGCCAATTCATTCTTAAGGTCGAAAGAGGAATGTCGTAACGGGTGGGAACCACTTGTTCGTTCACCCCATCACAACAATCAGCTTCTTCTTTCCCATGCCACTCTTTCTCTATCTCGACCATCAAAGCTTCGTGCATCGCCGCCATCCCTTCGTGAAGGTGGGCGGGATGCTCTTCTTTTTCATCTCGGCCTTCGTGGTCGATCACCCGCTGTTCGTGTTGCCGGTGACCCTTGGCATTCTCGCGCTGATTCTGTGGTCCAACGCGACCGCCAACCTCTATCGCCTGCGCATTCTCTTCTTTTTTATCTTCCTGTTCACGTTCCTCATTTGGAGCGTGTTTTTTCCGCGTGGGACCCCGCTCGCCAGTTTTCCTTCGTTACCCGTGACCCAGGAAGGCATGCTCTTTGGTCTGGGCATGTCGCTGAAAATCAGCACTTTTCTCGCCACCGGCGCGCTCTTCTTGTCCACCACGCGCATCGAAGAATTTACCTACGCCTTCACTCGTCTGGGGTTGCCCTATCGCATTGGCTTCACAATCACCCTCGCGTTTCGCTTAGTGCCGCTCTTTCTTGAAGCCGCTGTCACGGTCATGCAAGCGCAGCGCTGTCGTGGGCTTGATGTCAATCGCGGACCGTTGCTGCAACGGTTACGCCATTATGTCCTAGTGATTATTCCAGTGTTCATGGGCGCATTGCGGCGGGCGGATCAGATGGCCATCGCGCTTGAAGTGCGGGGGTTCAACTCTGGTCGCACGCGCACATCGTTTCAGCGCGCGCCGTGGCAGGTGAGTGATACCTTCGCGATGCTCGTGGTCTTGAGTATTACCGCCACGTATCTCACGCTGCGATATGCGGGGTATGGACGCATTATTGTCGATGGGTAATGAAGAAAATGAAAAAGAGGTATCAATTGAATCCCCCTCACCCTAACCCTCTCCCAGCCGGGAGAGGGAACTTTCGAGGAACAGAGGACTCACACCTCTAATCCCACGGCCCGCATGAGCGCCAACGCATTGCTTTTGCGCACGATGCCCGGACGCATCCGATAGTCAAAGACCAGCTTGCCGTCAGCGAGTTGATCCTCGAAGCAGACATTGGTCGCGCGCGGCGCGAGGGTCTCCGCGATATGCGCGAGCGCTAAGTCATGCGTTGTCACAAATCCAATGGCCCCACGGTCTACTAACGACCGCACAATCGCCTCCGCTCCTACTTGGCGGTCATGGGAGTTGGTCCCGTGCAAAATCTCATCAAGCAGAAAGAAGAGCGGCAGTGAGCCTTTGGTGAGGTCCATGAGCTGACGAATACGGGTGATTTCGGCGTAGAATCGCGAGCTGCCCCGTTGCAGCGAGTCCTGAATCCGCAGCGTCGCCCCAATCGCCAACGGAGAGAGTCGGAGCTTGTGCGCCCGCACCGG
>JANMSE010000177.1:0-17063 GCA_031389045.1 Deltaproteobacteria bacterium | reverse complement strand
CGAAGAACGGATTTCGATGATTTGAAGGGAGTGGTTCGAGAGTTAGCCGAGGCGCAGAAACGCACGGAGTTGCGGGTGGAGGAGTTGGCCGAGGCGCAGAAACGCACGGAGTTGCGGCTGGAGGAGTTGACGCGAAACGTTCAAGAGTTAGCGCAAGCGCAGATACGCACGGATCTGCGGGTCGAAGGGTTAACCCAGGAGCTGGCCAAATTCCGCCGATCCTTCGAGTCGAAAATCGGTGGATTAGGCGCGCGGTGGGGCTTGCAGACGGAAGAAGCCTTTCGCCAAGGCATGCGCGCTATTTTGGAGGAGGTCGGATTCACGACCGAGCGGTTTTTGGAGATGGATACGGAGGGTGATGTTTTTGGCGACCCCGATCAAATCGAACTAGACGTGGTCATCAAGAATGGGAAAGTCCTTGTCGTTGAGATCAAGTCCGCGCTGGATAAAGGAGCCGTCCACCAATTTGCGCGGAAGGTGAAGTTTTATGCACATAAGACGGGACGGCACATTGACCGTAAGTTGATTGTTGCTTCCTATGTCGAGCCGCGTGCGCAAGCGACCGCCAAGAGATTAGGGGTGGAGGTTTGTACGGATGTCGAGGAATTGTCCGCATCCTAGACGCAGGCCCATTCACTGGCCGAGGCGGCTTTGCGGAAGCGGCCGCCTCAGCCGATTACTTCCGCCAATTCCTGAGTGAAGAAATCGCTTTTCTCATTCCACTCTCGGACAAGTCGAAGAAGGGGAGGGCACGCTGAGCGTGTTTCCTGAAGACGGAATGCGATCCTATGCTGGACGAAATATTTTGTACGCCAACACGAGACCGATCAGCGCCGCAAGCGCGCTGACGCTCTTCACCCAGCCACTCTCTTGAGTGCCATACGCGTCGGGGTGCCGTGGCGCGGATACCCCAGGAATGCTGGGCAAATCTCCATCCCCACCGCCAACCTTCAATTGTCCTTTCATCCCTTTTTCCATGTGCTGGGCGATGTCACAGTGCGCCAGGTAAGTCTTGTCGCCACTGGGAACGATAAACGTCCCCGATTTTTTAGCTCCTCCGTTCGCTTCCAGATGAAACATCCCTTCTGGATACAAATATCTGGGAAGCCCATGAATCATCCATTGGTGGCGCACCTGGTCTTCATTGATGAGGGTCACGGTCACCTTCGCGCACGGTGGCACCCGCCACTCTCGTTGGTCAAAACTGAACATGGTGCCGTTGAATGGCTGGGCGTATTTTTTCCCCGCGCGAACGGTGATCTGTTCCTCGCTGGAGATTTTGTCGCAATCCTTGGGGAGCTGATCCGTATTCTCGTTCATCACCATGCCGTCAGCGTCCATCGTATGTTGGTCGTGATGCTCGTGATGTTGGTGGTGCATGCCCGCATGGGGGTCCGCCGGAGTCTGGGCTGCCGACGGGGAGACGCTCACGAACAGCGCGATGAGAAAGAAAAGGAATGATCGGAGCATTTATGCTCTCCGTGAACGACGCCTGCTCAACAAGGCAATGACGCTTCCGAGTCCGATGCCAGCGAGGAGGCCCAGCAAAACGGTAAACAGGCTGAACGAAGAACCCCTCTTTGCTTCTCCCAACATCCCCTCTTTGTCGTAGGTCGTCCATACCGGAATCTCTCGTTGATAATAGCGCGGGCTAAAGAATGGGGACCAATCAACGCCCTGAGTTTTGGGCCAGCCTTTTTCATCGAGATAGGAACGGGACACAATCGCGCCCACACTACCACCGGGGTGCATGCCGTCCGTCGTGAATGCTTTCTCTTTGTGGTCGTGTAACATCCACACGCCTTCGCCGTAGCTGTGCAGGCCATCGTTAGTAGTGTTGAGATGCAGGTCGAGACGTTGCGCCGCGCTCAGCCAAAAAACATCACGCGTGATTTGCGCCGCCGGATTATGCTCGACGCCATCATAATGCGTGATCGCCATTTTATGGCCGTGACTGTGAAGCGAAACTCCCTCCTCGCCACCAGAGAGCACGCGTAACTTAATGTGTTGGTCCGGTTCGACCACCACCAGTGACTCGCGGAACGTATACGGGAACGAGCGCCCGTTGAGAAGAAAATAGCGCGCGGTGCGGTCGGTGATGTTGTATTGCCGGTTCATCGCTTTTTCGATCAAGCGCGGATCGTTCGCGGCTTGGATGATGTTGTTCAGCGCCGGATCAATATCTTGGAAATGAAGATCGTACTCCTGCGCGTAGGTCTCACGCACCGCGACTGACGGGTGACGGACGTGGCCCGCGCCGATGTTCAAGGTCTGCACCCAATTGTTGGGGCGATTCTCCTCGACGACGAACATGCCCTGAAGTCCCATGTGGATGTGGTGCTGCGGCTGAACATGGCAATGGTAGAACATGGTGCCCGGTTGTCGCGGGGCGAGGGCGAAGACGCGCTTTTTGCCGGGATCGACTTCTCCATGTCCAGTGTGAAACGCGGGATTCAGCGCTTGCGAGAATTCGTAGGTCCGGCTGTCGCCTGGCATCACTGGCACTTCGCTGGTCTCAGGCACGCCGTCGTTGCCGTGTTCGTGATGTGAGTATGGATGATCGACGCCATGAAAATGGATGGTGTGGGGGAAATAATGGGTGTTTTCCAGGATCACTTCCACCGTGTCCCCTTGCTCAACCCGAATCACCGGCGAAGGGGCGCGCAAAAGTGGATTGGCTTCCAGCTCTTCCAGACTCTTGGTGGCCATGCCGTGGACCTTCGGGGCAAACACCCACAGCCCCGGCTGGATGCCTGGAGCAATAAAGTACGCCGGAATGAGGTCGGGCATGTCCGGCGAGCGGCCATTCAGTTCCGCCACTTCAAGTTTAATACGGATGACATCAGGATCACCGTCTCCATCCTTGTCGTTTTCGATCATCACTGTGTCGGGTGAGAGTCCGGCTTTCATCAGTGTATCCATCGACACGTTGTTCGTGCCTTTGATGAACGCGGCGACCGCCCACGGATTATCGGGCTCGCACAGCGGAGAGTCCTCAATGACGACTCCTTCAATCTCCTGACGCTTGCGCCAGTCTGGGTGCAAGTCTAGGCAGAATGGTTCCACGGTGCCGAGATCAACGGGTGTGCTGTCTGGAGGTGTGTGGTAGGCGGGTTCGCCGAACCAGGAATAGTAGGTGGGTTGCAGCGAGAGTGGAATCCAGGCCGGTGTGATGAAGAATGCCGTAGCAACGAGGAGTAGCAAAAGAAGAACAGCAACGATGAGGCGAAAAGTGGACATTGGGGGGAGAGGGATTAATGGTTATGGTGTGAAGTAGGGGCGAATAATCATTCGCCCCTACCACAGTGGGAAAAAGAAAGGCGGGAAGTTGGGCTTCCCGCCTCAGGAACTAGGGGAGGAACTGTCCACGGAATATCGTCGGGACGACACCCGAACGCACGGTGACCAGTTGTTGAGCACCTTGGACGTTCTCGAAGCGTAAGAGCGCCGCGACAAACTGTTGTGGGTCGTTGAGGGGGATCAATCGTGCGGTGCTGAAGATACTGCTCGTGATCGTCACGGTCAGGTCTTTTGTTTCGCCTGGCGCGATCGGCTCCGCTGGTTCCACTTTGAGGGGTCCGACGAAATCCGTAGGTCCAGCTTTCGCCTCTTCCTCTTTTCCACCCGGTACGAACGTCGCCATCCCGATCACAGTGCGGTTCAAAGTCAGAGCGCTATCCGCGACATTCTTGACCTGCATTTTCATGGTTAAGGTGTCGGTCGTATCATCGTAGGTTGCGCCGTTGGTGTGCACTTCCGCCATCACATCTCCCGAAGAAATGAAGCGTGGCGTGATCCAGTCGGTCTGTTGCGGCCAACGAACCGGGTATTTGGTGCCTGCGTAGGTCCAGCCTACGACCAGTAACAGAATTGTAAGACCGGCGATGACATTCATCCAGAAATGGTCACGTGGGGTGATGAGACCAATATCCGGGCCATCGTCGTTGACCGGCAATTGCATGGTGACCGCGAGATTGGTCACTGTCCGTTTGGTGAACGTCCAGTAGATCATCCAGGCCATGCCCAGCAGAAATCCAACAAAGGACCACCACCACACGAACGGTCCCTGGTAGGTATGTAAATTGATGGTTTGTCCATCAAGGAGCTTCACTTCGAATGCGAATGGCGTCGCGCTGGGCTTCACCGTGACCCATTCACCGGGACCGACGAGGGTGCCGGTGCCACTCACGGCCAGCCCGGGATGGACGTGCCACTTTCCGGGCTCTTTTCCTAACAGGGTCATCTTGAACTGGTAGATGCCACCTTTTTCGGCGAAGAAGGAACCGACCGAGGCTTGATCGTTAATGGTGCGATCTTTCATTACGAACACTGGACCTGGCACCACCGGAACCAACGCCGCCATCTCTGGGGTATCCAGCGTATGCGGCCACGTTTCCAGAATCTTGACCGTGCCGGTGACCGTGACCGGTTGTCCAACTTCGACTTCCGTGGGTGATATGGAGACGTCGTAGAACGCCGTGGTCATGTTCTTGAGAAAGGGTTCGTCCCCAGCTTCACCGTGGGCGAAAACCTTAGGGGCGCTGACAATGGTCGTCAAAGCCATCGCCAGGAGGAGTGTTGAAAACCGTCTAGCCATCACTTGCCTTCCTTCTTATGTGTTGGTCGCTGTCGAACTGTCCGGTCCCTCCCGCTATTTTACGTAACCGCGGAATTTGCTTCACGCGAGCGGAGCGTTTGTGTGGGCGACGTGCAGTCGGGGAGACGTTGCGTCCGTTCGTGCCAATGGCTGAATCATCTTCTTTTGCCGCGGGCCAAAAGAGCATGACGAGCCAATAACTGACGAAACCAATCGCTCCAGCGGTCATAATCGGAGGACCGAGCTCGTCAGGTCCCATGCCTCCATGCGCGAATGCCACTGTCGGCAGCATAACGATGGCGGCGAGGACCGCGGCGGTGATCCCCCATCGTCGTTGGCATAGCGAGGACGGTGGGGGGGGCTTCAATTGCGTGCTGTATGTCATAGCGACCTCACAGGGTCTTGATGTAACGTCTGATCGGCCACACGGCCAGATACCGTCCAATGAATTGGCCGATCCAGTAGCCGAAAAAAGCGGCCGTCCCGCCGAACGCGAGAGACACATACTGCGTCTCACCCAAGAAACTCCGGAGCGCGCCCCGTTCGATCAGTCGCAAGTATTCCGGCGTCTGTGAGCGGATGTACACAATGCCTTGAATGTCCGCGACGGTGAGCACGTGGTCCATGAACATCGCCGGTTGGAGGAACGGAGCCAGCGGAACGTAATTGTACGCCCACACCAGCACCGCCCAGAGATGCGCGCCGACGAAGGACGTAATCAGGAAACTCTTTGTCTTCATCAGTGTCCAGTCTAGAATAATCCCCGCGCATATCGTCGAGACGGGCCACACAAAGTTCATCGGATAGGCTTGGGCTAGGTGCCAGTTGAAATAGCGTCCCACCCAGGCGGCGAGAAAGAAGCAAACTGAGGTGTACGTCGCGCCAGTGGGGAACCGCCACGCCGTCCACTGAATATATTGCAATGCGGACGGAATGATGATGGTGGCAAAGGCAGTGACTACCGGCCACCATTGCGAATCTTTCCAGTCAGTCCAGAAGTCCCAATCGCCCGCGAATAACAGCCTAGTAATATCCGCCGCGCCGGCGACGACGAAGGCTGCGGTGATCCAGAAGACGATGTCCCACTTGCGATCAATCCACTTGTACTTCTTCTCTAAGAGGGCTTTGAGTTCGAGCCGTTTTTGTCGCTCGGCTGCACCGGCGATGTCGGTAATCGTGGTCGTGCTTGCTGCCATTTGTTGTCCTTCAAATGAGAATTTGAGAATTTGCGACGTGAGGCTTGAGGCTTGAGGCTTGAGGCTTGAAAATGCAGACGCGGAGTTGTTAATTTCCGCGTCTGCTTTCTGCTTGCGGGCCTCTGCCTTCCGGCCTTAGTCCGTCACCGCTGCTTGCTGTTGGAACGACGTCGAGGTGCCAGTCAGCGAAGCCTCTTCCGCTTTTTCAATCTCGAACAGGCGGAGGATGGTCTCGCCCCACACCGCGAACATACCGCTGGCTAACCACCCGTATACGACAAACGGCCAGTGGAACGGCACCGAGAAAATCTCTTCGGAAATCCACAGACTATGGCCCCATTCATTGGCCGCTACCGTCATACATTCGAGCACGGCAGCACTAATGAGCAAGAAAAACGACCAGGGGAATCCTTTGTCGGCGGAATACAGAGCAGGAATACGAAATCTGCCGTATATGTACGTCCCGACCGCGAGGGTGACGGACAGCGGGAAGAAGAAGTAGAACATCGGGATGTGGGTGGGGGTGAGCGCCGTATCGCGCACCATGGTCTGATGCCACGAGCCGTCCCAGTTCGGCCAGAAGCTGGCCATCAGATACACCGTGAGGCTGGTGGCTCCCACCAGGCTCCACAAAATTGCAATCCGTCGGACTTCTTCGGAGCGTTCGCAAGGTTTCCCGACCATCGCTCGTCCAGTCTTAATCAACCAGCCAAACCAGATACCGGTGAAGATACCCAAAGAGATGACTTCGCCCCAGAAGAGCGAGCGGTAATAGTAGGTGAATTCCGCGCTCGCTGAGTTGAGACCCGCCGTGAACATGTACATGTAGTTCCAGAACCACAGGAAGACGTTTGCCGCCATGATGATCCCGCAACTCCAGAACAACGGCTTCCATCCGACCATCCAGTCGGTCGGGTTGACTAACGTTGTGCCAGTCGCGCTGTGCCCGTTCTCCTTTGGCGCACGCTGGACTGCTTGTGATTGAGCCATATCTGTCCCTCCTTACTTTGAATGTGCTACTCGGCGTACTTTAACTTTGCCTACGGAAGATTCTTGCTGCCGCGAAGTGATGTGATAGCGAATAAAGGAAATACCGATGAATGCCAGCACTCCCACCACCAGCAGCGCTGGCTTGACCATTGCTACATACCACGCGGTCACGAGAATAGGAAATGCCAGCAATTGCGGTTCTTTTCCAGCCCCCAGGTCAACAGTGACTCGCGCCAGGTAGTTGTTGCCCTCATCAAAGACCATTTCGGAATCCGCGATGCCGCGTGGGTAGACCTGGGGAGGAAGCGAGAGGACCGTGCGCGACTCACCCGCGGCATTGACCGCTACCACTTCGACGCTGATCGGTGCTTGTCGCAGTTCGCCCTCGGTGACATCGACCACCACGACGGTTTTGCCCGCGCGAGGAAGCTCTTCGCAATACTCCGCATCGGGATCAAAATGAGGCTGATACAGCGTCATGTGAAGAAGCGACGCGCCGATGGTTTTACGACAGGGGTCGTCAGGCCCTCGGTCTCGATGTGCCCATGCGGTCGCTGCCATTATCCCAATCGTGCCAGTCGCGCCAATCATGCCAGCCATTATGAGTAGTACCATGCGGAAGAATCCGCGCTTTGCCACGTGCATGTGAGATGACCTGATCTCCACTTTACCAATTGCTCTCGTCTGTCTTTCCGCCTCTTGTGGGGGAGCCGCGTTTTCCCCCGGAGAATAATGTACGCCCTATATGGAATGAAACCGCTGTGAGTGTCAAGGGTTGTCAGCATTCAAAGCCCTTGCTTGCTGGACAGATTGGTCTTTGTCTATACTGCCCGCGTTTCTGAATTCTAAGGAGGAATTTATGCTTGCAGCCTTTTCGGCACCGAGTCACTACGTCCAAGGGAAAAACGCCACCGCGGCATTGGGTCAAGAAATGAAACGACTGGGCCTTGAAGGTCCGGCCCTGATCGTAGCTGGGAAGAGCGCGATCCGTCTACTCGGCGAAGTATGGCAAAAATATCTCAGTGAGTCTGGCATTGCCCATGCGGTTCACGAATTTGGTGGCGAATGTTCATACGTGGAGATTGAGCGCATTAAGACTTCGGGGCGGACCAATAAGAGTCGCATTGTGATTGGTGCCGGCGGCGGCAAAGTCCTGGATGCCGCCCGCGCTGTGGCGGACGATCTCAACCTGCCCATCGTCAACTGTCCGACGATTGCCTCGAGTGATGCGCCATGTAGCGCACTTTCTGTGATCTATACCGAGGAAGGGGTGTTTCAGGAATACCGCTTCTACCGTCGCAATCCCGATCTGGTGCTGGTGGATACGCAAGTGGTCGCGATGGCGCCCCCACGCTTGCTGGTGGCGGGGATGGGTGACGCGCTGGCGACATGGTTCGAGGCCAAGACGTGTGTGGACGGGCATGTGCAAAATATGCGCGGTGGCCGCTCGACGCGCAGCGCCGAGATGCTCGCGAACCTGTGCTACAACATTCTCCTTGAAGATGGACCCGACGCGTTGCGCGCGGTGCAGACACAAGTTGTGACTCCGGCATTGGAACGCCTGGTCGAGGCCAATACGTTGCTGTCCGGGCTGGGGTTTGAGTCGTCCGGTCTCGCGGCGGCGCATGCCGTGCATAATGGTTTGACGGCGGCTTCTCCGACGCACCCCTATTATCATGGGGAGAAAGTCGCGTATGGGTTGATGACCCAACTCGTGTTGGAAGGGAAGCCGCGGTCGGTGATTGATCCGGTGCTGGCGTTCTCCACCTCGGTAGGACTGCCGATCACCCTGGCCGAAATTGGACTGACGGATTTGCCACGGCCAATGCTGGAGCAGATCGCCACGCGTGCGACGGCGGAAGGGGAGACGATCCACAACGAACCGTTCACTGTCACCGCCGATATGGTCGCCGATGCGATTCTCTCCGCCGACGCGATGGGCCGGGCGTGGCAGCAAAAGGGTGGGGCGCGGGGGTAGCGTTGCCGTGGGGGAAAAGCGGACACTCCGACAACCTTCGGAAGAGCGAGAAGGCGACTATGGAAACAAGTATTCCCATTTCCGAATTACAACAGCAAAAATTTCACCGCCTCTTTTTTCGCTTGCCATACCGAGTGCAATCTTGTACACGTTTGACCTCGTGAGTATCTCACTCGGCCTGTGAAGAGCGGGAGCCAACCAGGAAAACAGACCAACCACAAGAGTGGGCTTATCGAGAGGCGTAACGAGAACACCAACGGCCACCAGTATACAGCACGAGCCAAACCCTGCGTGAGCAGGCGACGGAAAACCACGGGACTTCTTGTTCAGCACGAAGTAAGCCGGGCTGCCGAGAGTGACCACGGTATTGGTCACCACTGGAGCTCGGCTTTTTTGTGTTGAGAAGGATTGTGGCCATCCCCATCTGACTTGATTGAGCACCGGCAGGCACCTGAAAAAAGAGCCTGGATCATGTTGAAGCAAACCCTCCTCTCACTATTGGCGATGTCGGTATGGGCCTGCTCCGGTGGTCCCTCTGGGGCAGGAGCCGGGTCTGTACTTTCCCCTTCTTCCACGCCCTGGGAACGGAAACTCGACATGCACTACACCCATTACGGCGTCGCCACCATTGAGCAAGTCGGTACCCGCTACCTGTTAAGAGTCGATTGCGCGGGTGTCCATGATGTCTATGCGTTCGGCGCCGCTGGGGTGGAGCTTGATGCCTATCTCGGTGGCCCGCTCCGGGTGCATTACGTGTACGAGACCCGCGTCAATGCCAATATCCGGTGTATCCAAGCGCCCTGCACACCGGTGCGGGAACAAGTCGCCGTGATTCGTCAAGTCGAGCGCTTGACGGAGGTGGAAGCCAGCACCGCGCGGGCCGAGGGCGAGTGCCGTCCACGCGAACCCGTGCGTTGAGAATACAGGGGCGCGGGTGACAAAAAGAGGATACCCGAGACTGTTCAGGGTCATTGAACAATTTGTTCATAAGCCGGTAACGCCATAACACGGAGAACTCAGTAAGGAGGAGAATCATGTCTAAGCGAAGCACGATGATCTATCTGTCGATATTGACCGGCTGGCTAGCCAGCATTACCCAGCCGGCTACGCTGCATGCCCAGCAACGGGATATCGCCGTCCAAGAAGCACGGCAACGAATGGAAGCGTTTGCGGGAGGCGCGGTCCAGATCACCCAGTCCCCGGTCTCGGAGTTAGCCACCTTCGTGGCAGCCGCGCCGGGCAAAGCGATCCCGACCTTCATGTCCCCGACAGCTCCGCCAGAAGAGCGTGGTCGGAAGTTTCTTGACCTCTACGGGACAGCGTTCGGGATCACGGCACCCGAGCAGGTCCAGGTACAACGGGTGCAAGCTCGTGATGAAGTGGGAATGGAACACGTGCGGTTTCACCAGGTCCACCACGGCGTCCCAGTCACCGCCGGTGAGATGATTGTGCATCTTCGCGGCGCGCACGTCACGGCGGTCACCGCGAAGACGTTGCCCGATTTGGAGCAGGTGGAGACAACCCCGCACGTCGCTCCTCAGGAGGCGCTCGTAACCGCTCAGGCAGTGCTGGCCAAGCACTTGAAAGTGACCGATGCCACGCTCAGCACGCCACGGCTGGAAGTCTTTAACCAAGGACTGCTTGAGGATCGACAATCCCCAACCCGGCTGGCGTGGTTTATCGAAGCGACCAAGATCGATGTACGGGAATTGATCTGGATCGACGCGCGGCAGGGAGGGGTGCTCTTGCACTTTAGTCAGCTCACTGACGCAAGGCTCCGCCGGATTCATGATACCAACAGCTCGGCTATCCTTCCCGGCACGTTAGTGCGCAGCGAAGGGGGGGCGGCGACTGGCGATCTAGACGTGGATACGGCGTATAATTTCTCCGGCGATACCTACAACTACTTTTTTACCCAACACGGACGCGATAGCTACGATGGGGCAGGAGCTGCGCTGATTTCGACTGTGGATTTTTGTCCGTCTCCTGCTGAGTGCCCCTATCAAAATGCCTTTTGGAACGGCACCCAGATGGTCTATGGTCTTGGATTTTCTCGCGCGGATGATGTTGATGCGCACGAATTGACCCATGCTGTGACTGAGAGAGCGGCGGGGCTCTTCTACTACATGCAATCAGGGGCCCTGAACGAATCCTTCTCCGACATCTTTGGTGAGACGGTGGATTTAACCAACGTCGGAGGTACCGATACTGCGGCGGTCCGCTGGCAAATGGGAGAAGATCTCCCCTCCATCGGTGCAATCCGCAATATGCGGGACCCGACACTTTTCGGTGATCCGGGCAAGGTGAGCGATCCGCAATTCGTGTGTCTGACCCCTGGTGGCGACGCGGGAGGGGTCCACAGCAACAGCGGGGTACCGAACCACGCCTACGCCCTAATGGTGGACGGGGGCACCTATAATGGGCAAACCATTACTCCCCTTGGTTTAACTAAGGCTGGGAAGATTCAATATCGGACGTTGAATACCTATCTCGTCTCAGGCTCGGGTTTTCTTGATAATTACAACGCCATGCGGCAGGCGTGTACGGATTTGGTGGGAACCGCGGGAATTACAGCGGCGGACTGCGCGCAGGTCAAAAAGGCTTTGGATGCGGTCGAGATGGCCAATCCCGTGTGTGCACAACCTGCGGCGCCAGCCCTCTGTCCAGCCGGACAAAATCCGACGAATCTGTTTTTTGATAACTTGGAAAATCCTGCGTCGGGCAAGTGGACGACGACAACAGCAACAGGAGTCAACCACTGGTTGGATGACGCTACCCATACCGCATTTGGTGGCTGTACGGGGACCCCTGATGTGTACTGTTCCGTCTTTGCCTCTAGTGGGACACGCTCATTCTGGGGATATGATGCTCCTGTCGTGGGAGATTCCGCGGTTGCCATGACGGCGAATGTCGCGATTCCCGCCGGGGCCCGCATGCAGTTTAAGCATTCGTTTGGGTTCGAAAATGGTAGCACAAGCAATTATGATGGCGGCGTCGTCGAGTACAGTACAAATGGAGGAGCGACGTGGACTGATGCCGGGACCTTGATTACCAGTGGGAGGACGTACAATGGGACGATTGGTACTGGCTCCGGCAATCCCCTCGCCGGGAGGAATGCCTTTGTCCGCGAAAGTTTTGGCTATACGGCCTCGCAATTGACGCTCAACACGCTGAGCGGTCAGAACGTGCGATTTCGCCTCCGCATGGGGACGGATAGTAGCGTTGATGACTACGGCTGGTTCGTTGATGACGTCCAGATCTATACGTGCGCCGCGCCGCCTGCTCGTACTTTACGCATCAACGATGTCACGCGGGCCGAAGGCAACAGTGGCACGACCGCCTTCGACTTTACTGTGACCTTGTCCGCCGCGGCGACCAGCAATGTGACCGTGACCTACGCGACGGCCAATGGGACCGCGGTCGCGCCGGGAGACTACGCGACCCTCGCGCCGACGGTGTTGACGTTCACCCCAGGCCAGACGAGCAAGCAGGTGAGGGTGAATGTGGTGGGTGAAGGGGTGGTGGAGGCCAATGAGACGTTCGTGGTCAATCTGAGTGCCCCAAGCGGAGCGACCCTCGCCGATGGGCAAGGACGCGGGACCATTCTCAATGATGACGGGCCGCGGTTGAGTATCACCGACGTCGCGCGAACGGAAGGCACCAGTGGGACGACGGCTTTCGTCTTCACCGTGACGTTAGGGGCGGTGGCGGCCAGCAACGTGACGGTGAACTGCGTCACGGCCAATGGGTCGGCCACGGCGCCTGCCGACTATGGGGCGGTGAACCTCCCGTTGGTCTTTACGCCGGGGCAGACGATCAAGACCTGTACGGTGCCGGTGGTCGGGAACACCATCCCCACGGGGGTGGAGCCCAACGAGACCTTTTTCGTCAATCTGACGAACGTCGTGGGGCCAGCCACGCTTTTTGATGGGCAAGGACTGGGGACGATCCTCAATGATGACGGCCCGTTGTTGAGCATTAACAATGTCACGTTGACGGAAGGGAATACCGGCACCTCGAACTTCAACTTCACGGTCACGCTGAGTCTGGCGGCGGCCACCGATGTGACGGTGAACTGTGTCGCCGCCAATGGGACCGCAGCAGCGGGCAGTGACTATACGGCGGGGACGACCGCGTTGACCTTCTTTCAGGGGCAGACATTCAAGACCTGCACCGTGCCGGTGGTTGGGGATGGGGTGGTAGAGCCTAATGAGTACTTCGTGGTCAATCTGACCAGTGCCGTGGGACCAGCGACGATTGTTGACGGGCAAGGCCTCGGCGTGATCCTGAATAATGATGGGCCACTGTTGCGCATTAGCGATGTGACGTTGACGGAAGGGAACGCGGGGAACAAGAGTTTCAACTTCCTTGTGACGTTGAGCCCGGCGGCAGCCACCAACGTGACGGTGAATTGTGTCACGGCCAATGGGACGGCGGTGGCGGGGAGTGACTATACGGCGGTGAATATTCCGTTGACCTTCTTGCCAGGAGAGATGAATAAAACCTGTGCGGTGCTGGTGGTCGGGGATGCGGTGGTGGAGCCTAACGAGACGTTCTTCGTCAATCTGACCAGTCCCGTGGGCGCCTCGATTTTTGATGCCGACTTTCGAGGGATAGGGACCATTACGAATGACGACTGACCCATAGGACCGCGTGCCCCTGGCGACTTGTCGCCAGGGGCAATTCCGCCATTTATTGTTGAGTCCTCGCGGCTTTGCTCGACTTGTCGCTAATAGGCAGTGCCTCCGCCGGTCGAGGCTTTTCCGCTATTGATCCCGCCATAAGCCGTGGGTAGCGCGCGAACACACGTGCGCCCATAAAAATTGCCCAGGGGCTTCCCGCACGCGTGTCCGAATCGCGCTTTTCTTCACGGCCATCTCCAAAACGCCGCCAGATACATTAAAGTTCGCCGTGAGACTCGCCGACAGGTAAGCTGAGTGAGTACGATATTCTGCTACTGGAGGCATCCTTACCTTGCTATTCAAAAATGAGCACAGCCGAGTTTCAACGGGAACTCCCATGAAGATCAATCATGCCACATCAAACACACACCGGGTGACACTACTCCTAGCGGCTGTCTTGAGTGTCACGCTTGCGACTTCCGCGGTCGCTGCCGTGACCATTACTCCGCTGGGGACCCCGCGGATTCTGGTGTCGGATGCGGCGACGCTGACCAATTTGCGCGGCTTGCTCAACACCAATGCTCCCTCCGCCGTGCGGTTTAAGACCATGGTCGATAATCAGATCAGTGGTGCCGCCAATTACTATGGCTTCGAGCCTTGGTATGCCGCCCTGATGAAGCAGGTCACCGGCGTGCAAAACTACTGCACCTACGCGGTCACGCGCACGGAAGCCTTCGTGGTGTCGGAAGAAGCACTGATCGCGCAAAATCAGCGGCCGGCGGTAGCAGGTGACAGTTATTTGGAGGTCGGTCCCATGATCGGCAACCTGACCCTGGTCTATGATTGGTGCCGCGCCTCCATGAGCGCCGCGCAGCGACAACGCTGGAGGACCTACGCCAACCAGGCCGTGTGGAATGTGTGGCATCATACGGAGGCCAAATGGGGAACCACGTCCTATCCGTGGAGTGGGTGGTCGGTGGATAACCCCGTCAACAACTATTACTATTCGTTCCTTGAGGCCACCATGTTGCTCGGGTTGGCCACGCATGGCGAGAACCTCCAAGCACCGACTTGGATCACGCAATTCCGCACCGTCAAACTTGGCTACCAGTTGTTCCCTATCTTTAACCGTGACCTGACCGGAGGTGGCTCACGTGAAGGCACGGGGTACGGCACGGCCATGAAAAATTTGTGGCGCTTGTATGACTGGTGGGAACGTTCGACCGGCGACCGGGTCGCCTCACTCACCCCGCATACCGTCGCGTCCTTGCCCCACCTGATGCACAGTATCGTCCCCACCCTGGATCAACTGACCCCGACGGGGGACCATGCGCGCGACTCGACCGCCGCGTTGTTTGACTATCATCGCGAGTATTTGCAGGAGTTGATGCGCCTCTTCCGTGGCACCGGAGTCGATGGAGTCGCCAAGTCCTTGTTGGCGCAATCCTCGGTGCCGACCATGCAAAACAGTTTCATGTTCTACAGCGATTATCTGTATGACCACGCCAGCAGTACCGCGCGCCCGCTCGCATCATTGGAGACAGCGTACTGGGGAAGTGGCACGGGCCAGTTTTCCATGCGCTCAGCGTGGGACAAGACCGCGGTCTACGCCAACTTCATTTGTGGCCCGTACACCGAGAGCCATGCCCATCGCGATCAGGGCAGTTTCACCCTGTTCAAGGGGCGCTGGCTGGCCTACGACGCCAATATCGACTCGCATTCTGGTATTCAGCAGGGCGAGGCGCTGCATAATCTGGTGAGAATCGAGGACAATGGCACCATCATTCAGCAACGACCTGGAGAAACCGGCGCGGGCCCCTGTGCGATGCGCGCCTTGGCGCATAACAGCTATTATGATTACGCCTCGGCCAACGTGACGCCGGTCTACGGCGGGCAAGCGCAGGTCGGGAAAGTGGAACGGGAATTTGTTTTCATCAAGCCCAGTACGTTTCTCGTTTTTGACCGGGTGCAGTCGGTCGGTGCGAATACTCGCAAGGTCTGGACGCTGAATGTCCCGGTCCAGCCGGTGGTGAATGGGCAGACGGTTAGCGTGACCCGCGGCGTCGCGCCGAATGCCAATAGCTTGGATGTTCTGCGTTTGGCGCCCACGGGGCTGAGCACGGTTGTGCGGGCCTGGCCGTCGCTCGATAGTGATCTGTTGGCGGGGTATCGCGTCGATGTGGCGGACAGTGCGGTAGGCACTTCCTATTTTCTCCATGCCTTGAGCGTCAATAAGTCTGTCTCAAGCGCGATACGTGCCGATGCCAGTGGGCAAACGGGAGTCACCGTGTCACTCCAAGATGGACGGAAGGTGACGGTGCGTTTCAGCAACACCACGACGGGTGGGACGATTGAAATTCGCAATGCCGCCAATGCCGTGGTGATAAGCGGGGCGCTTCCGATGACTGTGACAACACCGGCCCTCTTCCGCGATGATGGCGGGCCACGCGTGAGCATCAACAATGTGACGGTGACGGAAGGGAACGCGGGGACGAAGAACCTCGTCTTCACGGTGGGATTGAATCCGGCGGCGACCAGCACTGTGACGGTGAACTGTATCACCGCTGACGGATCGGCGGTGGCGGGCAGCGACTACACGGCGCTCAATACTCTGCTGACCTTCACGCCGGGGCAGACGAGTCAGACTTGCACGGTGCCGGTGATCGGCAACACGGTGATAGAGCCCAACGAGAACTTCTTCGTCAATCTGCGCAATGCCGTGGGCGCGACGATCGTGGATCCTGACTTTCGCGGGATAGGCGTTATTCTCAATGATGATGGGCCGCTGTTGCGCATCACCGATGTAACAGCGACGGAAGGGAACGTGGGGAACAAGAACTTCGTCTTCACGGTGACGTTGAGTTCGACGGCGACCAGCACTGTGACGGTGCGGTGCGTCACCGGCAATGGGACGGCGGTGGCGGGGAGTGACTATACGGCGCTGAATACCTTGCTGACCTTCACGCCGCCCCAGACGAGTAAGACCTGCACCGTACCCGTGATCGGCAACACGGTGGTGGAGCCCAACGAGTACTTCCTCGTCAATCTGACGAGTCCCGTGGGCGCCACCATTGTCGATCCTGACTTCCGGGGGATTGGCACCATTACGAATGATGACTGATCGAAAAATCAAAAGGCAAAGGGCAAAAATCAAAGGGCAAAAATGGGGAAGGAGCGGAAAGCTCCACTACTGCTTCCTTTCCGGCCCTTTCAACTTGAACACCCGCGCGGCATTGAGCCCCAGAATTCTCGCCCGGCTTGACTCCGACAGGCAGTGCATCTGCCGCTCAATGCTCTCCGCCGAGTGTGGCCAACTGCCTTCGTGATGCGGGTAGTCATTGGACCACATCAGATTGTCCACGATGCCCAGCTCTTCCGCGCGCGGCAGCGTCACGTGGTCTTCCATGAACGCCGAGAAACAATTGCGCCGATAGTAGAAGCTCGGCAACTCCGGCATCACCGGACGCACCCATATATGATGCGCCTGGAAGGAATAATCCATCGCTTCCAGCATCCACGGCACCCAGCCGATGCCGCCTTCAATCGACCCCGCTTTGAGTGTTGGATGGCACTCGAACACGCCGGAGCCAATCAAATTCACCAGTGGCTCCATCACCGTCGGCATCGAATGACACACGTAGTTAATCACCGCGCCGCCCAGGCCGGTGACTCCTCGTGGA
>JANMSE010000175.1:0-3414 GCA_031389045.1 Deltaproteobacteria bacterium | reverse complement strand
GGGCTTTGACTCGTATCAAAGAAGGGTAAAACCTTCTATGTTTTTCTCTCTGGCTGACTACTGAAAGCTGATAGCTGAACGCTTACAAAAATAGACACCCATAATGAGCACCACTACCTACCAAGACATTAAAAACACACTCCACCAGCTCTATACGGAAGATGAGCGTCCGTGGCTGGTGGGATTCAGCGGCGGGAAAGACAGCACGCTGCTGGCCTCGCTCATCTTTGAGACCGTCCTCTCACTGCCGCCGGACAAACGTATCAAGCCCATCTCCGTTGTCTGCACGGACACGCGCGTGGAGATTCCCGCCATCGTCGAAATGGTGGAAGGGACCTTGGACAAGATGCGCAAATGCTCCGAGCAAAACGGGCTGCGCATAGATGCGACTTTGTTGAAGCCGCCATCCGAGCAATCGTTTTGGGTCAACATCATTGGGCGAGGGTATCCACCACCGAACCGCACCTTTCGCTGGTGCACCCAGCGCATGAAGATTGATCCCGTCAATGTCTTTGTCCAACAACGGCTCGGACATTGGAGCGAGGCCATCCTTCATTTGGGGGCGCGACGCGCGGAAAGCTCCAGTCGCTCCCAGACCATGGCGGGCCGCGAGGCACGCAATGGGTTGCGCCGCCATCCCGACCTTCCCCGTGTGTGGGTGTCGAATCCCATCGAGTTTCTCAGCACGGAAGAGGTGTGGGCCTATTTACTCCAGAAGCCGAATCCCTGGGGAGGAGACAATCGCGTGCTCTACAAGCTGTACGCCAATGCCAGCGGTGGGGAGTGTCCAATCCAAATTGATACCAGCACGCCAAGCTGCGGCAACAGCCGCTTCGGGTGTTGGACATGCACGGTAGTTGACCGCGACAAAGCCAGCGAAGGTCTGCTGGCTAGCGGTGACGAGCGGATGGAGAAACTGATTGAGTTCAGAGAAACGCTCCTGTTCTACCGCGACCCGGTTAACGGGAAACGCGACATGAAGCGGATGAATGGGAGTGAGGGCGCCGGGCCGCTCACCATGACCGCTCGCCGTGAATTGCTCACCAAGCTGCTTAAACTCCAGGAAGAAACCGGCCTGCAAGTCATCAGCGAGGATGAACTCTTTCTCATCCAAAAATTTTGGAAAGCGGCACGGCAACCCGACGATGGCGGCGGTGTCGGACGCATCGTCACCCGCCAAAAAGGGATCGTGATGAGTGATTGGAAAGAGACCAGTCGGTTGTGCGAACTGCAGGAGGAAGTGGCTACCGAAAAGGGCATTCGGGCCGATACATTACGTCGTCTTCTCGCAAAGGTTGAAGAGTATAGTGAGAGTCATCGCGCGGTTGGTCTTCCTGGTGACTTGCTCAACATTCTGAAAGACGACTTGGAAGACGAAGCTGCTCTGCGTGGATGAGCGAGGAATGTTAGCTTCTGTGACCCACGAAAAATGGCTGAAAATTATCTCAAACCTTCGCGTTGATCGCAAAGGAAGCATCGCCCCTCACAAGCCTCTATTGCTCTTGGTTCTCGCCGAATTAGCCGAGCAAAGCAAACTTACCGATAAAACTCTTCCATTGACTGGAGAACTCGTTTTTCGCTTTCTTGCCTATGGGACGGTCGTTGCTGAACGTCGTCCGCAGCGGCTGGACATCCATCTTCCACTTTTTCACATGGGCAGTGACGGATGTTGGACGCCGCTTGACGAGCATGGTCAACCGACCTTAGAGCGACGTCGTGCTGTTGCCGCGCAATTGGACGAAACATTTTTGACCTGCCTGAATGATGCGGACTTCAGAAATCAGATGCGGCGTATCTTGATTGCGAAGTATTTTGTCGATGCCGGCGAACGCGCGGCACTGTATGAACTGGTCGGCTTATCCGTGCCGCCTGATCCGATTGTCAAAGAGGATGCGCGACTCTATGAGACCTCGCGCGAGCGCGGACGTGAAGCACGTTTTCGCTTGACGGTCGTGCCTGCGTATAACTACACCTGCGCACTCACTCAGTACCGGCTTGTGACTGTGGACAGTGGCAGTATTGTCGATGCGGCGCATATTCATCAGTTCGCCGATAGCCAGAACAATGACCCACGCAATGGAATTGCGCTTTGTAAGAATGCTCATTGGATGTTTGACGAGGGCCTTTGGTCATTGGACGACGAGTATCGAGTCCTTGTGGCTACAAAGCGATTCGATGAATTTGGCCCGGAGGCATTACTTTTATCACTCAAGGCAAACACACGTCTTCTCCTTCCTGCTGATCGAAATTACTGGCCGGATAAGACACACCTGACTTGGCATCGTAAACACCACGGCTTTAATGCCACCTGACCTTTCAAGTGTGAATCTTTTCGCCAGTGATCGAGAAGCGATCACTCCGGAAAGCTGGCTTCGCAATTCGTTGGTCATTGATTTCCAGGAATTTGGCAATGACAGCCAAACTAAAG
Source organism: Deltaproteobacteria bacterium (assembly GCA_031389045.1). Taxonomy (GTDB): domain Bacteria; phylum Desulfobacterota; class Binatia; order Bin18; family Bin18; genus JABFSC01. The sequence continues at coordinate 986 of JANMSE010000175.1, read as the reverse complement.
CGTTGGCCGTGGCACTCATTCTGAACTTCTTGATGAAGCGGCTCAACCGTAATCTCGCGATCAAGAACAACGTCCAGCCCATCAAGATGGTGCTGTTTGTGGACGAGGCTCACCTGCTGCTACCAAAAGAAGGCAAGGCGGGGTTACTCGGTTCGTTGGCGCGCCAAGGGCGTTCGTGGGGATTTCCGGTGTGGCTTGCTTCGCAGGATGCTGACGCGTTCGTAACAACTGGCGATAACTCCACGAACTTCGTTGAACTCGCGGAGTGTGGTGTGCACTTTTCGCCGCATACGTTGAAAGATTCAGAGCAAAAGAAAATCCTTGGCGGCGTTATCCATCGCGAACTGAAAAAGGCGGAGGGTGCGCTACGGTTGCAAGGGAAGCTGGTCACTGGGATGGCGAGGCAGTTTTGGCGGGATGGCGGAAAGTAATAATTCTATGCCGAGAGCAACCTTTGATATATTGGATGCCGCAATCCCAGAAGAGTATTCCGAATGGCTGAGCCGCTCGGATGAACTGCGTTTCATGCCCTACCGCCGCACCTTCCGTGTCCTTCCGGCAAGCGCGATACTGTTGGCGAATTCGATTTACAGCGAATTCAAGGCTTTACGCCCGATATGCTGCGGCCAACTATCCACTAAATACTCATTCAAGTAGACTCCGGCGTGAACGATATTCTCTTTGCTCAGGAGGTTTCGATGTCACTCCAGCCGACATCTTCTTATAATGTTCCAGCCCCCACCGCCCGGCGGCAAACCACTCAAGCCCGGCAAGCCCGGCTACGGCCCACCGCCCAAGGATGGACCCGGAGGACCGGGGTTCGGCCGGCCGGGTGGTTCGGGTGGGTTTGGGCCGCCTAATAACTAACATCTCGGCCAAGCGACCCGGCGAGCGGGGAGCGTTTGCGACCGGTGTTTTGGCGACGCAATCGCTGGTTGCAAGTCCCAAAACTCCGTTCGCTGACGCTCCCGGCTCGCCATGCACTG
>JANMSE010000162.1:0-7451 GCA_031389045.1 Deltaproteobacteria bacterium | reverse complement strand
GTGAAGAACATTAACCGGGAATAACCCCAACAGATAACCGTAACCGCTATCTACAGCTAACGGCGACGCACCCGTAGGCGGCAATGACGTGATACCCGGAATAAATCCCAAGATTGCGGCTCCAATATAGAGAATGCCCACAACTGGTGCAAAGTTGCGACTAGTGCTCTGTCACACTTCTAATTTAGGGTGAGGGTGTCTCGACACTCCCGTTTTACTTGATGAAATCGCAGGGGCTACCCTAATTCTTAAGTGTGACAGAGCACTAGCCCAATGGCGTTAAGTTCAGCCGAGGCGTCATTGTCAGCGGATTGAGGCACGCCGGGCGTCACTGCTGGCTTGCTCAGCAGTGACGGCTTCCACTATGACGATGATATTCGGTCCTCCCCACCGTAAACGAGTCACCCATTTCCATGAGCCCGGCCAGTATCACGAGTTGACCTTCTCGTGCTTCCGGCGGCTTCCCTTGCTGACCGATGATGTCTGCCGGGGGTTTCTCAGCCACAGTATTGAGCAGGCCAGGTGCCACTGTTGGCTTGTCCAGCAGTGAGAAGTACCTCACGGGTAAGCAAGCTGTGAGTAGCACCGCTGGAATGGGAGTCAAAATAGGACTAAAGAGCTGAGGGATGGATTACTGCGAGATCCGACAATGTTTGGCCAATTGTCTTCACCGATCATGCGTGCAAGGAGATGGAAGAAGAACCATTAGGGCGGATCACTGTGGTGGATCTGCTGCATGCTCTCAGTGTTGGCGAAATCATTGAAGAGTATCCTGCGGATAAGCCATACCCCAGTGCGCTGATACTGGGGCGCACAGCCATGAGCCACCCTTTGCACGTTGTGTGCGCGCCAGTCTTAGCAGAGCGGCGGCTCATCATTATTATTACAACGTATGAACCGGACCCCGCGCGGTGGGAGGCCGATTTTCAACGGAGGAAACACGGATGAACTGCGTGATCTGCAAAAAAGGCGAGGTGCAACTCGCCACGCGTGAAGCCGAACTCAAACTCGGCAAAGACCGGCTGCTGGTTCCCGTACAGGCTGAGGTCTGCACAGAATGTGGCGAAGCGTACTACTCGACGGAAACGATGCAGTACCTTGAGCAAGTGCGGGACCGCTTCGAGCAAAGGACGATCACCCCGCCGTCAATCGGCTCTGTGTATCAACTCTCGGAGTGAGACTTCGCGCCGGGTGCCACTGCTGGCTTGTCCAGCAGTGGCGGCTGACAATATGACGATGATATTTGCTCCTCCCCACCGCCGGGTGCCACTGCTGTCTGGTTCGGCAGCGAGGTAGCCCGGATGGAGCGGAGCATAATCCGGGGGTTCTCTCGCTCTCCCTTATGGGGGAACACTTCGGCTCTTGTCACCACGTGATAAGGCGAGAGCAGTCCCCATCGCGCCCCTTGCTGCCAATCCCAACGGGATTGCGCAACACAACCCAGGGTTGCGTAGCTACCCTGGGCTTGACGCTCAGCTACCCTGGGCTTGACGCTCAGCTTCGGGCTCCGAACTCAGCTTTGGACTCAGCGCTCAGCTCCAGGCGCAGGTCACGGGTCGAGCCGGTCACAACCCCATCGGGGTTGGGGATGGACGTGATCCGCAGCCCAGGGTTGCAACAACCCTGGGCTGGAAGACGGAATCCCGTTGGGATTGGGGACGGGCAACGCGGTAGCTCGGATGCGCTCCGTTCCATCCGGGGTTTCTCTATACCTTGTGGGCTCACACTTCCGCCCTTGCCCCCACGTGATAAGGCCAGAGCAGTTCCCAGCCCGCCCCTTGCCGCCAATCCCAACGGGATTGCGCAACACAACCCAGGGTTGCGCAGCTACCCTGGGCTCCGAGCGTAGCTACCCTGGGCTTGACGCTCAGCTTCGGGCTCCGAACTCAGCTTTGGACTCGGCGCTCCGCTCCAGGCGCAAGCCACGAGTCGAGCCGGTCACAACCCCATCGGGGTTGGGGATGGACGTGATCCGCAGCCCAGGGTTGCAACAACCCTGGGCTGGAAGACGGAATCCCGTTGGGATTGGGGACGGGAAATAGGGGACGGTGCCATTGTTCTTCGCCTGCTGAGGCTGCCCACGGGTGGTACGGCTGGCTTCAGCGGATGCCCCCCTACGTGGCTCGCTTCGGCGGGTTAGGCTTGCTTGCACATAACTAACATATTTGTTACCTCGCTGCTGTGGCCTACACGATCACCTACTACAGCGAGACCGTTCAAACTGACATCCTGAACTTGCCTGATACGCTCGCCGCACGATACATCGTGTTGACCCGTCGTATGGTCGCATTGGGTCCCAACCTCGGAGAGTCGTACACCAAAGCCTTCAGGAAAGGATTGTTCGAGCTGCGATTACAGGGGACCGAAGGAAGTGCACGGGTGTTTTTTTGCACCCTTGTTGGAAAGCGCATCGTCATGCTGCACAGCTTTATCAAGAAGACCGACAAGACGCCCCCGCGCGAACGCCAGATTGCCGTAGCCCGCATGAAGGAGGTCACCCGTGCAAACTCATAACCAAGTCGTCACAACACTGATGCGCCGCCCCGCAGTGCGCGCGGAAGTGGAACGCCTGGGGCGCGAAGAGTTCGCTCTGCTCGACATGCTGCTCACCGTGCGTCACGAAGCGGGACTCACGCAAGCCCAAGTGGCCGAGCGCATGGGCACCCAGGCTCCGTCAGTGGCGCGCCTCGAACGAGCGCTCGCCACCGGCAAGCACTCGCCTTCAGTCGCCACGTTGGGCAAGTACGTCAAAGCCTGCGACAAGCGCTTGGTGCTGCAAGTGGCATAGGGGAGAGGTCTTGCAATCCTGCACGTCACGCAAGGACTCCCGGATGCAACGGAGTGAAATCCGGGAGTCCTCCCCCTCTCGGCAATGCTGAACACGGAATGATGAAGGATGAATTGCAGAAATAAGGGACGTTGCATGGCAATCCCGGTGAGAGCCGGGTGCCACTGCTGGCTGGTCCAGCAGTGCCGGCTTACACTATGACGATGACACTCGTTCCTCCCCACCGCAAACGAGTGACCCATTTCAACGAGCCCGACCATTATCACGAGTTGACCTTCTCGTGCTTCCGGCGGCTTCCCTTGCTGACCGATGATGTCTGCCGGAGTCTCCTTAGCACGGTCACCCGGATGGAGCGGAGCACAATCCGAGGTTTCTTTCGTTCCCTTCATTAGGATGCCACACGGTATCGGCGGCTGAGTTCCGGCCCCCACCACGCGATTCCCCCTTTTCTCGAAAACATGCTATCAGAACCAACATGAGACGAGTGAACGTCACGCGAAACCAAGAGACGAACAACGCACTTGAACGAGAGGCGTGATATGAGGGAACCATGAATTGTGCGCGCGGGTGGGTGGCGGTCGGGGTGAGCCTTGTCCTCTTCAGCTTCGGTGCTTTCCGAGCGAGTGCGCAAGATGCGCATCCTCCTTCGACGGAGGAGGGGCAATGGACAATGCCCGCGAAGGACTATGCCAACACCCGCTACAGTGGGCTGAAAGAGATCACGGCGGAGAACGCGAAGAGTCTTCGTCCGGTCTGGACGTTCTCCACGGGGGTGTTGGGAGGCCATGAGGGGCAACCGTTGATGGTGAATAACACCCTCTACGTGGTAACCCCCTATCCGAATGTCCTGTACGCTTTCGACCTCACCCAGGAAGGCTATCCGCTCAAGTGGAAATATCGTCCGTATGTGAATCCCACGGCGATTGGGACCGCGTGTTGCGACACGGTCAATCGCGGAGCGGCCTACGCGGACGGCAATATCATCTACAATCTGCTCGACGGACACACGGTGGCGGTCAATGCCACGACCGGCAAAGAGGTATGGAAAACGCAGGTCGCTGACCTTCAGATTGGGGAGACCGTGACGATGGCTCCTCTCGTGGTCAAGAACAAAGTCTTGGTGGGCAACGCGGGTGCCGAACTCGGGGCTCGTGGGTGGATTAAGGCGCTGGAGAGTCGCACGGGCAAAATCCTCTGGACGGGCTACAGCACCGGCCCGGACAAGGATGTGCTGATCGATCCCGCCTTTTATCGCCCCCATTACGCCAAGGAGCAGGGCAGTGATCTTGGCGCGAAGAGCTGGCCCAACGCTGCCGCGTGGGCAGTCGGCGGGGGCACGGTCTGGGGATGGCTCTCTTACGATTCCGCGCTCAATCTTGTCTATTATGGCACTGGCAATCCCGCCCCGTATAACGCCAGCCAACGTCCTGGCGACAACAAATGGACGAACAGCATGCTGGCGCGCAACCCTGATGACGGCAAGGTGCGGTGGGCGTATCAGCAAACCCCACATGACAATTGGGACTTTGACGCCATCCAGGAGCATATCCTCGTCGATCTGCTCTTCGAGGGAAAAACGCGGCAAGCGTTGGTCCATTTCGACAAGAACGGGTTCGTCTACACGGTGGACCGCACTAACGGTGCGTTGTTGTCCGCGGTTCCCTACGTCAACGTCAATTGGGCGAAACGGGTCGATCTCACCACCGGATTGCCGGAAATCAACCCGGAGAAAACCACTGGAGCTGGCAAGGTGACCAAGAATATCTGTCCGAATCTCGAAGGGGGCAAGAACCAACAGCCCGCCGCCTATTCGCCTCGCACGCAGCTCTTTTATGTGCCGACCAGTAATATGTGCATGGATTTCAAGCCCACCGAGATCGGGTATATCGTCGGCACGCCGTATATCGGCGCGGAGATTCCCTACACCGCTGGCCCTGGCCCGCTCGGTGCCTATATCGCGTGGGACGCCGTGGCTGGCAAAAAAGTCTGGACGCTGGCGGAGCCGTATCCCGTCTGGGGTGGAGCGTTGGTCACTGGAGGTGACGTATTGTTCTATGGCACCTTGGATGGCTGGTTCAAGGTGGTGGACGCGCGCAAGGGCACGGTCCTGTGGAAGTTCAAGGTGGGGTCCGGCGTGGTAGGCAATCCGATTACGTATACAGGTCCAGACGGTAAGCAGTATGTGGCGGTCTATGCCGGCATCGGCGGGGATTGGTGGTTGCTCAGCGGCGATACGCGCTCCGATGACCCAACCGACGTTCGTCCGCCCGCCGACTTCATGCCCGACATCGCCAAACACACGAGCCGTGGAGGCATAGTATGGATCTTCGCTCTGTAGCGCGGGGCCTGAGCGCCGCTCTTCTTTTCACCACGATGGTTTGCCTGAACGGAGGCGAGAGCGTGAGCATGCTGCACGCGGCTCCACCTGAGCAAAAGGAGCCGGTGTCCGTACCGCCGAAAGCACTCCACAAAAAGCACGTCTTCGCGGGAAAAACTCCGCCGCCGAGCATGGCCAGGGAAAATCCCTTCGCGAGTGATCCGACCGCGGTGACATCGGGCAAACAACTGTTTAGTGCCATGCACTGTGATGGTTGCCACGGAGCGGGAGGAGCGGGCGCGGTCGGGCCAAACCTCGCGGATGGCCGTTGGCGCTATGGCGGGTCAGGCGCTGAACTGTTCGAGTCGATCTATGCGGGCAGGGCGAACGGCATGCCCGCGTACGGGGGGACGACGGCTCCCGACGCAATATGGTTGCTGGTGCGCTATCTGGAATCCCTCACGCCAGCAACCGATCCAGCGACTGCGGCGTATTGAGGCGCGCCGCGATGGGCCCATCGCCTTGTTCTTAGGGTTTGCTCGAAAGACGACGCCAGCCTCGGCAACTGAAGCGGACCAATTAGAAAATAGCGGATCCTTCTGGTAGGCTAGCTATTGCTACGCAGCGTTACGGATTGAGTCGAGATCGACATTTTTTGGAGTACCTGTTTCTCTTATGGACACTGTTCGCATACCCAACAAAAGCTTGGAGACACTAGAAGGCTTCGACATTGTCTGTTTTGCCACAGCCAAGTGGATGCTCATTCACAGCGTCTGTCAGAACACCATGACGCTTTTGGCCAAAAAGAACCGTGTCCTGTATGTAGAGCCGTTCCTGTCGCTTCCGACACTGATTCGCGTGGCCCGCTCGCAAAATCGATCGTGGCAGTTTGACGCGGGTCTCAGACAGGTCGCCTCAAACTTGTGGGTCTATACGCCTCCACCCGTTGGACTTCCAGGGGCTTTTCGCTGCACGCCGATCATGCACCTCAATGGCTGGATATTGAGTCGGCTGCTCGTGCGACTCATCGACCGGATTGGCTTTCGCTCCCCGCTGCTCTGGACGTTTGCCTACGACACCCTCCCTACCGTCCGCCGTCTCACCCGCCAACTCCTCATCTATGACTGCGTTGAGGAAGATGCGGCGTTGGCACAGTCAGAGCGACAACGGCAACAAGTGCGAAAATTTGAGGAGGCACTGTGCCGAGAAGCGGATATTGTCTTCGGTGTCACAGAGGCCCTTGCCGCCGCGAGACGCCCCTTTAACGCGAACACCTTTGAAGTTCCCTGCGCCGGTGACCTCGACCATTTCGGCAAAGCCCTCAATCCTACAACTGTGATTCCCGCTGACATCGCTCACCTCCCCCGGCCAGGGTTGGGGTATTTGGGGGGAGTTGATCCTTGGAAGATGGACGTTGCATTACTGCAAACGATTGCTCGGACACATCCCTCATGGAGCATCGTGTTGGTCGGCTATGTCTGGTTTGGCTTTGATCCGACGCCGCTCAAAGAGTTTCCGAATATCCATGTCCTGGGCGCAAAAGCATACGAAGATTTTCCCGGCTATTTGAAGGGCATGGATGTCTGTCTCATGCCGTTTCCACTCAATGACATCACCCGTAATGGCGACGCACTCAAATGCTACGAGTATCTAGCAGGAGGCAAACCGGTGGTCAGTACTCCTGTCCCTGCAGCGCAACGATTTCCCGGTATCGTCAAGATCGCCTCAACACCGGAGGCCTTCATCTCAGCCATTGAGGACAGTCTGCGTGAGGACGCGAGTGCGGGCGACCGCCGTTTGGCTGCGGTCCAGCCCCATTCGTGGGAGCATAGGATTGCACAGAAATCTCGACTTATTTACGAACGTTTACGCGAGACCAGGGATAAAGCCAGGCTATGAATGAAGCAATCCACAACCCACGTGTGACTTGGTCTCTTCCTGCGACGGATTACGTCATCGCCGTCTTAGGTAAGTATTGGCGGTTTGTCGCGAGTTGTACGCTTCTCGTTGCCCTGGCGGTGGTCATCGCGCTCTTGATTCTCCCGACCTACTACGAGGTATCAGCAAGCCTGCTATTTAAGCTCGGGCGCGAGGTGAAACCTCCCGCAACACTCGCGAATGCTGGGGTGGTGACGGGCCGGCGACCAGAAGACATTATGTCGGAAATCGAGATCATGAAATGCCCGGCACTGGTCGAGAAACTCGTGGCCCATTTCGGTGAAGACTTTTTCTTGGCCGAGCTGCCTCCGCGGACCCTGTTCCAACGGATTAAAGCGGTAGGCCGCGCCGTGATCCGCACGGCAAAAATGTGGATCGAAGAGGGATTGATCTTTGCCGGACTATCCC
>JANMSE010000113.1:0-1977 GCA_031389045.1 Deltaproteobacteria bacterium | reverse complement strand
TGAGGTGCTCGATCTGCTTCTCAATCATCTGACGCAGATTCTCTGGTACACTGGCCCGTACCTCGGCTGCAGTGCCCTGTAAGCGCCATGCCCCCTCCGTTTCGCGAATCCGCTCCTGACGGACCAAGTCCTCGACGACATTCACCAAGAACAGCGGATTGCCCTCCGTGCTCTCGTGCAACATCGGCCCCAGGCCGGGTAGTAACTGGTGATGAGGGAAGCGGGCCGTCAGATACTGCCGTATTTCCGGTTCCTCCAGAAACGGAACGGCTACTTCCTCACAGTGGTGGTGAAGGTGAAGTTCCTGTTTGAGTCCCTTGAGCGGATGACCGCTGACAATGATATCAGTGGGCCGATAGGCCCCGATAACAAGCAATCGCGCAGGCTCACGTCGTCGTGCTACCGATGCCAATAGGTCCAGGGTCGAATAATCACTCCAATGCAGATCCTCAATCCATATCACGACGGGACAGAGCATAGCCAGCGCCTCCAGCGCTTCCGCCATCTCCCGTAACATCCGCTCTTGCGTTGCCCCGTGCACTTTGCGCTGCAAAACTTCTAGTTCCCCCTCGGGCACTGCAGCAGGCATCTGCGCGAGCCACGTGGGCGCATAGCGGAGCAGGGTATTAATCACTCTTTTCCCCTCGTCTCTCCGTGTGAGCTGGCCGAGTGCTTCCAAAATGGGGAGGTATGCCTCGCCTGATCCGTAGTGCTCAATGCACTGACCGTGCCCAAGCCATACTGGTGGGTCGCTTGGCATCTGCCGGAGAAAGGTATCAACTAGGGTTGTCTTACCCATCCCCGATTCCCCCGTCACGAACACCACCTGCCGTGTCCCATTGAGTGCGCGTCTAAAATGCGTCTGCAACGTCTCTAATTCGTGCTCTCGACCGACGAACGCTCCATGATCAGAGTATGGATGGGCAGGCACGAGCGGCGTAGTCGTCTCGGTTTCCGCCTCATCGTGACGCTGTACTAGCGCTAGAAAACGGTAGCCTCGGCGGGCCACGGTCTCGATGAACCGCGGTGCCTCCGGGTCATCATCTAAAACCTCTCGTAAGTCGCGGATATAGCCCTTGAGAGAAGTCTCTCCGACGACCGTGTCTGGCCAGACTGCCTTATTCAGCTCCTCTTTCGTGACCAACCGGCCTGGATGCTCGGCCAGATAACGTAGGATCGCAAACGGCTTTGGGCGAACGGGGAGTAACTCCGCACCCCGCCACAAACGTTCGTTCACCGGGTCAAGCCGGAACGGATCGAATACTAGGATTTGCCCGGGTTTCTCCACTGCCTCCCCCTTTGGGGTCTGTTTCTACCACACCTTGACCGAAACTCCACCGCAACTTGACGCAAACTTCACCGTTCGCGTCTGGTACTTCACCGCCGCCGCCGCTATCCTCAGAGCATGACGGAAAAGAAACACATAGTGAGTGTCAATAAAGAGAAGCCGGCGACTCCCGGGATTCCGGCCGAGGGAATAGCTCCCTTGTCACCTCAACGGGCCCTTATGACGCAGGTGATGCACGAGGACAAAGAAGAGCCGCCGTAGGCGGAGCCGGTCGAGCGGTAACATCAGGAGGTTCCCTGAAGGGGAGCCGGCGCTCCTAGAAGACAGGTAACAAACACAAAAGACATTACTCAAGAAAGGGAGAAACTATGAACATTCATCACATCCTGCTTTCGCAAAAGGGAAGTACGGCGAGGAAAATAGCAGCAGGCCTGCTGGCTGGGCTCAGCTTTTTGGGCATCTCGCCCGCTTATGCTGGCAATAAATCAGGCCCCTCCTTAACGGTAACGACAGCAAAACTCAACGCCGCTGGGACTGTAGAAGTGCATGGCACGGCAACCCCCCGCGCGATAATCCATTGGGAAAACGGACCTGTAGCTCGGGCGGACGATTCCGGTCAATTCAGCTTTGAGAGTGAAGATCTTGTGCCGGATAACTGTGGCGGTGGAGTCGGTGAAGGCGCCACGAGG